>NZ_JBHTAB010000003.1:0-306185 GCF_042663345.1 Haloferax chudinovii
GAATCGCCCTGCAATCGCGGTGTGTCGTTCGCATTCATCCGAAATGCCTTGGACCACTTAAGGCCGTCGTATCGTGGCGACCCCCGGGAAGGTGTATCATCCCGGCGAGCGCCTGACGACCTTGGGGCCGGGGCGTTCGGTGGAAGCCGTCGGGGGGAGTGCCCCCGTGCGCTTCTTCGCATTAGTCCGAATGGCACGGTTACATTTAACCCCATTGATTTAGTGGCTCTGTGAGAAAAATAGACACGAGGCGTGCCATAACTTCACGCGCGGTCAGTTGTGACATCAATCCGGTCGAGCGAGAAATCAAGGTATTAGTTTCGCGTGCGTGCGAAAGGCCGATAGAATGGACCCGTTGAAGTCGGTTTATAACGGGTCGCTTTATAAGGCCGGAGGTACGATTCACGTGCGAGCAATGAGTGGGCCGGCAGACTCCATCGAGATTCAGAACGTAGTCGCATCGACCGGGATCGGTCAGGAGCTCGACCTCGAAGCCCTCGCCGACGACCTCCCCGGTGCAGATTTCAACCCGGACAACTTCCCGGGCCTCGTCTATCGCACCCAGGACCCGAAAGCCGCTGCGCTCATCTTCCGTTCGGGGAAGATCGTGTGCACGGGTGCAAAGAGTATCGACGACGTGCACGACGCACTCGGCATTATCTTTGACAAGCTCCGCGAGCTTCAGATTCCCGTCGACGAGGAGCCAGAGATAACCGTCCAGAACATCGTCTCCAGCGCTGACCTCGGACACAACCTGAACCTGAACGCGCTGGCTATCGGTCTCGGACTCGAAGACGTCGAGTACGAACCCGAGCAGTTCCCCGGTCTCGTCTACCGGATGGACGAGCCGAAGGTCGTCATCCTGCTTTTCGGTTCCGGAAAAATCGTCATCACCGGAGGAAAGCGGACGGACGACGCGGAAACCGCCGTCGAAGAGATCGTCGAGCGCATCGACGCGCTTGGACTGCTCGGATAGGCGCTTCCGAACCATCGATTTTTCGCCGCGCACGGGTACGAGCACCCATAAGTGTAAAATGCCGGACAGTCTAACAGAATGACATGAGCGCGCGGGAGGACGTGGCGTTTCTCGTCGGGTCGCAAAGCAGGGAGGCGATTCTCCGAGCCTTGGCGGTCGAGCCACGCCGACCGACGGAGCTCGCGGAACGCTGTGACTGCGCCCGAGAGACGGCACAGCGGACACTTGCGGGGTTCTGTGACCGCGGATGGGCGAAGAAGGACGATGGGCTGTATCACCTCACTCCGGGGGGAACGATAGTCCACGAGCAGTACGAACGGTTCAGCGAGGCGGTCGAATGCGCCGACCGAATGAGCGAGTTTCTGGCGGATGCCGCGGAAATCTGTGAGGACGCTCCGCCCGGTGTCCTCGGTCAGATGAACATCACGACCGCCGCGGAAAACGACCCGCATGCGCCGCTGAACAGATATCTAACTATCGTCGGAAACGAGCCGGTCGACCGCTTCCGCGGTGTCGCGCCCATCGTGAGTCGCGTGTTCAACGAATCGGCCGAAGCAGTGCTGGGAGAGAACACCCGGATGGAACTCATCGTCGACCGCGGGGTCCTCGAACGGTCGATAGACGCCTATCCGGACTCCTTCGAGCGCGCGCGGGAACTCGACCAGTTCGAGCTTCGAATCGCCGAGGAGAGCCTCGATTTCGGACTGCTGGTGGTCGACGGCCACGGCATCGTCTCCGCCTACGACGAACACAACAACCTGACGGCCCTCGTGGACGGCGACACCCCAGAAGTCGTCTCGTGGGTCGAAAGCCTGTACGAATCGGTCCGATCGACGTCGGTCCCGGTCGACCGACTCGAACCGTGAGTCTCCGCCGACAGTGAAAATCGTGACCGGGTCGGTCACGCGTGAATATTCCAGTCACGTGTTATTGCAATAAAGTATAAGAGGCCACTCTACGGAGGTACATCTGCGGTGGTACAGCGTTCCCGCTAGGCGGTTCGGTCCTCACACGCCCCGGTCGAGATTCCGATTCACCAATCAGCTGTCCGTGTTCTCGATGAGGACGTCCCTCACCACGTCCGGGTCTTCGAGAAGTTGGTGCTTGGTGTAGCTACCTTCCGCGCTCCCGCCGCTGTGTTTCGACTGTTCGATGATGTCGAGAAAGGCGTGTTCTTTCAGTAGGTCCCGAACCCGCCGGAGCGACAGGCTATCGGAGCCCTGCTGTCGGCAGATGTTCTCGTAGACCTCGTAGACGCGGCTCGTTCGGAAGCCGTCTTGCTTTTCGTTCGAAAGCGAGAGGATGGCGAGCGCCTGTAACACGTAGCGAGAGTGCGGTGTCGACCCGCGAATCAACTCGCGGAAGCGGTCGGTCTCCGCGCGCTGACGCGCCTGCGTGACGAAATTCTCCTTGACGGTACTCGCTCCCATCGACTGTGCGATTTCGCCAGCGTACCGTAAGATGTCAATCGCTTTCCGCGCGTCCCCGTGTTCACGGGCGGCCAGCGCCGCGGCCCGGGGAATGGTCGAGGGGTCTAACACGCCGTCGCGGAACGCGTCGCTCCGGGCGTCCATGATGTCGCGGAGCTGGTTCGCGTCGTACGGCGGGAAAACGAACTCGCGCTCACAGAGGCTGGACTTGACCCGCTCGTCCATCCGGTCTTTGTACTGTATCTTGTTGCTGATGCCGATGACACCGAGCTTACAGCCGGCAATCTTCCCCGCTTCACCGGCCCGTGAGAGTTGCATGAGGATGTCGTCGTCGCTCAGTTTATCGATCTCGTCGAGGATGATGAGAACCACGTCGTACAGTGCGTCGAGGATGCGCCACAGCCGCTTGTAGTACGTCGACGTCGAAAGTCCCTTGTCGGGGACTTTAATCCCGGTAACCGCGGTGTCGTTGACGCTGTCGGCGATAGTCTGGACGGCCTGCGTCTCGGTCGTGTCCTGTGCGCAGTCCACGTAGGCGAACGTCGCTTTCACCCCCTCTTCTTCGGCCGTCTCGACGAGGCGCTGGGAGACGTACTTCGCACAGAGCGACTTCCCTGTCCCCGTCTTCCCATAGATGAGGACGTTGCTCGGACTCTGTCCGAAGATGGCGGGGTTCACCGCGGTCGCGAGATCCGAAATCTCGTCGTCGCGACCGACGATGCGACCCTCACCCGGGAGGTGGTTGATCTCCAACAACTCCTTGTTGGCGAAGATGGGGTCCTCCCGGGTGAAGAGGTCGTCGCTGGCGTTAGGCATGTTCGCAACACACCACGTTTCCGGTGAAAGGACTTACCATTCGACCCAGCACACACACACCACGTTTCCGGTGAACGGCTCCGGACCCCGGTCGACGGTCCACACGAAACGGAGGTTCCCGTTCACCGGAAACACGGTGTGGGGGTTCTTCCCTGACCACACGAAAACAGCCTGCCCAGCCGTGGGGTCCGGACAAGAACAGGGTGAGAACGTCCGAAAGCGACGAAACGAACGAGATTCTTAGGTCTAACAGACCTGCAGTTACCACAGCAGAATTGAGATCGGCCGACAATACGTCCGACTCCGAGAATCAACGAGTCGCTCGAAAACACTCGACTGAGACGGTCTATTCCGGTCGAACAGTACTCGAATGTCGAGTACTTTTTACTTTTGCGAGTGTATCAATGGTCGGTAACACAAATTAATTATTTAAGTGTTGTTATGTGTACTGTTCTGCCCGCCGATAAGGGCCGAGTTGCCGTTCGGCGCCCACTGACGGCTCGAGCACGCTTACTCATCGGAAACGCGGTGTCTCACATCGGTTCCGCAGTCCCTGGCAGAAACCCTTGGAGAGTGGCTAAAACGATTGTTTTCACCGGAAACGTGGTGTGTTCCTTATAAGTGGACCGATTCAGTTGTATCCGGGACGCACGGGAACGGTTCGAGTCCTCAGACTCGTTTCCCGCCACGCGTCCCACCGTCAGCCACTCACCAGTTCACCGGAAACGTGGTGTTCGCGCGACTCCGTCCTCGCGACCCACGTGCGAACTGACGACTCCATCGGTCGGTGTTACTGCCGCGTTCCCTCGCGCTGTATTTCACCGGAAACGTGGTGTCTGTCAGCGTTGCAACGTTCTTCGGCGAATCGGCTCGCGGCAACGGCTTTCGGGACCACGTTCTCCGCTTGCCGGTCTCGCACCGAGTCGGGTGGTTATCTCCCGAACGTCTCGCGCTAATTCATCGGAAACGTGGTGTCTCTGCCCGTCTCAGGCGGACTCACGATTCACCGGAAGCGAGGTGTGAGTCACCCGCGGCAACGACTCGGGGAGCAGTCTCCTCGTTCACCGGAAACGTGGTGTGCGTGCGACTCTCGCGCATCCGGCTGTTTACGTCCGAGCGGCCGCGCCCAATGGCGCACGCTCTGATACACCCTCGCACCCGAGTCGGTCTCACGTACCCGCACCCGAGTCGGTCTCACGTCACAACGTTCACTCGCGACGGACTGTTTCGTTCCCGTGGCGTCAATGCAATTACCCAGGGGGACGAATCAGTGACGTATGCGTGCGCTCAGTCGCGTGTGGGTGCGCCTCGGCGAGGCCGTGTTAGACCGCGGCGACGACGAGGAATGGTCCCTCAAACGCTCCCGTACGACGGAGACGCGGTGGTCGCGTTCGGGAGAGCGAGTCGACTGCTTTCGGTTCGACAACGGCTATGTGACCACTGTCCACTACGAAAATCGAGAGGTCACGTGGCAGTTGACGCCCGGACAGGTTCCACTCGCGAGCGCGCTCGCGATGGCGAAACTCTACCTCGAACACGAACTGACGCCCCAGACCGACCCAGAGGGGCGACCGTTCGTGGGTCTCACCGAGCGAGGCCCGGTTCAGGTTTTCGAGGAGATACCCCCGGAACCGGTCGAGTACGTCTATCTCGACGGCGTTCGAACCCTCGAAGAGTTCCCTGAGTTCCTCACCGTCGACGACGATTTCCGAGCCGTCTTCGACCGGATGGCTCCGGCGCGGTCGAGCACGTCTCGATAACGTCGAGGCGACGCAGAACCGCTTCGACGAAAATCGAGTCGCGTCTTCTCGCCCTCGTTCGCGCTCGTCGAAATCCAACTGCGCTCACTCGCGACGAACGAGGCCGCTCGCCCGTCTCACGGACTCCCGGTGTCGCAAGCCGTTTCCCCGTCGCGGCCGTACCCGCGTTCGATGACTGCCGAGGACGAGGACCCGGGTCCTCCCGACGGAGACGGCGACGGAACCGGCACGTCCCGAGACGTACTCGACCGGTTGGCCGATGCGACCGACGTATCCGAAGCCCCCGACGCATCCGACGTGTCCAGCGTGACCGACGCGTCCCTTCCTGACGCGCCCCCGACCGACGCGAACCAGCCGAGCGACGCGGCGGACGGCGTCTCGCTCGCGTCGTTCTACGGGGCGCTCGAATCCGAGGGTCGCCCCGTCGCGACCGCCCAGCAGGTCGCCCGCCGTCTCGGGGTCTCGCAGGCGGACGCGATGGACGGACTCGAGGCGCTCGCCGATGCGGAGCGAGTCCAGCGGGTGAACGTCGAGACCGACCCGGTCGTCTGGTACCCGACCGAGTGGGGCGAACTCGCCTCGCGCGAGCGGGTCGTTCTCTTTCCGAAACGCCGCGAGATAGTCGTCGACAACCCGACTCAGTACACACGGGCGCGGCTCTCGCAGTTCGCACACCTCGTCGACACCACCGGCGACCGCGAGGGTCGAGGCCGAGGCTACCTCTACCGAATCCGGCAGGAAGACGTGTGGCAGGCCCCCTTCGACGACGTCGAGTCCCTGCTCTCGATGCTCCGGTCGGTCCTTCCCGAGCGGTCGTCGCACCTCGAAGCGTGGGTCGAAGACCAGTGGAAGCGCGCCCACCAGTTCCGTCTCTACTCTCACGAGGAGGGGTACACCGTCCTCGAAGCCGCCACCGAGAGCCTCATGGGCAACGTCGCGCTCCAGAAACTCGACGACGACCACGTCTACGCGCCCATCTCGGACACGGAGGCGTGGGTCAGAGACGAGGAAATCGCGGCGATAAAGCGCATCCTCTACGACGCGGGCTACCCCGTCGAGGACGACCGCGACCTCGAAGAGGGCGAGGAACTCGACGTCGCGCTCGGCGTCGACCTCCGCGACTACCAGCGAGACTGGGTCGACCGATTCGTCGACCAGCGCGCCGGCGTCCTCGTCGGGCCGCCCGGCGCGGGGAAGACCATCGCCGGCATCGGCGCGCTCGCCGCGGTCGGCGGCGAGACGCTGATTCTCGTGCCGAGTCGAGAACTCGCCCGCCAGTGGCACGAGGAACTCCGTTCGACGACTGACCTCGACGCCGACCAAATCGGCGAGTACCACGGGGGCGCAAAAGAGATTCGCCCCGTCACCATCGCCACCTACCAGACCGCCGGGATGGACCGCCACCGCTCGCTTTTCGACTCGCGCCGCTGGGGGCTCATCATCTACGACGAGGCCCACCACATCCCGAGTCGCGTCTTCCAGCGGAGCGCCGACCTCCAGTCCAAACACCGCCTCGGCCTGTCGGCGACCCCCATCCGCGAGGACGACAAGGAAGCCGAGATTTTCACGCTCATCGGCCCGCCTATCGGCACCGACTGGGGCAAACTCTTCGACGCCGGCTACGTTCAGGAGCCGGAAGTCGAGATTCGCTACGTGGGCTGGGGAAGCGACATGGCCAGAAACGAGTGGGCTTCCAGCGACGGCCGCGAGCGGCACATGCTCGCCGCGATGAACCCCGGCAAGATAGTCGAGATTCGTCGGCTCCGCGCCCGACACGCCGACTCGAAGACCCTCGTCTTCGTCGACTATCTCGACCAGGGCGAGGCGATTTCCGAGGCGCTCGACGTGCCGTTCGTCAGCGGCGAGACCCGCCACCACCGCCGCGAGGCGTACTTCGAGGCGTTCCGCGACGGCGACCTCGACACCCTCGTCATCTCACGCATCGGCGACGAGGGCATCGACCTCCCGAACGCCGGACTCGCAATCGTCGCTTCCGGTCTCGGCGGCTCCCGCCGGCAGGGCTCCCAGCGGGCCGGCCGAACCATGCGACCCACGGGGAGCGCGCTCGTCTACGTGCTCGCCACCCGCGGGACCAGCGAGGAGGACTTCGCCCAGCGTCAGATGCAACACCTCGCCGGGAAGGGGATTCGCGTCCGGGAGACGAGTTCTGACGACCTCGACACTGAATCGAACGGTGGCGACACCGACGCCGAAGGCGACGAGTCGGACGACACCGAGTCGGCGTCTGCGGACGACTCCGAGTCAGCGTCTGCGGACGACTCCGAGTCGGCGGTACCCGACGAGTAATCGCCCCGATGTCGGGCGCTTCGCCGCCCGGAATGAGAATTCTTAAGTCTACCCGTAGATTGAGATTCTCTTGACCGCTCTTAGCTCAGCCTGGCAGAGCAGCCGACTGTAGATCGGCTTGTCCCCCGTTCAAATCGGGGAGAGCGGACTGAATTTCAACACCCGCGAGCGGAGCGAGCGGTGTTGCATGTGAAGGACGCCTCGACCCGATTTGAGTAGCGAGCAACGCGAAGCGTTGCGAGTGAGTTCAAATCGGAGTCTCCTCACCGACTATCACTCCCGACCGCCCCACACCACCTTCTCGACCAGTTCGACGGTCATCGGTCCGTCGACGCGAATCTGACAGGAGAGCCGCGGGTAGCCGAACCGCGCCGCGAGGTCGTCGTGCCAGTGGTCGGGCGTCGGCTCGCCCGAGCGAACCCGGACGCCGCACGTCGCACAGAGGCCGCGGCCGCCGCAGTTCACTCGCGTCGTGAGTCGCGCGTACGGCGAGAGTCCGGCGTCGAGAAGCGCGTCGCGGAGGACGGTCCCGCGTTCGACGTCGAGGTCGGTGACGCGGTCGCTGTCGGTGTTGACGTCGCGGACACGAACCGTGACGGTCGAGTCAGCCGGGTCGCACCCGGTTCGAGGTCGGGACTTGCGGTCGCTCATCGGTCGGTCGTTCGGGCCGACTCGACATGGGTATATCCCTCGGGTCGGTCCCTCGTCCAGTCGACTCGCCCTCTCGCCCAGTCAGCTCGCCCACCCTCTCACTCGCGGCTCTCTCGTCATCTATGTAGAGTCTATACCCGAAGATATCAGTATTATAACGGCTTATGACGGCCGGATTCGTAGGTGAGCGTGATGGTGACCCTCGCGTCCGCTCCGGTGTTGGTGAACGTCCGCGTCGAGATGAACGACCACGAGACGATGACGGTGGAACTGCACGAGACGAACGAAACGCGCCACCTCGTGGCCTACGAGTCCGAGCGAATCCGCGACACGCTCGCGTCGCTCCCCGAGGGCGCTCGCGTCCCCGTCGAGATGGTCCGCGCCGGGTCGCGCTCGAACGTCTGGAAAGCCGTCGCGCTACACGGCCGCCGGACTCCCCCCGTCGACCAGTCGGCGCGCACGGCGAACTGAGTCGTCCGCGACCCCGCCTTTCGCCCGTCGCTCGTCCCCGCGTCTTCGGCTCACCTCACCGGCTCCACCGGAGGCAAACCGTCGGTGCTATACTCCTCGCCCGTGTCGCGCACCGCAATGAGCTTCGTCGCCGAGGTGGAAGTTCGGTTCCGCGACCACGACTCGTTCGGACACGTGAACAACGCCGTCTACGCGACCTACTGCGAACAGGCCCGCGTCCGCTTCTTCGAGGAGGTGTTGGGGACGCCGCTTTCCGACCCGCACATCGTCGTCGCGCACCTCGAACTCGACTACCGCGCCCCAATCGAGGGCGTCGGCACCGTCGAGGTGGCAGTCGAGGCCGGCGAACCGGGCGGAAAGAGCTTCCCCATCTCCTACACGCTCTCCTACGACGGCGAGGTCGTCGCCACCGGCGAGACGGTTCAAGTCGCCATGGACGACGAGGGTCGCCCGACGCGCGTCCCCGACCAGTGGCGCGAGGCAATCGCCGACCAACCGTAGCGCCCGGCCGCCGTCCGCGTCGCGTTTTGTCTCTCCGAACAGTCCGCGACCGACAGGGCCCGCTACTCGACCGACTGAGCCGAGACAGGAGAATTATATACTCTCGAGATAATCCTCAGATATGCCTCGGGGAACACTAGAGCACGCACGGTCGGCGGACGCCGACGACGAGACCCCGCTGTCCCGAGCAGGCGAGCGCGTCCTCCACATCGGGCGCGACCGGCCGATTCGCATCAGCGCCGGCCATCGCCTCCTCCACCACGACGGCAAGTGTAGCCGCCCGCACGGGCATAACTACGAGATTTCGGTCCGCGTCGTCGGCGACCTGACTGCCGAGGGCTGGGTGGTCGACAAGGGCGTCGTGACCGACGTCATCGACGAGTGGGACCACCGCTTTCTCGTCGAGTCGGGCGACCCGCTCGTCGAGGCGTTCGAGCGCTCCGGCGACGCCGACGGAACGGTCGTCCTCGACGCGCCGCCGACGGCCGAGGTGATGGCCGTCGTCCTCGAAGAGAAACTGCTCGCGGCGCTCCCCGACACCGTCTCCGAGGTCTCGGTCTCGGTCGGCGAGACGTCGGAACTCTGCGCCGGCTTCTAATGCCCGTCTCCGACACCGTCGCCCGCGACGACACCGACGCCGAGGGCGACCGCCTCCCGATAAACGAGCTGTTCGCGTCGCTCCAAGGCGAGGGCAAACTCGCCGGCGTCCCGAGCACGTTCGTCCGCACCAGCGGCTGTAACCTCCGCTGTTGGTTCTGCGACTCGTTTCACACCTCGTGGGAGCCGACTCACGCGTGGCTGAGCCTCGACGAAATCGTCGCCGAAGTCGAGTCGCGGTCCCCCGACCACGTCGTCGTCACCGGCGGCGAACCGCTCGTCCACGACGAGACCGACGCGCTCCTGTCGGCGCTCGCCGACGACTACCACCTGACCGTCGAGACGAACGGGACGCTCGAAACCGACGCGCCGGTCGACCTCGCGAGCGTCAGCCCCAAGCTCGCGTCGTCGACGCCGACGCCCGACAACGCCCCGGCAGACGTGGACTCCGGCGTCTGGACCGAGCGCCACGAGGACGCCCGCGTCGACCTCGACGCGCTCGCCTCGCTCGTCGAGCACGCGGCGGAGTTCCAACTGAAGTTCGTCGTCACCGGCCGCGACGACCTCGACGAAATCGAGTCGCTCGTCGCCGACGTGCGCGGCGTCACCGACCGCGAGGTACGCGACAGCGACGTGTTGCTCATGCCCGAGGGACAGACCCGCGAGCAACTCGCCCGAACTCGGACCGAGGTCGCCGACCTCGCCGCGGCGTTCGGCTACCGCTACACGCCGCGACTCCACGTCGACCTCTGGAACGACGCGCCCGAGACGTGAGAACCCCCGAACGCACCCCGAACGCACCCCGAACGCACCCCGAACGCACCCCGAACGAACCCCGAACCATTCCACGATATCGATGACTACCGAATCCACTTCCGACGAGAAGCGTGCCGTCGTCCTCCTCTCGGGCGGCATGGACAGCGCGACGACCGCCTACGAGGCCAAGCAACGCGGCTACGAACTCTACGCGCTCCACACCTCCTACGGCCAGAAGACGGAGTCGAAGGAGTACGACTGCGCCCGCGCGCTCGCCGACGAACTCGATGCTCGGGACTTCCTCCACATCGAGACGAGCCACCTGAAGCAGATCGGCGCGTCGTCGCTCACCGACGACTCGATGGCCGTCGCCGACGCCGACATGGACGCCGACGACATCCCGACCTCCTACGTTCCCTTCCGCAACGCCAACCTCCTGTCGATGGCCGTCTCGTACGCCGAGGCGAACGACTGCGACGCCGTCTTCGTCGGCGCGCACTCCGAGGACTACTCGGGCTACCCCGACTGCCGTCCCGAGTTCTTCGACGCCTTCGAGGCCATGGTCGAGGTCGGCACGAAGCCCGACACGACCATCTCGCTGGAGGTCCCGTTCGTCCACGACTCGAAGACCGACATCGCCCGCCGCGGCCTCGAACTCGGCGTCCCCTTCGAACACACGTGGTCCTGTTACCGCGCCGAGGAACCGGCCTGCGGCACCTGCGACTCCTGTGCGTTCCGCCTGCAGGCGTTCCAGCACCTCGGCGAGCGAGACCCGATTCCGTACGCCGAGCGACCGGCGTACGCGGACGCGGACGCGTCGTAGCGTCCTCTGCCCGCCGCCGACGCGGATCGCACCTCGCTCGCGTTCCGACCTGTCTCCTCGCGCCCCTTTTTCACCGACCTACGCGAACCCCGCGTCATGAGCGACGAGAAACGCCGAACCGCCGCCCAGTTCGGAAGCGCCGCCGAGTCGTACTTCGACAGCGAGGTCCACCGCCTCGGTGAGGACCGCGAGACGCTCGCGTCGTGGTGTCGCGGCGCGACCCGCGCGCTCGACGTGGCGACCGGGGCCGGCCACACCGCGGGCGCGATAGCCGATGCCGGCGTCTCCGCGGTCGTCGCGGCCGACGCCGCCCCGGAGATGGTCGCCACCGCGGTCCGCGAGTACCCCGTCGCGGGCGTCGTCGCCGACGCCGAGCGCCTCCCGTTCGCGGACGACTCCTTCGACGCGGCCGCCTGCCGCATCGCCGCGCACCACTTCCCCGACCCCGAGTCGTTCGTCGCGGAGGTCGCGCGCGTCCTCGAACCCGGCGGCGTCTTCGCCTTCGAGGACAACGTCGCGCCCGAGGACGCATCCCTCGCCGAGTTCCTCAACGGCGTCGAGGTCCTCCGCGACCCGACCCACGTCGAACTCCACCCGGTTTCGCGGTGGCGCGAGTGGTTCGAGGCCGCGGGTCTGTCGGTCGAGGCGGTCGAGACAGCCGCGATACGCCTCGAATTCGACCCGTGGACCGAGCGGACGAACGTCTCCGCCGAGGACCGAGACGAACTCGAACGTCGCTTCCGCGAAGCGCCCGAGGACGCGAAATCCCTGTTCGACGTGGCGTTCGACAGCGACTCCGTCGTCTCGTTCGCCAACCCGAAGGCGCTGATTCGAGCGCGAAAAGAATGACATCCTCCCCGGCGCGAACGCCGGGGTTTCCTCTCGCTGGGGGTATCGCTTACCGACCCACGGAGGCAACTTGCGGGTTCGTGCGCTCCTCGTTGGAACAAGAGCGTGGTGACTCTGACCAGTCGTGGTCGTTCCACTTGAGGCGCACGGGCCGTGCCATCGGCCGTGCTACGTCGGTCTGCCGTTGACGAGACACAGCGTGTCTCGTTCGCCAATCAGAACGTTCTGAGTTCTGATGACGTCTCAGGAACGTTTCGGACGCTGTGAGGTCTGCGTGGCCCCCGAAACCGCACGGGCACGTCAGCGTGTCGCGGTGGCGTGTCGTCCGATCTGTTGAACCGCAGTTCGGACACTCTTGAGAGGTCCATGCTTCCGAACGAACCTCCACCGAGATACCATACTCCTCGGCGGTACAGGCGAGTCGGTCGATGAACTGCCGGAACGCCCAGAAGTTGTGCGTCTTCGCGTTCGCTTCGACCGACCAATGCGTATCGAGTACGTCTGTGAGTGCCCCGACGTACACCGTGGAGACGCCTTCGTCGTGCAACCGCTCTATGAGGTCACGTGCGAGTGCGTCTTGGGCGTGGTCGCGTCGGCGCGTCCGACGGCGGTACAACGAGCGTATCCGGTGACTGCTGTACCTGCCGTCGTCCAAGAGCGATTGGAGACGAGCGATTTCTCGCGTCGTCTCGCGGAACCGCTCGAACAGGTTGCGTCCCTCGTACAGCAGTTGCGTGCCGGTCGAAGTCGAACAGGCGACGAGGTTGTTCGCACCAATATCCAGAGCGGCGGTTTCGTCCGCCAGTGGGTGTGCCAGCCGAGAATTGTCGATAGTGACTGGCTGAAAGGCCCTGAATGTCTGTGCGTTCTCGTCCCAGAACAACTCCAACCGGCCTTGCTTGTCGTACTCTTTCCAGTTGGGTTCGCCCCGGACTTCGAGCCGGAGGCGTTCGCGGTATCCAAGCCCGTACTCGTCTTTCAGGTCATGGCCAACGAGGATTTCGAGCCGGGAGTATTCGCCCCACTCGACGGTGTACGAGGTGTTGCGGATATACGTTCGGAGTTCGCGGCCGTCCTCGGCGTTGCCCCAGTATCCGGGCTTGCCGTTTGCTTCGCCCTTCTTTTGGAGCGCGAAGAACGACCGCCATGCTTCGCGGTTCTTCCGTTCGATTTGCTGAACGGTCGAAGCCCCGAGCGTGCCGCCGTAGCGCCCGCGATACTCGCTGATGTCCCATACGTCGCCGCCGGGGTCGGCGTAGTGTTCGCGGCGCTCGTGGTTGATTTCGTTCCAGAGAGCGGCAGAAGCGTCCAACAGGCGTCGAAGCAACTCCTCGTCCGCGTCGGACAGAGGAACCACCTCGAAGGTGTTGGTCCGCTTCATCACCAACACCTTGCATCCGAAGGCTGATGTATGTTTGGCTTTTGTCTGTATGTATGGCGAAGAACATCCACGTAGTAGTGGACGACGACGTGCATGAACGGTTGAAGCGAATCAAGGACGACCACGGCCTGACGTGGGAAGGGATGTTGCTCCACGCGGCGAAAGATTTGGATACCCCGGACTGAGCATTGTCGGCGGTTGTGTCCCTGTTGTCGGATTCACGCCCGCCGTGAACGGCGGGACTCTCTCCTCGATTCAGGTAGCTCGGTCGGGAGAACTCCCGCTCCCCGCCGCGGACTGCGACTCGCCGAGACCCACAAACGGTAAGCGGAGTCCCGGCGACGTGGAGGTGTGTCAACGCCCGACTCTGACGCCCCAATCTCGCCGCTCGCGGGCCTCGGCATCGCGGTCCTCGCGGTCAGCACGAGCGCCATCCTCGTCCGCTGGAGCACCGCGCCGAGCCTCGTGAAGGCCTTTTACCGAGTCCTGTTCACCGTAGCTCTCCTCGCGCCGGTCGCGCTCGTCCGCCACCGCGACGCGCTGGCGACCATCTCGGGGCGGGACCTTCTGGCGGCCGGGGGCGCGGGCGTCGCGCTCGCGGCCCACTTCGCGTCGTGGTTCGAGAGCCTCAACCACACGACGGTCGCCGCGAGCGTCACGCTCGTGCAGTCCCAACCGCTTTTCGTCGCCGTCGGCGCGTGGGCCGTCCTCGACGAGCGCGTGAGCCGCCGCACCGCCGTCGGCATCGGCGTCGCGCTCGCGGGCATGGCGCTCATGTCCGTCTCCGACTTCCTCGCCGCCAGCGGCGCGCCGCGTCCGCTTCTCGGAAACGGGCTCGCGGTCATCGGAGCCGTGACGGCGGCCGCCTACGTCCTCACGGGTCGGAGCGTCCGAAGCAGGGTCTCGCTCGTCCCCTACGTGGTCGTCGTTTACACGGTCTGTGCCGCCGCGCTCCTCGTCGTCGCGGTCGGCCGGGGCGACCCGCTTACGGGGTACCCCCCGCGCGAGTGGCTCCTGTTTCTCGGGATGGCGGTCGGGCCGGGCGTCTTCGGCCACACGGTCATCAACTGGGCGCTCGCCCACCTCGAATCGAGCGTCGTCTCCGTCTCACTCCTCGGAGAGCCCGTCGGCAGTACGATACTCGCGCTCTTTCTCCTCGGTGAGATTCCCACGCTCCCGACGGTCCTCGGTGGGGCCGTCGTCCTCGGCGGAATCTACGTCAGCGCGTCCTAGGCGGCGCTCTCGAATCGGATAGCTCCGGTTCAGAACTCCGGATTCGAAATCCCCCAGACTCCGTTATCGGTGGTGATAACCGCGTCACAACGCTCATTACGGTGAGCGGTCGCTACACGGTATGGACGACGGTCCGGGGGCAGACGTACGCGTCCTCCACGTCGACGACGAACCCAGTCTGACGGACCTCGTGTCGATCTATCTCGAACGCGAGGCCGGCGACGTCGACCTGTCGGTTTCGACGTCGAACTCGGGGGCGGAGGCCCTCGAACGGCTCCGACAGGAACGAGTCGACTGCGTCGTGTCGGACTACGATATGCCCGATATCGACGGACTGGAGTTCCTCCGGGCGGTCCGCTCCGAACACTCCGACCTCCCTTTCATCCTCTTTACCGGCAAGGGCTCCGAGGAAGTCGCCCGCGACGCCTTCCGCGTCGGCGCGACCGACTACATGCAGAAAGACACCGGCACCGACCAGTACACGGTCCTCGCCAACCGCGTCGTCAACGCCGTCTCGCAGTACCGCGCGAAGGCGGCCTCCGAGCGATACGGAACCGCCATCGAGGTGCTCGACAGCGGCGTCTACTCCCTCGATTCCGCGGGGCGCTTTACCTCCGCCGACGGCGTCTTCTGCGAACTCACCGGCTACGACCGCGAGGCCATCATCGGTCGGGAGTTCGCCGACCTCGCCGCCGAGTCCGACGACGAGATTCTGTCCGCCTTCGAGCGGGTCGTCTCTCCGGACGCCCCCGACACGGAGCGCTTCGAGACGGTGCTGTCGCCCGGCTCGGCGTACCCGCACGACGACGACCTCCTCTGTGAGGGCCATCTCGCGCTCCGCCCCACCGAGGACGACGAACCCGCCGTCATCGGGACGCTACAGGACGTGACCGAGCGCCGCCGCCGGCGGAACCGACTGCGCTACGAGACGCGCCTGAAAGACGCCGTCTTGGACACCTCCACGTCGCTGATGAGCGCCGAGACCGACGAAATCGGCACGAAAATCGAGTGGACGCTCCAGTCGGTCGGCGAGGTGGCCGACCTCGACCGCTGTTCGGTCTACCTCTACGACGACGAGACGAACGTCGCCGCCCGGATGCACGACTGGCGCGGCGGCGACCGTTGCGAGCACCCCGAGCGCGTCGCCCTCGAAGACGCCCGCTGGTTGCTCGAACGACTCCACCGCTTCGAGAACGTCCGCCTCCATCGCGTTTCGGACCTCCCGCCCGAGGCGTCGGACACGAAGCGCGTGCTCACCGACGTCGAGACCGGCGGCTTCGTCGCCGTACCGATGGTGTCGAAGTGGGCGCTCGTCGGCTTCGTCATCTTCGACGTGGTCGAGACGAGTCGCTCGTGGACCGACACCGAAGTCGACCTGCTTCGCTCTGTCGGGAACAACATCACGCACACGTTGGCCCGCCAGCGACGCGAGCGCGAGCTCCAGCGGCAGAACGACCGCCTCGAAGAGTTCGCGTCGGTCGTCTCCCACGACCTCCGGAACCCGCTCAACGTCGCCAAGGGGTTCGTCGAACTCGCCCGCGAGGAAGCGGACGTGACCTACCTCGACCGCGCGCTCGACGGGGTCACCCGGATGGACACGCTCCTCAACGACGTGCTCACACTCGCCAGACAGGGCCGAACGGTCGGCGAGACGCGCTCTATCGCCATCGAGGACGTCGCCGAGCGGGCGTGGAAGGCGGTCGACACCGGCGACGACGCGGTGCTCATCGTCGAAGACGGCCTCGGGTCCACACAGGCCGACCAAGGGCGGCTCCAACAGGCGTTCGAGAACCTGTTTCGGAATGCGGTGGAACACGGCGGTCCCTGTCGCGACTTCGGGGACGCCTCGGCAGACGGCGCGTCGGGGAGAGCGGTGGACGCGTCGGACGCGCCGGGCGCGTCCGACGCCGGCCCTACTGCGGATTCGTCCGGCACAGAGACCGCGGCTCACGAGTCGTCGGCGACGAGCGCGGCCGACGAACTCATCGTCCGCGTCGGCCCCACCGAGACCGGCTTCTACGTCGCCGACGACGGCCCCGGTATCCCGGCCGACGAGCGCGACACTGTTTTCGAACACGGGCACACGACTTCCGCGTCCGGAACGGGCTTCGGGCTCTCCATCGTCGAGAGCATCGTCGAGGCCCACGGCTGGGACATCGAGGTGACCGCTCCGGAGTCCGACCTCGGCGGCGCGCGCTTCGAGTTCGACACCGGCGGCGTCCGCTCCGAGGTCGAACCGCGGTTCTCGCTCAGCGACGACTGAGCCGTCGCCGCTCCCGACGACCCGCGCTACCCCTCTCTCGCCCTCTCTCCTCCTCTCTATTCTCTCTACTTCTCTTCTAGCAGTCGCTTCGTCTCGGCGTGTCGCCCGCGGAACATCCCCTCGAAGCCGACGCCGCCGAAGACGCCCGCGAGGTCGCCGAGCGGGCCGAACGGGAGTTCGTACTCCACGCGGTCTTCGAGTATCGTCTCGTCGCCGTCGGCGACGAACCGGTGGGTGTGGACCCACCGCGGGAAGGGGCCGTCGACCATGTCGTCGCGGAACCACGCCGTTCTCTCGCCCGCCTCGCGGTCGAGGATGCGCGAGGTCCACCGCTGGCGCGGGCCGACGCCGAACGGCCGCATCGACATCTCGATTTCCGTCCCGGCGACGAGTTCGTTGGGCTCCGCCTCGTCGTCGGGGCCGCGGACCGACTCGATTTCGAGGCGCATCCACGTCGGGGTGAGCGCCTCCAGCCCGGACACGTCCGAGTGGAACTCCCAGACGCGTTCGAGCGGGGCGGCGATGCGGGTTCGACGCTGGTAGACCGACATACCCGACCGTTAGGCCGGAGACGGAAAAGCGGTGCTGGCGGAACGGGTCGAAAACGGAAGCGAACCGCCGACCTCGTGGTCGGCGGCCGGTCGGTCGCGCCGCCTTCAGAGCGTGAAGCGCGAGACGGTCGTGCCGGCTTTCGTCAGGTCCGTGTGCGTCGCCGCGGCGACGGTCACTTGGTTCTCGCCGTACTCGATGGCGACCACGGCCTCGAACGATTCGCCGTCGGGTTCGACGAGTCGGGTCTCGCCCGGCGTCTTGACCGCGACGACGGCGGCGTCGGTCTGCCCCGAGACGACGAGTTTGTCGCCCTTGAACCGCGTGCTCACGCGGAGGGACGGCCCGTCCGGGCGGTCGGACTCGACGTACCGCTCGCGGAGGAACGTTGGCGTCTCGACGGGTTCGCCCGCGTCGACGCCGTGGGCGAGGCGAACGTACTGGGCCATCGACCACGCGAGCGGCGTCGCACTGCCGGTTCCCTCGCCGAACTCCCAGTTGAACTCGGTCGCGTGCTCGCGGTCCCAGACCTGCTCTGCGAGCATGCGGCCGGAGTTGGCGAAGGCGGCCATCGTCCGAAGCAGGTTGTCCGGTGCGAGGTCGCCGTCTTCGGTCCCGGCGAGCAGTTCGTACTCGCCGCGCTCGCCGGTGAAGATGGGCCACAGGCGGCCTTTCCCCTTGGCGTCGACGGACCACGGCGCGCCCTCCTCGTCGCGCTCGCGCTCGCCGTAGCCGTCGCCGTTGTACCGGTAGAACGCCGGGCCGTGGGGCGTGTCGACGCGAATCGTCTCGTCGACCTCCTTCACCGAGTTGCGGATTACCTCGTCGTCGGCGGGTTTGATACCGAGGCGAGTCAGTTCGAGGAAGCCCGCGTCGATTATCTCTCGCTCGTCGAGCGTCGGTCCGTTGTTCGCGAGCGTCCGCAGGTGCCCGGCGTCGGGTTCGCCGTCGCGGGTGATGCGGACGTAGTACGGCGTGTGCGCGTTGCGGTCGGTGCCGGTCCGCGTGGCGGTCCAGTCGTCGACGCGCTCGGTCCAGTCGTCGGCCAGCGCCAGCCAGACGAGCGCGTCCTCTGTGTGCCCCTCGTCGAGCGCGATGGCCGCCGCACAGCCGAGGCCGGCGATTTCGGCCGCGATGGACGACGGCGAGTAGCCGGCTTCCTCTTCCCAGCGCTCCTGTGCGGTCGGCGGCCCGTTCCGCGCGACGTAGTCCGCGGAGTGCTTGACGTTCTCGTAGCCGTAGCCCACGTCGTCGAAGGTGACGCCGCGCTCGTGGAGCATGTACGCCATCACCTGCGGGAACGAGATGTTGTCCATCTGCTCGCCGCCCCAGCGGGTCCGCCCGTTGAGGTAGGTGTTCTGCGGGATGAAGCCGCGGTCGTCCTGCTGGTAGGTGTAGATGTACTCCAGCGCGTCGATGGCCGTCT
This sequence comes from Haloferax chudinovii, assembly GCF_042663345.1. Lineage (NCBI taxonomy): Archaea > Methanobacteriati > Methanobacteriota > Halobacteria > Halobacteriales > Haloferacaceae > Haloferax > Haloferax chudinovii. The sequence goes on from NZ_JBHTAB010000003.1 coordinate 18,790, forward strand.
CGACGTCGCCGACGGCCTCGAAGACGGTAAACACCTGATAGAGGTCCCGCGACCAGACGAAGTTGTAGCCGTACCCCTTGGACTCCTCGGCGGCGACGGCCTCGCCCCACGGGACCGACGGCGAGGCGAGCCCCGCCCCGAGGTAGGTCTTGTCCTCGACCGCCCGCAGGCTCATGAGCGCGGTCTTGTACTGCGCGGCGAGGTCGTCTTCGTCGGCGACCGAGCCGGGGAGTTCCTTGTCGGCGAGGAAGTCGGCCCACGAGTCGACGTACGCAGACCGGGCCGTCTCGTAGCCGCGGGTGAGCGCCCCGGCCGCCTCGCCGAGCGCGGCGGCGGTGTCGGCGTGTTCGGCGAAGCCGAGCGCCAGCGTCTCGCCGAGCTCGTCGCCCGTGCCGATGCGCCCGACGAGCACGACGTTCTCGTCGTCGACGCGCTCTTGGGCGCTCGGGATTGTGCCCTTCGAGAAGAACTCCGCGAGGTACCGCGAGCCGGCGACGCCGACGGTGGCCCACTCGAAGCGGCCGGCGGCGGTGAGCGCGATGGCGACGCTGTACTCCTTGCCGTCCTGGTCGATGAGGAGCGGTTCGTGGCCGTCGCCGGCGTCGAACGCGCCCGCATCGCGGGCGACGAGGTGGTAGCTCCCGGGCTGTCCGAGGCGGATGCCGCGGTCTTTCGTCCCGGTGTTCGCCAGCGCCGTGTCGGCGATGGTGTACAGTTCGTAGTCGTCGCCGTCGATGGACTCGAACTGCACGTCCGCGAGCATCGCGTCGTGTTCGGGGTCGATGACGTACTCGACGGTGAGCTCCCACTCGTGGCCGCGGCCGTCGCCCGTCTCGGTGACGACGTGGCGGAAGACGAGCGCGTCGTCGTCGACGATTTCGGCCCGGCGTTCGACCGTGTCCGCGTGGTCGTCGCGGCGGGTCTCGTTGTGGGTCCGCGCCGTGTACTCGTCGTCCGGGTCGGCGTCGACGACGAGGAAGTCGAGCGTCCGGAGGTTCATCAGGTCGACCCGCGGGAAGCGGACCTCGGTCAGCGCGCCCTCGGTCAGGGTGAACCAGACGCGCGAGGGGTCGTCGGCGTAGTGGTCCGCGACGGTTCCGATGCCGTACTTCTCGCCGGTCGTCCACCGCGGCCGGTTCTCCGGGCCGGTCGGCGCGGGCTTCGGCGCGGGGAGCGCGTCGATATCGGCGAGGACGGCGGTCGTCTCCATGCGGATTGCGTGGGGCCACCCCAGCGGCGTCGCGCTGTCGAAGCGCCCGTCGTCGAACACCTGCTCTGCGAGGTAGCCCGCGCCGGTCGTGAAGGGGCCGTCGGGCTGGAGCAGTTCGTAGAGGTTCGTCGCGCGCTCGACGAAGCGGCGGCCGTCCTTCCCGAGGCGGTCACAGAGGACGCCGAACTTCGCGGCGGCGTTCGCGCCCCACGCGGTCGAGACGGACCAGACCTTCTCGCCGTCCTGCCCGTCGGCGCGCCAGTAGTCCTCTTCGAACCGGACCAACCCGGCCACGTCGCCGCGGGGGTTCCGGTAGAGCCCCTTCAGCGTCGCGGCCATGTGCTTGATGAGCCGGTCGGCGGTCTTCGAGTCGACCTCTCCGACGTCGGCGTAGGCGTCGATGGCGTCGACGAGGGCGAACGTGGACGAATCGAGTCGGTCGTCGAGTCCGCCGTTCCCGTCGATGCGGAGGGCGTACACCTCGCGCTCGTCGGACCAGAGTTCGTCGAGTCCCTCGTACACCGCGGTCGCCTGCTCGGCGGCGTGCTCGCGGAGGTCGTCGTTCACGGGCGCGGTGGCGACCGTGGCGTACGCTTGGAGGAACGTCGCGGCCGTGTGCGTGAACCGGCCGCTCATGTTCTCCCACGCGTTCTGACAGGGCTTCGGGAGCCCGTCGGCTTCGAGACTGCTATCGAGTCCGGAGACGCCCGCCGCGACGGTCGAGCGGATGCGCCCGACGAGTTCGTCGTCGAGTTCGTCGCGGCGCTCGGCGAGGAGCGACGCGAGCGCGGCGACGACGCTCGCCGTCTGGTCGGCCTGATACTCCTCGTCGCCGGTGCCCTCGACGCGGCCGTGCGCCCAGCCGGGGGCGACGGTTCCGTCGACCGCCCAGACGCGGTGGGGCCACGTGCCGTCTTCGAGTTGCGTCTCGCAGTAGAACGCCGCGCTCGTCGCGAGGCGGTCGCCGAGGCCGAGGTCGAAGGCGTCGTCGGCGTTCGCGAGCGCCTGCGTGACCTCGGCGTCGTCGCGGAACCACGTGTAGCCGTAGCCGCCGGAGTGGGCGTAAAACGGGTCGAACTCGGGGCCGGCGATGCGCGCGCCGCTGGGGGCGGTTAGAAGCGACAGCGCCCGGAGGTCGGCGCGGACGATTCGCTCGCGCGGCGTCCCGTCGGGGACGAACACCTCGGCCTGCTCGCGGGCGGCATCGCGGAGCGCGTCCGCGGTCGCGTGCTGGACCGAACAGTGTCGGAGGTCGGCGAGGGCGTCGGTTCGCGCCATCTCGTTGTGGTCCGAAAGCTGGGTGACGAGCGTCGTTCGCGCGGCGCGGCCCTCCTGTTCGAGCGGGGCGCTGACGACCACGTCGCCCGAGAGGTGGGTGTCTTCGTAGCGGTCGAGGACGGCCTCCCGCGGGAAGTCGAAGGCGTCGTCGGACAGAATCTCGTCGAATCGCTCGGGAATCTGGCCGCGAACGTCTGTCAGCCCGGTCGACGCGGTGACGTAGTCGTGTTCGTTCCGGTGGAACACTTCGACTGCTTGGGTGTCGCCGTCGGCCTCGTGGATGAGTCGGCCGACCCGCGTCTCTCGGCCCTCGGGGGCGAAGGTGAGAAACGCCGTCAGGTGGGCGTCGGTGGGAATCGCACCACGGAGTTCGACGTGAGTCACGTGAGCGCGACCGAGCGTCAGGTCGTACTGGTGAACGGTGTACTCCCCGGCGTCGTACTCGGTCTCGACGAGGCTCGTCTCCCGGTAGTAGTGCTGTCGCACGGACTCCAGTTCGTCGAACCAGTGCGTCTCGCCGTCCGTCTCGATGCCGAACCGAGAGCGGTCGATGCCGTAGAGGCCCGAAAGCGAAGCAGAGTAGTCCCGGAGGGAGCCGTCGAGGCCGACGTAGACGAGTCGGTCCCCGTGGCCCGAAAACGCGCCGTCCGAGGTCCGACACTCCTCTGGGAAGCGTCCGCCCCGGTCGCGTTTATATTCGTTTAACGCGGTCCGAAGTCGCATAGAGGTAGACGAGGGTCCCGAACCATAAGTATTGGCCGCCCGTTTGCCATCATTTATGCCTGTAGACCGACGAATTCGACGGACTCCGTGGCGACTCGGTAGACCCCGTCTCTCACCGGAACGCCGGTCACGTCAGGGGTAAACTCAAAGTCTCCCGGCACGTTGATTGTGAGTATGCAACACCCAGGACCGCCGCAGTTCATGTCTGTCGGCGAGTCAGTACAACTCGCGCCTCGCGACCCGAACCCCGACGCAGACTACTCGTGGCGGGTTCGGAGCGCGCCGGTCGCCAGTAGCCTCGAACTCGACGAAGACACTGCAGTCGTGCAGTTCACGCCCGACGCGGCCGGGCGGTACGTCGTCGAACTCGACGCGCCCGACGTGACGTACACGCTCACCGTCCGCGTCTTCCCCGGTTCCTACCTGCCCGCCGGCTCGGTCAGGAGCGGCGCGAGCGGGATGAGCGGGATGAGCGGCTACAGCGGACAGAGCGGCTCCGCGCGCCCGACGGGGTTCAGCGGCGGCGCGTCCGGCTCCGGAAGCGGTACCGGCGACGCCCAGCGGGGACGGGGAGGTCGCCCGCGCATCAGGCTCGACGCGACCGTCGAGGACGGTGTCGTCGTCGTCCGCGCCGACCCGCACCCGAACCCCGAAAGCGACACCGACCGCGACGACCTCGTGGTCGAGTTCGTCGTCGACGACCGCGACGAGGTTGACGACGCGGCCGTCGAGACCGACGGCTGGGAACTCCGCGTCCCGCTTTCGGCGATTGGCGACCGGCTTCGCGTCCACGCCGTCGCCCTCGACGAGACGTACAGCGTCCCCGACACCGTGACCGTCGAACGCGAGGCCATCGCCGACGGCGGGGTCGCCGAGGCGGAGACCGACGCGGTACAGGCCGACGTGACGGGCCACGCCGACGGCTCCGGCGCGCAGGAGGCGTCCGTCTCCGTCTCTCGGCCGAACGACCCGCCGCAGTGGGCCCAAGCGGTGACGCTCTACGAGATTTACGTCCGCGGCTACGCCTCGGACGTCGAGGACGCCGACAACACCTTCGAGGCGCTCGAAACGCGGCTCGACTACCTCGAATCGCTCGGCGTCGACTGCCTGTGGCTCACCCCCGTGCTGGAGAACGACCACGCGCCCCACGGCTACAACATCGTGGACTTCTACGACGTCGCCGAGGACCTCGGCACCCGCGAGGACTACGAGCGGTTCGTCGAGGCCGCTCACGACCGCGGCATGAAGGTGCTTTTCGACCTCGTGCTCAACCACTCCGCGCGCGCCCACCCCTTTTTCGAGGACGCCTACAAGAACCCCGACTCCGAGTACTACGACTGGTACGAGTGGCGGGAAGACGGCGAGCCGGGCACCTACTTCGACTGGGAGTACATCGCCAACTTCGACCACCGGAACCTCGACGTCCGGCGCTACCTGCTCGACGCGGTTGACATGTGGGCCGAGGTGGTCGACGGCTTTCGCTGTGACATGGCGTGGGCCGTCCCCGACACGTTCTGGCAGGAGATTCGGGACCGCGTGAAGGCGAAAGACCCCGAGTTCCTGCTCCTCGACGAGACGATTCCCTACATCGCGGACTTCCACGAGGGCATGTTCGATATGCACTTCGACACGACGCTGTACTTCACGCTCCGGCAGGTCGGCCGCGGCGACGAACCCGCCGAGCGCATCCTCGACGCCATCGAACAGCGGACGCAGGTCGGCTTCCCCGACCACGCGTCGTTCATGCTCTACCTCGAAAATCACGACGAGACGCGCTACGTCGTCGAGTGCGGCGAGGACGAGGCGCTGGCCGCCGCGGGCGCGCTGTTTACGCTCCCCGGCGTGCCGATGATCTACGGCGGGCAGGAAATCGGCCAGCGCGGCCGCCGCGACGCCCTCGCGTGGGACCACGCGAGCGACGACGTCCACGAGCACTACGAGCGGCTCATCGAGGTCCGCGACGAGACGCCCGCGCTCCGGTATGACGGGACGTTCCGCCGCATCGACTACGAGGCCGACTCCGACCGCGCGGTCGCGTTCGTCCGCGACCACGACGACGGCTCGTATCTCTGTGTGCTCAACTTCGCGCCCGGCGCGACCACGGTCGACGTCGGCGACCTCGACGTCGACGCGACTGACGTGGTCTCCGGTGAGTCGGTCGCCGCCGAGGGTGGCGTCCGCGTCGACGACGTGGTCGTCTGCCCGCTCGCGTAACTCTCGAACGCCGGACACGCTTCCGGCGGGTGGAGGCCCCCACTAGATTCATACCCTCAGCGGATTTTTGGACGTGTGTTCACTGTAAAACCCGGTATAGTATCCGATAATATCGGTAATATACTTCTTATCTGGTCTATCTCTCTAAACAATCGATAAGTGTTTATGGGGCATTGTGGACAGAGTTTTTCTATTATACCTCTGTGCTACTCGCCATATGATATACAAATCGATGCAGAAGAACGGCGAAACTGTGCACGATTGTGCTACTTTGGAAGGGGTTCGCGTATGGGTCTCGTAAAAATGACCAAGTGGCGAACGCTCCTTCTCGCCACTATCGGGTTCAACTTCTCCTTTCTCATCTGGTTCTCGTTCGCGCCCTTTACCGGGCCGATGGCGGAGGAGTTCGGGCTCTCGCTCGCCGAAATCGGCATCTTGGCGAGCGCGGCAATCTGGCTTGCGCCCTTCGGCCGCATCCTCACCGGCTGGCTCTCGGATAAGTTCGGTGCGCCGGTGGTGTTCGCTATCGTCCTCGGCTACGTCGGGGTGTTCTCGATGGCGAGCGCGTTCGCCGAGAGCTACACCGTGTTCTTCGTCGAGCGCCTCGTCGTCGCCACGGCGGGCATCACGTTCGTCATCGGCATCCAACACGTCTCTGAGTGGTTCGAAGAGGAGAACCTCGGCATGGCCGAAGGCGTTTACGCGGGCGTCGGGAACGCCGGGGCCGCCGGCGGCGCGCTCATCCTGCCCCGCGTGTTCGGGGCTGACTGGAGCGGGCCCCTGTTCCAGAGCAACTGGCGGGCGGCGTTCTTCTACACCGGCGTCGTCTCGATTCTGCTCGCGGTCGCCTACTACGTCCTCGGCGAGGCCGCGGCGACCGACGAGCGCCGGCAGGCGACCGCCGACAACGCGACGCTCAAGCAGTGGGTCCACACCGCGACCCGGTACGGGACCGTCGCGCTCGCGCTCGCCTACGTCATGAGCTTCGGTCTCGAACTCTCGATGAACGGCTGGCTCGCCACCTACTACCGCGAGGCGTTCAACACGAACAACCTCGTGCTCGCGAGCACGTTCGCGGCCACGTTCTCCATCGCGGCCGGCCTACTCCGGCCTATCGGCGGTTACGTCAGCGACGTGCTGGCTCGCAAGGAGATGGACATTCTGCCCGTCTTCGAGGGCCGCTACCGCGAGCAGTGGACGTTCGTGGCGCTGTCGTTCATCGTCGTCTCCATGCTCGTTATGACCCTCGCCGGCCTCTCGGGGACCGTCCTCATCGCGGTGGCCGCCGGCTTCATGGTCGGCATGGCCTGCGCGTTCGCGGAAGGCGCAATCTTCGCGCAGGTCCCCGCGATGTTCCCCAACAGCTCGGGGGCCGTCGCGGGCGTCGTCGGCGGCGTCGGCACCATCGGCGGCATCACCTACCCGCTCGTCTACTCCTCGGTGCTCCTGCCGAACCTGCACGTCGGCTACGCGCTCGTCGCGGCGACGATGGTTCCCATCGTCCTCCTGAACGCGTGGGTCTACCGCCCGCACATCGCGGAGCGCGCGACCGTCGACGGCTTCCTCGGCTCGTCGGGAACGACCGGCCCGGCCGACGACTGAGCCCTCGACCGCGACGTTTCATTTTTCGCTCGACGCCCACCGCTCGCGAGCCGCCGGCTCTCGACGTTCGCCTCAGGCGACGCGCGCGTCGGTCTCGACCGAGACGCCGTCGAGGTAGTCACCGTCGGGTCCGACCCACTCGCCTTCGGTCCCGCAGTCGGTGGTCAGCCGGCAGACGCGGGTCTCCGGCGGCCAGACGACCCGTACCTCGCCGCCGGAGCGCTCGACGGAGACGGTCTGGCGGTACGTGACCGTCTCGCCGAAGTCACCGGCGTAGGTCACCGCGAGGTCGACCTCGCTCGCGCCCGCCGGAACCGACAGCCGCGCTGGGCCGGCGGCCAGCGGGCGGTTCGTCACGGCCACGCCCGCCGGCGTCAGCGACCACTCGACGGTCAGGTTCTCGGCCGTCGCCGCGTCGTAGCGGGCGTACCCCTCCTCGGTCTCGACGCGGACCGACACCGTGTTCGCCCACGCGGGCGCGCCGAGCGCCGTCGTCGCGTCGACCCGCTCGCCGGCGAGCACGTCGAGTCGGGTCAGTTCCGGTTCGACGGGCGCTTCGGCTCCGGTCCACGTGCCCCGATAGGTGAACCGATACGGAGTCCGGTTCGTCGCGTCGAGGACCGCGACGTCCCGTTCGGCCCCGCCGTCGATGGCGTACAGCACCGGGCCGTCGAACCCGGGGTCGTTGCGGAGCGTCTGGAAGGGATGGGCCGACCAGTCGCCGTAGGGGCCGGGGTGGAAGACGAGCGCCTTCGTCTCGGTGCCCGCCGCGGCCGGGTCGCCGGCGACGCCGAGACCGCCGTCACCGCCCCCGATGCCCTCGGCACCGCTTTCGAGACCGCCGGCACCGACGCCCGGAAGCGACGGCGTCAGCGGCGGCTGTTCGAAGCCGGCGTCGAGGAGCGGTTCGTAGGTCGACGCGAAGGTCTCGGTTCGGAGCCGGTTTTCGTCGTATGGTTCTTCGACCGCCCCGACGGTCACGCCGCCGGCGAACAGCGCCGAGACGAGAAGCACCGAGAAGACGACGCCGCGGGCCTCCGAGGCCGAAAAGCGGCGGTGGGCCAGTCGGCGGAGGAGTCGAGCGCCGGCGACGACACCGGCCGCGCCGAACACCGCGAGCGGGACGAGCGCGTCGAAGTGATAAAACGGGCCGAGGAGGTCGATGAGACCGTTTCGGAGGCCGTTGTGCGTCCCCCAGAAGGCGGCGTTGCCGACGAACACCGAGGCGAACACGCCCGCGACGACGCAAGCGAGGGCGTCGTCCGAGAGTTCGGCGAACGCGCGGTCGCGGCCGCCGAGCCCGTGGTGGCGGCGTCTCGCGCTCCCCCGGAGGTTCCGGCCGGTCTTGTGGCCCCACCAGCGGCGGGCGGTGACGCCGACGCCGAACACCGCGGCGACGGTGCCGAGCCAGCCCATCGGCCCCCAGCGCGTCGCGAGCAGGTCGAGCGCTTCGACGGCAGTATCGACGCCCATGGCGGGCGTGTAGACGACCTCGTAGTCGAGGATGGCCCGCTCGCCGAAGCCGATTCCGTCCCGCGGGGCGAAGGCGATGTACGGGAACGTGAGCGGGTCGCCCGTCACGACGGCGTTGTACGCGAGGGTCAGGCCGACGAACGCGAGGCCGGGGAGCGCGATGGCGGCGTACCGGCGGAAGACGACCCAGCCGGTCCCCGCGCGCCGGGCGGTCGCCAGCGCCCACAGCGAGTGGGCGATGAACGGCAGGGCGAACAGGACGGCGGTGTAGGGCCGGGCGAAGAACGCCGCGCCGATGAGCGCGCCGGCGACGACGGCGTAGCCCGAGGAGTCCCGGCGGGCGGCCCGGACGTAGCAGACGGCGAAGCCGAGGTTGAGCATCGTCGTCGGCGCGTACGCGAGGAACGTCGCCGAGGTGAGCAGAAACAACGGCGAGAGCCCGAGCAGGCCCGCCGCGACGACGCCGGTCGTCCGGTCGAACGCGTCGGCGGTGAGGGCGTAGACGAGCGCGGCGGACACCGCGGCGATGGCCCCCAACACGAGGTTCGGAAGCCCGAAGGCGAGACCGACCGCGAACAGCGCCGGCACCGCCGGCGAGTACTTCGAGTAGAGCTGGACGCCGCCGGGCGCGCTCGGCGTCTCCTGTACCACGAAGAACCACGGCCTGACGGCCTCGGTCAGTTGGCCGGGATAGAGGAACAGCTTGCCTTCGAGGAGCATCGCGGCCTGCGTGAGGTAGACGCCCTCGTCGTCGTTGACGGTGTGGTACGGAAAGAGGTCGACTGCGAGCCACGTCACGACGAGTCCGACGACAAGGGAGACACAGAGCGCGGCGAGTCGCCGCCGCGTCCGGGTTCGGTCGATGTCGATGGAGAAGCCGGTCCCGAACGCGAGGCCGCGGACCGCGGCGCGAACGCGCCCGCCGAGCGGGACGCTCCAGCCCGTATTCGAGTCTCGCCGACCCATTCTCAGTCCGAGTAGAGGCCGGTCTCGGGGCGCTGTTCGCGCGGGAACCACGCGAGTTCGTGGCCGGCGTCGAGCGTCACCTCGACACAGCCGTCGGTCGGGACTGTCTCGTCGTGGTTGTGCATACACAGCAGGGTATCGCCGCCGTGGAGTTCGACCTCGTAGAGGATGGTCGGGCCGAGGTAGCGCTTGCCGACGACCTTGCCGTGGCCGTCGCCGCCGTTGCAGGGATGCGCCGACACGTCGTCGGGGCGGACGAGGATGTCGATGTCGGTGTCGTCGTACTCGGGCGCGAGGCCGTGAATCTGGTCGCGGCCGACCGTCCCCAGCTCGGTTTCGACCACGTCGCCCGCGATGCGTCCCGGTAGGAACCCGGCGTAGCCGAGGAAGCCGGCGACGAAGCGCGACTCGGGGTGTTGGAACACCTGCTCGGGCTCGCCGATCTGTTCGAGGTCGCCGTCGTTCATCACGGCCACGCGGTCGGAGATGGACATCGCCTCCTCTTGGTCGTGGGTGACGGAGACGGCCGTCACGCCGGCCTCCTTGAGGATGCGGCGGACCTCCTCGCGCATCTGGACGCGGAGGTCAACGTCGAGGTTCGAGAAGGGCTCGTCGAGGAGCAGGATGGCCGGCTCCGGCGCGAGCGACCGCGCGAGGGCGACCCGCTGTTGCTGGCCGCCGGAGAGCTCGTCGGGGTAGCTCTCGCCTTGGGTCTCCAGTCCCACGAGGTCGAGGAGGTCCGCCACGCGCTCGTCGCGTGCGGCCTCGTCGAGGTCCTTCAGCCCGAAGGCGATGTTCTCGGCCGCGGTGAGGTGCGGGAACAGCGCGAACTCCTGGAAGACGACGCCGACGCCGCGCTCCTCGGGCGCGCGGAAGGTGTCGCCGCCGGAGACGACGTTTCCGTTCAGTCGGACCTCGCCCCCGTCGGGGCGGTCGAGTCCGGCGATGAGCCGGAGCGTCGTCGTCTTCCCACAGCCCGAGGGGCCGAGGAGCGTGAGGATTTCGCCCTCCTCGACGCTGAGCGAGAGGTCGGCGATGACCGACTCGGTGCCGTAGGACTTTGAGACGTCGTCGAGTTCGAGGACGCCGCCGGCGTCCTCGTCGTCGGCCTCGGAGCCGGTGGATTCCGTGCGGTTCGAACGGTCGGTGGTCGAGAGTGTGCTATTTGACATCGTATCCCTCTTGGGTGATGATGACGAGCATCGAGAGCCCGGAGACGAAAAGCAGGATGAACGCGGGCACGACGGCCTGACCGAAGTAGCCCTGCTCGTAGGCCGTCCAGATGTGCGTCACGAGCGTACTGAACCCCGAGGGGCGGAGCAGGAGCGTCGCGGGCAGTTCCTTCATCGTGGTCAGGAAGACGAGCGCCGCGCCGCCGAACAGACCGGGCGCGACGAGCGGGAGCGTGACGTGACGGAACGCCCCCGACGGGGTCTCGCCGAGCGTCCGCGCCGCCTCCGGGAGCGCGGGGTCGACCCGGAGGAACGACGCCCGGAGCGACCCGATGGCCTGCGGGAGAAAACGGATGACGTAGGCGAACACGAGGAGATAGAGCGTCTGGTAGATGGGCGTCGCGTAGGAGCTTCCGAAGAAGACGAGCGCCAGTCCGAGGACGACCCCCGGCACCGCGTAGCCGACGTAGGTCGCGCGCTCGAAGACGGAACTCAGCCGAGACGGGTGCCGCGCGGCGAGATACGCGACCGGCAGGCCGGCGAGCGTCGCCGCGCCCGCGGTCGCCGCCGCGACGAGGACCGAGTTGAACGCGTACTCGGGTTGGAACGCGAGCGACCCGCTCGTCGCGGCGACGCCCTGCGCGAGCCACGTAAAGAGGATGCCGAGCGGGACGAGGAGTCCGACGGTCGCGACGAGCGCCGCGAAGCCGAGCGCCGGGTACTTCCACCGGCCGAGCGGCATCGGTGCCCCCGAGCGCCCGCCGGTCGTCGTGCGCTCGTCGCCCCGAATCTTCGATTCGAGGGTCAAAATGAGGAGCGTCACGGCGATGAGCTGGAGCGACAGGAGCGTCGCGGTGTCGCGGCCGAACGTCCCGAACTCCACGTAGATGACGCGAGTGAAGGCGTCGAACCGCATAATCGCCGGCGTGCCGAAGTCCGAGAGGACGTACAGCGCCGTCAGGAGCGAACCGGCGGCGACCGCGGGGCGAATCTGCGGGACGGTCACCCGCTTGAACGCCTCCCAACGGCTGTGGTTCAGTGTCCGCGCGGCGTCGATGAGCGTGGTGTCCATCGACTTCAGCGCGGCCCGGGTGGTGATGAACACGTACGGGTACGTGTAGAGCGTCAGCACCAAAACGGCACCGGGGAGTCCGTATATCTCGGGGAGCGAGTCGACGCCGAGCGGGGCCAAGAGCCGCTGGAACGCGCCCCGCGGGCCGAACGCCGAGACGAACGCGAACGCGCCGATATAGCTCGGGATGACGAGCGGGAGAGAGACGACGACGGTCCAAAAGCGCCTGAACGGCAGGTCGGTCCGGACGGTCAGGTACGCCAGCGGGACGCCGAGTCCGATACACGCGGCGGTGACGAGCGTGACGAGGACGGCGCTGTTCAGGAACACTTCGACGGTCGTCGGCCGGGTGACGAGCGCCACCGCCTCGGCGAACCCCACGTCGAGCGCGGTCTTGACGAGCCACAACAGCGGGACGACGACGGCGGCGGCGACGGCCCCGCTCGCGATGGTCAGACCGAGCGGTTGCTCGTCGTCTCCTCCACCGGTCCCAGTCTGCTGTTCGGTCGCCATGAGTATGCTACCTCAGAGGACGCCCACCTCACGCAAGAGTTCCACGGTTCCTTCGAGGTCCGAAAGCTGGGTCAGGTCGAGGGCCTCCGGCGGGCTGAGTTCGTCGATGCTCGGCAGTTCGCCGATGGGGTCGACACCCGAGACCAGCGGGTACTCGAAGGTGGTCCGCGCGAAGTAGTCCTGCGCTTCGGCCGAAAGCAGGTGTCGAACGAAGTTGCTCGCCAGTTCGGCGTCGTCGGTGCTGTCGAGGACGAGCGCGCCCGCGACGTTGAAAATCGACCCGGCGTCGCCCGCGGTGAAGGCGGTCGAAAGCGACGCGTTCGGTCGCCCGGCGAGGATGCGCTGGATGTAGTAGTGGTTGGCGAAGCCCGCGCCGATTTCGCCGTCGGCGACGGCCTGCGAGACGAGGAACTCGTCGTTGTACTCCGTGACGCCGAGGTCCTGCATCCCCTGTAACCACTCTCTCGTGGCGTCTTCGCCTTCGAGGACGCGCATCGCCGTGACGAACGCCTGGAACGAGGAGTACGTCGGTGCCCAGCCGATGTTGTCTCTGAACGCCTCCGTGTCGGGGAAGGCCATGATGTCGTCGGGGATGTCCGACTCGTCGAACTGGTCGGTGTTGAACGGGACGGTCCGGGCGCGACCGGAAGTCCCGGTCCACTGCCCGTCCGGGTCGTGGAACTCGTCGCGGACGAGGTCGAGCACCTCGCTCGGAAGCTCCTGCGTGCGACCGGCGTCCTTCAGCGCACCGAGCGAACCCGCGTTGACCGAGAAGAACACGTCTGCGGGGCTGTTCTGCCCCTCGGTCTGAATCTGGTTGACCAGTTCGGCCGCCGAGTTGTACCGCGGGCGGATGGTGAACTCGTCGTAGTACTCCTCGAAAAAGGAGATGAGTTCGCCGACGAGCGCCTGCCCGCGCCCCGAGTAGAGCGTGAGCTCGCCCGAGAGGTCCGGCATCTCCGTGACGGAGACGCCCCCGGTAATCTCGCGCTCGCCGAACGGAGAACGCCCGGAGCCGATCTGTCCGACCGACTCGTTGGTTCCGGCTTCGGTCGTCGTCTCTGTCTCCTCGCCGCTTCCGCCGGTACACCCGGCGAGCGCGCCGACCCCGAGGGCCGCCGTCGTCGCGATGAATCGGCGACGACTGTGACGGCGAAGCTCTCGATCGCGTTCGTGCATATATGAATTTAGGCCTCCCTAAAACATTTATACCTACCGATTTGTCGAGAGAAGCGGCCGAACCGCGGGACAAAGAGCCGCTACTCGGTCCGTCGGTGCGCGTCGGTCGGCCGGTTGGTCAATCGTCGGCCAATCAGTCAGTCGTCGGCCGGTGCGGCGGCCCGCGGCGCGTCGAGCGCGGCGAGGCAGTCCAGCCAGTCGCGCATGTGCTCGCCGACGTAGTTGAAAAAGCCGCCGTTGCGGTACTCGGACCAGTCGCCGTCGGCGAGGGCGTCGGCCATCGCCTCGAAGACGCCGGCGTAGCTGTCGGCGTCCCCGCCGACCGCGTCGACGACCTCCCAGAGGTGCTCGTTGAGTTCGAGGCCCGGTACCTCGTTGTTGAGGTCGTCGAACGTCGGGCGAGCGGCCTTGTTGTGCTCGCACAGCGGGTAGCCCGTCACGACGTCTTTCCCGAGCACGTCGGCGGCGCGCTTGAGGAAGACGCCCGACCAGATGTCGTCGAAGCGACCGACCTCCCACTCGTTGTCGTCCATCGGGAGCTGGTAGAACGCCGGGACGACCTCGCGCTCGAACGCGAGGTTCATCGAGCAGACGGTGAGGTACTGGCCCGGCTCGGCCACGAAGTCGCCGTCGAAGTCCTCGAAGTCGGTCCGGGTCTGGGCCTGCCCTTCGAGGTCGCCGTCCATCAGGATGCGGACCGCGTCGAGGTCGGGGACGTTCGTCCACAGCCCCTGTGAGGCGACCACGTCGCGGAGTTCGCGCGTCCCGGTCTCGACGGTCTCGTCCATCGCCGAGTAGGGGTAGCCGCGGGGGTACAGCCCGTGTTCGTCGGCGTTCTGGTAGAGGACGTTGACCCAGCGCTCGTCGCTCGACACCGACTCCACCTCGTCGGTGCGAGCGAGGTTCGCCATGTGGCGACCGAAGAAGTCCCACTCGTCGTGGGGGAGCGTGTCGTCGTCGATGAACACGCCGTAGTCGAACTCGGAGTGCGCCCACATGTACAGCAGACCGAAGCTCGTCTGGGCGTGGCTCGCCGCCGGCACGAGATGCGAGTACTCGGAGACATCGTGTTCGTCGTACCACTCCTCGCGGGCCGTCCCGTCGAAGACCGCGCCCGAAACCCCCTCGTCGTCCAGCATCGACGCCATCCCCTCGGTGTCACAGAAGTCCTCGGTCACGAGGAGAACGAACAGCCGGTCGAGGTCGAAACCGTGTGCCCGCGCGTTGTCGAAGTACGCCCGCATGCACTCGTACTCCCGGATAGTCGGGACGATCACACAGATGTCCGCATTCATTGCCTCCATAGATTTAGGCCACCCAAAAATAGATGTTGGTTCGGGATAGCGGCCCTGAAATGACGGTATAGTGATATTTCACTCGTCGGGTCGGCGGAGGTGGGCGGTTCGCGCCCGGTCGCCCGCTTCAGGCCCGCGTTCCCGTCAGCGACTCCAACAGCAGGACCGCCGTGTCCGTCGCCAGCGGGTCGTTCGCGTTGCCGCACTGCGGCGACTGCACGCAGGAGGGACAGCCGTCCTCGCAGTCGCAGTCCGAAATCAGGTCGGCGGTCTGGCGCATCAGCCCCTCCACGATGTCGTAGCCGGCGCGCGTGATGCCGACCCCGCCGGGGTGGCCGTCGTAGATGAAGATCGTCGGCTGGTCGGTGTGGGCGTGGTACGGCGTCGAGAGCCCGCCGATGTCGCCGCGGTCACAGAGCAGTCGAAGCGGGAACAGCGAAATTATGCCGTGTTCCGCGGCGTGGATGCCGCCGTTGAAGCCGTAGTCGCGGCCCTCCGGGCGGTCGCTCGATAGCTCGCGCATCTCCGCGTCCACGTCGCCGGGGACCGTGAAGTACAGCGCCTTCGTCCGCAGGCTCGTCTCCGGGAGGTCGAGCAGTTGCTGGCCGATGGTCGTCCCGCGCTTCGGGTCGCGGCGCTCGAAGCCCGTTATCTGCTTTCGCATCGTCACCTCCGCGAACCGGACCTCCACGTCCGACCGCGCCGACAGCGGTTTCGACAGGATGTCCCGCTCGACCGTGATGTGTTTGTCGTGGAGGACGCGGGTGTAGTAGTCAGCCCACGTCGGCTGGAGTCGGGCCACGTCGCGGTCCAAATCCAACTCGGCGACCTCGTACGTCTGACCCTGATGGTGGTAGACCGCGCCGGGATGGGCGTCCCGGAGCGCGTCGTCGAACGCCAGCGTGGCGATGGTCTCGTCGTTCCGCGAATCCATCAGTTGCACCTCGCGGTCGGTGATGGTTCGGAGGCTCATCGCGTGTTGCGGGCTCTCGCTCCCGTCGTGAGTCCACCGGAGCCCGTCGTCGGTCTCCCGGCGCGCCAGCGTGCCGTCGGCTTCGAGGTCGGAGACGACGCCGGGGAACGACCCGCCGAAGTACGACTCGTCTTCGGTCGAGAGCCAGTTCTCGGCGGCCGCGCAGGCGACGTGGGAGGGGAGGAGATGGTCGTTTTCCGGGTCGGAGACGGCGCGTTCGGGGTCGCCGTCGAAGAACTCCGCGGGGTGGTTCATCAGGTACTGGTCGAGTTGGTCCTCGCCGCCGACGAACACGACCAAGGCGGGTCTGTCGCCGCGGCCCGCCCGCCCGGCCTGTTGCCACGCGGACATCCGCGTGCCGGGGTAGCCGTCGATGAGCACCACGTCGAGGCCGCCCACGTCGACGCCGAGCTCCAGCGCGTTGGTGCTCCAGACGCCCGCGATGTCGCCGTCGTGGAGGCCGGCCTCTATCTCCCGCCGCCGGTCGTGGGTCAGCGAGGCCTGATACGCCGCCACCTCGCCGGCGAGCGCGTGTTCGCCGCGACTCCGAAGGTTGCTCGCGCTCTCGGAGGCGTACCGTTCGGCGGCCTGTCGAGCCCGGGTGAACGCCAGCGTTTGGTGACCGCGCGCGACGAGGTCGACAAAGAGGTTCTTGGTCTCGACGTGGCCCGAGCGCCGCCGCCCCGACCCACCGGCGTCGGGATTCTCGTACTCCGGGGGGTTCCAGAGGAGCCAGTTGGTCTCGCCGGTCCCGCTCGCGTCCTCGTCCACGAGCGCGAAGGAGTCCTCCCGCTCGCCGGTGATGCGCGCGGCGTGTTCGACGGGGTTGCCGATGGTGGCCGAACAGCAGACGAACTGCGGGTCGGCCCCGAACCGCTCGCAGACGCGCTTGAGCCGGCGGACGAGCAGGGCGACGTGACTCCCGAACACCCCGCGGTAGCCGTGGACCTCGTCGATGACGACCGTCTCCAGCGAGGAGAAGAACCACTCCCACAGCCGATGGGCGTGCGGGAGAAGCGCGTAGTGAACCATGTCCGGGTTCGAAAGCAGGACCGTCGGCATCCGCTTTCTGACCTCGCGCTTCTCCGACTTCGACAGCCGGCCGGTGTACTGGTCGACCGAGACGCGACTGCCGAAGCCGAGGCCGCGCGCGAGGTCCGACAGCGTGTCGAGTTGGTCGGCGACGAGCGCGTTCTGCGGGCCGAGATAGAGCGTCCGCCCGCCGTGGTCCATCGCCCGCTCGAACGCCGGGACGGTGTACGCGAGGCTCTTGCCGCTCGCGGTCCGCGTCGCCAACACGACGTTGTTCCCGTCGCGGATAGCCTCGACCGCCTCGGCCTGATGCCGGTAGAGCCGGTCGATGCCGCGGTCGTCGAGCGCCGACGCCAACCGCGGTTCGAGGTCCACGTCGGCAAACGCCGGCTCGCGCGCCTCGAACCGGCGGTGGGACCGAATCTGCCCCTCGTAGTACGGTCTGGTCCGAAGCCACTCGATGAGGTCGTCCACACGCCCACTGCGGACGTGGTCGCCCTAACGCTGTCGCAGGTTGGAACTGATAGCACACGGCACGACTGCCGCGCCGTTTTTGTGCTTCGCGTCCCGACGAAAGATATGAACGAGTCCGCGGACGCCGTGCTCATCTACGACGGCGAGTGCGCCTACTGCTCGGTCGCCGCGTCGGCGCTGAAGCGCCTCGACGACGTGGAAGCCATCTCGTGGTACGACGACGCGGCGCAGGCGTTCCTCGACGCCCAGTTCGCGGACGTGCCGTTCGCCATGGTGCTCGTCGACCGCCGCGAGCGCCGGGTCTACGCCGGTCGCGCCGCCGCCAAAGAGCTCACCGACCGCGCCGGAATGCCCGGTCTCCTCGGTAGTCTCGTCCGCGACAACTACGACCGAATCGCCAAGGTCGTCGGCGCCGCCAGCGGCCGCGGCCGCGACCCCGACGACGTCCACAGCGTCTACGACCTCGACGCCGCCGCGGCCGACCTGTTTGCGGCTCTCCTCGACAACGCCGAAAAGCGACCCGCCGAGCTTTCGTAACCGGAAGGACGTTCCCCGACTATGCCCGTCTCGCGGAACCCGACCGACGACGCCCCGACAGTCCACTCGCTCGACCCCGCGGTCCTCGGCACCGACGACGACCCGCTGGCGCTCGACGCTCGGTCGCCCGTCGGGACGTACGCGCTCGTCTTCGACGCGCCCGCGGTGACCGTCGAGGTCGGCGCGCTGGGCGAACACCGCCTCTCGGCGGGAGCCTACGTCTACGTCGGGAGCGCGTTCGGCGCGGGTGGCCTCCGCCGCGTCCGCCGCCACCGGCGCGTCGCGGCCGGCGACCACGAGGTTCGCCACTGGCACGTCGACTACCTCGGCGGACACACCGACACCGACCTCGCGCGGGTCGTCTGCGTCACCGACCGCGACGTGGAGTGTGCGGTCGCGACCGAACTCGCGTCGTCGCTCGGTGCGGCGGGCGTCGACGGCTTCGGCTCGTCGGACTGCTCGTGCGACGCGCACCTCGCGCGCGGCGACTCGGTGGAGACGGCGATTCCCCTCGTCGAAGAAGCGTTTCGGAGCAAAATGTGAAGGGGAATGTCTTCCCCTTCTGACGCCCGAACCGGACCGGGCACCCCGGTTCGGACGAAAAGCCGGTTGTCAGAGGCACCCCGGCATAGCCTTCTACTCCTGCTACACGCTTTACTTCACCCATCGCATCACTCACTCACACGGTGAGTAAGAGTATATAAACAAATCGATTATTTATATACAAACGCCCGGTTCTCCTGTTATTTAAGTAGCATCACGTTCATATAATTCGACATGGTTCGGTCCGAGGTCGACGAGGTGTTCGACGTGCTCGCGTCGCGGGCCGACGTGCTCGACGCCGTCGTTCGCCAGCCTCAAACGACGGCGCAACTCGCGGGCGACCTCCCGGTGTCGCGGTCGACCGTCGACCGCGGGCTCCGCGAACTGGAGCGCGCGGGCTTCGTCGAGACGAACGGCGGCGTCCACCGCCCGACGCTCGCCGGTCGAATGGCGCTCGATACGTACGCGCACTTCGTCGAGTGTCTGGACGATATCGACGCGGCCGCCGCGGTGCTCGACTCGCTCGACTCGGACGCGCGGCTCGCACCGGCGTTCCTCGACGGCTGTGACGCCATCTCCGTCAGTGACGGCGGTTCCGGCCCCGCGCTGTCGAAGCTCACGTCCTTCGTCGAAGCGGCGGCGTCGATACGCGGGTGCGTCCGCGGGGCCCTTCCCTCGCAGGTCGACGCCTACTACCGGGCCGTCGTCGAGAGCGGCACCCCGGTCGACCTCGTCGCCACCGACGACGTAGTCCAGCGACTCGTCACCGCCTATCGGCCACAGCTCGCCGAGGCGTGGTCGGTCGACTCTTTTTCCCTCCAGTCGGTCGATTCGCTTCCCTACAGTCTCGTCGTTTCGGACCTCCCGGACGGCCCCGTCGCGTTCCTCGTCGCGTACTCCGAGCGCGGCCTCGCGGGCCTCATCTACAACGACTCGCGGCCGGCGGTGTCGTGGGCCAGACGACGCATCGACGACTGGCGGACAGACGCCGCGCCGCTTCCTCGGCCGTCAATCGACGACCGCTGAGGTCACCACCGCCTGCGGCCGATGCCCCCGAGACCCCAACGACTTACGGCAGTGCCCGCGAAGGAGTCCCAATGACGACGACGTTTCCCGGAATCCCCTATCTGGAGTGGATTGTCGACCGGGCGGCCGAGGCCACCCACGACCTCGCGACGAGCGACCTCGGCCCGTCCCGCCGCGGCGACGACCTCGTCCCGCCGGTTCTCGAGGGTCGCTCTGACCCCGAAGACGCGACGCTCGCCGGCCAACTCGCGGAACGCTACGGCGTCTCCGAGTCGTCGGTCCTCGTCACCGCGGGCGCGACGAACGCGAACTTCCTCGCCGCCTGCGCCCTTCTCGACCTCGCGACTGACGACGACGACCGCGACGAGTCCGACGCCACGCGTCCGCAGGTTCTCGTCGAAAAACCCGGCTATCAGCCGCTCGTGGCCACGTCGGAGGCGCTCGGCGCGCGCGTCGACCGCTTCGTCCGCCCACCGGAGTACGACTACGAACTCGAACCCCCCCGCCTCGACGGGGCCTCGACCGACACCTTCGCCTACGCCATCGTCACCAACCGACACAATCCGTCGGGCAAACTCACGCCGCGCGCCGAACTCGCCGAGGTCGCGGCGGCCGCGGCCGACGCCGGCGGCTACCTCCTCGTCGACGAGGTGTACGCGCCCTTCGTCGACCCCGCGGTCGACGGCCCCTTCGGCGGCACCACCGCGTCCGGCCTGCAGAACACCGTCGCCACCGGGTCGCTAACGAAGTTCTACGGGCTCGGCGGCCTCCGCGTCGGCTGGATTATCGGCCCCGAAGCGGTCGTCGAGCGCGCCCGCTCGGCGTCGATGTACCTCCCCGCGGTCGCCGAACCGAGCACCAAACTCGCCCGGCGCGCGCTCCACCACGGCGACGAGATAGAGGCCGCCGCCCGCGAGCACCTCTCGGCCAATCACGCCCTCCTCGCGGCGTTCGTCGCCGAGCGCGACGACCTCGACGGGCGCATCCACGCCGGCGGGACGTTCGCCTTCCTCGACCACGCCGCCGCCGACGGCGACGCGGTCGCGGACGCCGCGTGGGACCGCGGCGTGCTCGTCGTCCCCGGCCGATTTTTCGACTCGCCGGAGTCGTTCCGCATCTCGCTGGGCGGCGACCCCGAGGCGATGGAAACCGGACTCGCCGCCTTCGGCGACGCGCTCGACGACCTCGCCGAGTAGCCCGCCACGCCCACCGGTTACGGCTTCTCGCTCCCCGCCCGCCTACTGTTCTGTCTTCTCGATGAGCGGGTGCTGGAGGTAGTCGTTGACCTCTACGTCCGCGAGCGACCGGAGGCCGCCGAGGCGGGCCATCCTGCGCAGGCCCAACTCGTCGACGTCCTCCGGCGAGACCGTGAGCACGTGCGCGAGCATCCGGTCGATATCGAGCCGCCTCGCGGCCATCGCCCGGTGGTGACCGTCGACGAGCAACGTCTCGGAACCGTGGGAGACGACGATAAGCGGCTCCGCGAGGCCGTTCTGGAGTTCGTACTTCCGGCCTTCGAGCTCGTCGCCGTAGACCTCCCGCTGGGTCGGAATCAGCGAGCCGACGTCGACTTCGCGCTCGCCGACGCCGATGGACGTGTCGTGGGTCCGTTCGAGCATCTCGCGGGTGCTCTGGACCTTCGAGGGCGTCGTCCGCTCGATTTGGCTCCGCACCGCGTCGCCGTTCGAAAAGAGGCCGAGCAACACTCGGTCGTCGTCGACGACGGGGAGGAACTGGTGGCCGGTGCGGAAGATGACGCGCGCGGCGTTCTTCACCGTCATCTCCGGGCGGACGACTACGAGGTCGCGGCTCATCACCGACTCGACCCGCACGTCGCCGTTGACCTCCAAGAGGTCTATCGCACCGACGAACCCGAGGAGGCGGTGCTCGTCGTCGACGACCGGGAGACCGCCGTACTGCGGGCCGGCTTTGAGTCTGTCGACTACGTCTGTGACCCACGCGTCCGGGCCGACGGTCTCCACGCCGGTCGTCATGTACGCGTCGACGCGCACGTCGTCGAGTTCCATCGGTGTCATGGCTGGTTCCCTCGCATCTCGGTCGTCCCGCGATTGGCCGGCGAGCGCCCTAAACGTATCTGCGACGAAAAACGAGGCGGGACGGCGTGCGTCGGAACCCGGCCCGCGTCGTTTCGGCGTCGCGTTGCCGTCGCGTCGCTTACGCGTCGATGGCGCGCGCGAGCATCTCGACGGGGTGCGGTGGGTCGTCGGTCGCCCCGTCCATGTCTTCGAGTTGCGTCCGACACGACGCGCCGGGGGCGACGACCACGTCGCCCGGACTCTCGGCCACTTGGCCTTCGAGGATGTTCCCGATGGCCTTCGACATGGAGTAGTGTTCGGCTTCGTAGCCGAACGACCCGGACATCCCGCAACACGTCGAGTCCAGCGGGTCCACCTCGAAGCCGGCGCGGCGGAGAACGCCCACCGCGTGGTGGTCCTTCTTCGTGGACTTCTGGTGGCAGTGGCCGTGATACGTCAGGTAGTCGTCCTGCGGGTGGAACGACAGCGACTCGTCCAGCCGGAACGCGTCGACGTACTCCATGACGCCGTAGGCGTGTTCCGCGACGGCCTCCACGTCGTCGCCGGAGAGCAGGTCGAGGTAGTCCGACTGGAACATCACCGCGTCCGAGGGCTCACAGAGGACGACGTCCCAGCCCTCCTCGACGGCGGGCGCGAGCGCCTCGACGTTCTGCTCGGCGTCGGCGCGGGCCTTGTCGAGGAAGCCTTTCGAGTGCGGCGGCCGGCCGGAGCCGGCGACGCCCTCCGGAATCCGAACGTGGACGTTCGCGGCCTCCAGCGCCTTCACGGCGGCCTTCCCGACCTCGGGGTGGTTGTAGTTCGTGTACGTGTCGGGGAACACCAGCGCCCTGCGGTCGGCCTGCGCCTCCGGGACGCCCGCCCCGCCGCGGCTCTCGAACCAGTCGACGAAGCTCGTCGAATGGAATTTCGGGAGCGAGCGCTCCTTGGCGATGCCGACGGTCTTTTCCATGACCGTCCGCGCGCCCGGCACCTTCGTCGCCGCGTTGGCGAGCGGGGCGAACGCCGAGCCGAGCTTCGACAGCGAATCGATGTTGGCGAACAGCTTGTCGCGGAGGCTGGAGCCGTTGCGCTGGTGGTACTCGTGGACGACCTCGGCTTTCATCTTCGCCATGTCGACCTCGCTCGGGCAGTCCTTCGAACAGCCCTTACAGCCGACACAGAGGTCGAGCACCTCGTCGACGAACTCGTCGGTGAACATCTCGTCTTCGGGGAGGCCGCCGCTCATGGCCTGCCGGAGCATGTTGGCGCGCCCGCGAGTCGCCTGAATCTCCTCTTCGGCGGCGCGGAACGTCGGGCACATCACGCCGCCGACCGTGGACTGCTGGCCGCGACAGCCGGCACAGCCGTGGCAGAGTTCGACCATGCCCTCGAACCCGTTGTCGTTGTCCCAGTTCAGCGCCGGTTCGAAGCCGGCGTCGAACTCGTAGTCGGGGGAAAAGCGGAGGTTCTCGGTCATGTCGTAGTCGCCGCAGATGTTCCCCGGGTTCAGGAGCCAGTCGGGGTCGAACGCGGTCTTGAGGTCGCGGAAGACGTTCCAGAGGTGGTCGCCGTACAGCTTGCGGTTCCACTGGGTCCGCGCGCGGCCGTCGCCGTGTTCGCCGGAGACGGAGCCGCCGTACTTGACGACCAAGTCGGTCACCTCGTCGGCGATGGCCTCGAACGTCTCGACGCCCTCGGCCGTCTTCGTGTTGACGAGCGGGCGGATGTGCAGGACGCCCGGCCCCGCGTGGGCGTAGTACGACGCGAAGGTGTCGTGTTCGTCGAGGATGTCCTGGAAGTCCGAGACGTACGCCGGGAGGTTCTCCGCCGGGATGGCGGTGTCCTCGATGTACGCGATGTGCTTCTCGTCGGTCGTCCGCGAGAGGAGAATCGGGAGGCCCGACTTGCGCATCTTCCAGAACTTCGCGCGCGTGTCGGCGTCGTGGGCCTCCATGAAGTCGGTCGCGCGGCGCTCGTTTTCGGTCACTGAGGCCGACCCCGCCTCGGGGTCGAACTCGGTCCCGTCGGGGTCGATGACGCGGTCTTCGATGAGGTTCGCCACCTTCTGCTTGCCGGCCTCGTCGGAGTCGGCGTAGAACTCCACGAGGAGCGTCGAGTCCGTGCCCTCGGGGAGCATTCCGACCACGTCCGCGAACTCCGCGGTGTCGCGCGCGAGGTCGAGAAGCACGTCGTCCATGACCTCGACGGCCGCGGGCTCGTGTTCGAGGATGGGGGCAACGTCGTGCATCGCGTCGATGACGTCGTCGTAGGTGAGAAGCGCCACCGACGCGGTGTTCGGAATCTCCTCCAGCGAGACGGTCGCCTTCGTCACGATGCCGAGGGTGCCTTCGCTCCCGGCGATGAGCCGGCCGAGGTTGACCCGGCCGGCCTCCCAGTCCTCGTCGATGCCCGCGTCGTCGGGCGTGCGGCGCTCGCCGCGCATCTCGTCGACGAGCATGTCGAGGTTGTAGCCCGAGACGTTGCGCTTCAGGTCGGGGAAGCGCTCGGAAATCTCGTCGGCCTCCTCGTCGAGTATCCGCGCGATTTCGGCGTAGATTCGCGCTTCGAGGTCGCCGTCGGGGTCGCCGGACTCGCGGAGTTCGTCGACGCTTACCTCGCCGAGCGTCGTCACCGTCCCGTCCGCGAGGACGACCTCCAGTTCCTCGATGTAGTAGTCTGTCTTGCCGTACTTCAGCGAGTGCGAACCGGTGGAGTTGTTGCCGATTGCGCCGCCGAGCGCGGAGCGGTCGCCCCACGCCGGGTCGGGCGCGAACTTCAGGCCGTGGGGGGCGAGTTCCTCGTTGAGTTCGCCGAGGCGGACGCCCGCTTCGGCCGTGGCCGTCCGCGCCTCGGGGTCGATTTCCTCGACGCCGCCCATGTGGCGGACGAGGTCGAGGACGACGGCCTCGTTGACGGTCTGGCCGGCGAGGCTCGTGCCGCCGCCGCGGGGGAGGACGGGAATCTCGCGGTCGGCGCAGTACTCCATCACCGCCGCCACGTCGGCCGTCGAGGTCGGCATGACGACGCCGATGGGGACTTGCTCGTAGGCCGACGCGTCGGTCGCGTACAGCGTTCTCGTGTAGGTGTCGAAGCGCACGTCGCCCTCGACGAGGGACTCGAGGTCTTCGACCAGCCCCGGCCGCTCGACGTCGTCGCTGACGTAGTCGTAATCGCCAGCGAGCGCGGGGTCGGTGGCCGGTTCGTGCGTGTTGGATGCCATTGATTAGCTCTGTCGTATGTCGGTTTGCGTGAACGGATAAAGACACCCGGTGACGGGCGTCAGTCCGGGTCGCGCGCGGGTGGGTTGCGAGTCGGTTCGCGGTTCGAATCGATCCGGGTCAAGTCGAACCGAGTCGAATCGAGTCGATTCGGGCCGAGATAGTTCGGCCGGGCCGGGTCGAAAGCGCCGACCGGTCAGAACACGCCCGGGAACAGCACGTAGCTGAACAGGAGCGTGAGGATGCCGGTCGCGGTCCCGTAGTACAGAAGCGGGATGAGTTCGAGGCGGATGACGCGGCCCTCCTCGCCGACGAGGCCGACGACCGCGAGCGCGGCGACGACGTTGTGGACGGCGATGAGGTTGCCGATGGCCCCGCCGACCGCCTGCGCGCCCAGCATGACGGTCTTCGGCGTGCCGATCTGGTCGGCGACGCCGTACTGGAAGGTGCCGAACAGGATGTCGGAGACGGTGTTCGACCCCGCGAGGAACGCGCCGAACGCGCCCACGAAGGCGGCGAAGAACGGGTAGACGCCGCCCGCGATGCCGGCCATGCCCTCCGAGAGGACGATGAGCATGCTGTCGGTGCCCGTGGCGTTGCCCGACTGGAGCATGATTTGGACGGTCGCGACCGCGAACAACAGCGCGATGACCGCCGGCGTGACTTTTTCGACGGTCTCCCCCCACGTGGCTTTGACCTGTTTCGCGTCCATGTCGTGGAGGCCGATGGTGACGAGGTGGACCGCGAGGAACACCGCGCCGGGCAGGTAGAGCAACTGGAAGTCGCCGGCCAACTCCGTGCCCCAGATGTTGGCGTACTCGAAGACGAGCGTCGACGTGAGGAAGTTCGTCAGCGGGTCGAACACGCGGGTGACGACGAGGAGCGCCGCGACGAGGACGTACGGCGTCCACGCCTTCCACAGCGACATCTGCTGGACCGCACCACCGTCAGCGGCGACAGCGCCGCCGCGCTGGCTCGTCTCGCCGGGCTGGATGTCGCCGACCCAGTGGTCGGGCCACTCGGTCTGCGGCGCGAAGTCCCACTCCTCGTCGGGGTGGAAAAAGCCGGCTTTGAGCGCGGAGACGGTGAGCAGAAGCCCCACCATCGCGCCGACCAGTCCGGGGAACACCGGCCCGAGGAAGTAGGCCGTCAGGAAGTACGGCACCGAAAAGGACGCCCACGCGAACAGCGTGAGGGGAAGCACTTCCAGCGCCGGCTTGACCGAGCGCTCCTCGCCGAAGAAGCGCGTCATCATGGCGACGCCGATGAAGGGAAGCAGGATACCGACGACGACGTGGTTCATCGCCCCGAAGACCGCGATTTCGGACACCCACTGTTCGACGCCCATGCCCTGCGCGTCGAGCGCGTTCGTGATGACCGGCACGTCGCCGAAGATGTCTATCATCCCGATGATGAGCGGCGTGCCAACCGCGCCGAAGGTGATGGCCATGAGGTTCCCCGTCAGCGCGACGACGACGGCCGCGAGCGGCGGGAAGCCGAGGCCGACGAGGAGCGGGCCGACGATTGCCGCGGGCGTGCCGAAGCCGGCGGCCGCCTCGATGAACGAGCCCATGAGGAACACGAGCAGGACGACCTGCACGCGGCGGTCCTCGCTGATGGAGGCGAAGCCGTCGTTGATGGCGTCGAACGCGCCCGTCTGCTTGAGCGTGTACAGGAGCAGAATCGCCCCGAAGACGATGTACAGGATGTTCGAGGCGGTGATGAAGCCGTTGATGGTCGAGGCGATGACCCACTGCGGCGTCATGCCCCAGCCGAGGACGCCGGCCCCGATTGCGACGACCCACGCGACGGGCATCGCCCGCGTCGCGGGCCAGTACCGCCCGACCATCAGATAGGCGATGGTGATGAGCGGGAGCAGTGCGACGAGCGCGTCGGTCGCGCTAACCATGCCGCACACCTCCGCAGTTCGTTCCAGCCTGTGCCGTTCCAGATTCGTGCCTGATGCGGTGCATCGTGGAATCAGATACACAACTTTTGTGATATATATCTATCGTTCGTCGCTATTCCTGACATCTCGGTTGGGGTCGTCTTCTCCGAAGTTCGGAATCCAGTACAGTCGTGGATACCGTGCCAAATACGCGATTAAACCCCGATTTCTGGTCTCACACGGTCTATCCTGTTGGTTCGGATTCGGAGCGAAATCGGAAAAACCGGGCTCCGGAACGGCCAGTTCACACGTGTTTCTCGGCCACGACACACGACTGAATTGGTAATACACACGTGTGTAAAGGCTTATGCAGTCGTGTGGATTGGAATTATCATGGACGATGAGTCTCGCGCGCGCTCCCGAAACGAGCACGGACAGTACGTGGGACGCATCTCGCTGGACGCCGTCTTGGACGTGTTCGAGGAGCGTGACGACGCCGCTCGCCCCCTCACCGCCACCGACGTGATGGAGGCGCTCGACTGCTCGCGGCGCACCGCGCACAACAAACTGAACGAACTCGAAGAACGCGGCGACCTCGCCACCCGGAAAGTCGGCGCTCGGAGCCGGGTGTTCTGGATTCCGATGCCCGCCCGCGGGGAGTCGACTGCGGGGCGGGCCGCCGACTCGACCGACCCGGCTTCGCCCTCCGAAACCGGGCCCTCGGGCGAGGCCGACGACCCCGCCGACCTCGACCACCCGCCCGCCGTCTCGTCCGCCATCGAGCGCGCGGACCTGCCGGGGAGCGGCCCGATGCTCGACGCCCGCCGCGAGGCGCTGTCGGCGGCGTACCAGTACCTCACCGACCACCCCGAGGCGAAGAAGGCGGATTTCCTGCGGGACGTGTACCACGACTACCCCGCCGGCTTCGAGTCTGCCGAGGGCTGGTGGAACGCGATTCAGCCGGCGCTCAAGCAACTGCCCGGCGTCGACCCGCCGGAAGAGCGCGGCCACATCTGGCACTTCCTCGGCGGGTAGTCCGGTTTTCGAACGCGGCCTCACCCTACGAATTTATACACCATCGGGCCACAATTCCGGCAAACGCACCGATGTCAAGCGATTCGCCGTTCGATAGTTTCGTCTCGGAGTGTGGCCGCTCGTGAGCGACGGTCGCCCCGATTCCGACGCGGACGCCTCCGCGCGGTCGGACGCGCTCGACGACTCGGACGACGCCACCGCAGGACCCTCGGAGTCTACGCCCTCGACGGAACCGAGCGTCGCCGGCGGCGACGACGTCTACGCCTCCGAAGTCGAGGGAAAGCAGTATCGCGGCACTTGGTATCTCCCGCTTCGCTACGAGGAGTTGGAGGAGTCCGACGACTCGGACGACTACCCCGAGTCGGGCGACGGCGGGTCGTTCCGCCTCGCCGACCTCCCGCGGGTCCCGCGCGTCGGCCACGTCGTCGGCCCCTCGGCCATCATGCTCGGGGCGTCGCTCGGGAGCGGCGAGACGCTCTTTTGGCCCGTGTTGACCGCGCAGTACGGCTGGGCGGTGTTCTGGGCGTTCGTCGTCGGCGTCTTCACGCAGTTCCTCATCAACACGGAACTCCAGCGCTGGACGCTCGCCACCGGCGAGAGCATCTTCCGCGCGTTCGCACGCGTGGGGTCGTACTGGCCGTGGGCGTTTCTCGTCGGCGGCCTCGTCAGCCTCGGCTGGCCCGGGTGGGCCGCCGGCGCGGCGCGGGTCGCCACGACGGCGCTCGGACTCGACGGGTCGGTCGCGCTGTTCGGCGCGTCGCTCGCGACGTGGAAACTCGTCGCCGCCGCCCTCATGGGCGTCATCTGGCTCTCGTATCAGGTGTCGTCGGTCATGTACAACGCCGTCGAGGTGTTCCAAATCGGCCTCCTGTTCGTCGCCATCGGCGCGGCCCTGCTCCTCGTCGCCGTCACCGGCTCGTGGGTCGAGTTCGCCGACCTCCCCGCGGCCGCGGGGTCGGTCGGAACGCTCCCCGAGGGGCTGGACATCGCGGTCTTCCTCGGCGGCCTCGCCTTTGCCGGCGCGGGCGGCTACCTCAACCTCTCCCAAAGCCTCTGGATGCGGGAGAAGGGCTACGGCATGGGTAACTATCAGGGGCGCGTGAAGAACCCGCTCCGGGGCGACGACCCCGAACCCATCCAGCGCGACGGCTTCGCGTTCCGCCCGACGCTGACGAACCTCCGCCGCTGGCGCGGCTGGTGGCGCGTCGTCCAACTCGAACACCTCTTGACGTTCGTGGTCGGCTTACTTCTCGTCGCCCCCGCGCTGATGAGCGTCGCTATCCGCTACGCGTCGGGGTCGACCGCCAACGCCATCCAGATGTGGCTCGGCCACGTCGTCCCGCTGCTCGGCACGGTCGGCTCGTTCCTCGTCTTAGCGGTCCTCTTCGTCGCGCTGTTTACCACCGAGTACGCCATCGTCGAGTCGTTCGTCCGCAACAGCGCCGACGCCCTCTACGAGTCCTACGGCCGCGAGGCCGGCTGGGACCTTCCGAAGCTGTTCTGGCGGCTCCTCACCGCCTTCTGCGTCTGGGGCGTCGTCATCATCCTCCTGTTTAGTTCGCCGTTCGAGGGCCAAGAGCCGTTTTTCTTCCTCGTCGTCGGGGCCGCGATGTCCGGCGTGATCATGTGGCCCTACACCGCGCTCGTCCTCGTGATGAACACGACGCGGCTCCCCGAACACGTCCAACCCGGCTGGGCGCGCGTCGTCGGCATGTGGTGGGCGACGGGCTTCTACGGCTACTTCAGTGTCCTTCTCATCGGGACGTGGCTCAACGGGGTCGGCCTCGCGGCGTTCCGGACGGTCCCGACGGTTCTCGGGAGCGGGACCGGCGGCTACCTCCTCTGGGCGGGCTACGTCGTCGTGCAGGCCTACGCCGTGACGAAATCCGCCGCCGGCAAGCGCGAGGCGGCCGGCACGGTCGCCGACGCGGACGAGGCGGTCGGCCGATTCCCCTGACTCGAATCCTACATAATTAACCGACAGCGTGGTGTCCGAACCCGAAGAACGATTATGTAGAACGCGCTAGCTCAACGTATGTCAACCGGCACGGTTGCGACGTTCGAGGACTCGCTCGAACGACTCGAAGTAGGCTGGACACACGCGTCACCCAACGGGCTGGCAGACGTACTCGAAAAACGCTGTCCGGAGCCGGCCGTCGGCGTGGAACTCCCGTACGACGGCGTCGACCTCCCCGACTGGGTGAACACCGACCCGACTCCCGCTGACCTCCGCGAGGCGAACGCCGGTATCACGGCGGCTGGACTGGGTATCGCGGACTACGGGAGCGTCGTCGTGCAGGGCACGCCCGACGGCGTCGAACCGGTGAGCCTGTTCGGCGACCTCCACGTCGCCGTCCTCAGGCGGTCGGACATCGTCCCCGGCATGCCCGAGGCGTTCGACTGGCTGGGCGAGGAGTTCCGTACGGGACACCCCTCGGCCATCATCGCCACCGGTCCCAGCGCCACCGCCGATATGGGCGCGCTGGTGAAGGGAGCGCACGGTCCGAAGGAAGTCCACGTGGTGATTCTCGATGAGTAAGGCGCGCGAGGCCAAGGCGGCGAAGATTCGACAGCTGATGGAGACCGAGGGCGACGCCGTCGGCACGAGCACCCGCGGGTTCAACGAGGGTCGCTACGAATCGGTCCAGACGCTCGACGACTACGAGGGGCTGAAATCGGAGGCGCGGGCCATCAAAGAAGACGCCATCGAACGGCTCCCCGAACTCATCGACCAACTGCGCGAGACCGTCGAATCGAACGGCGGCACGCTCTACATCGCCGACGACGCGGCCGACGCGAACCAGTACATCCGCGAGGTCTGCGAGGACAAGGAGGCCGAGCGCGTCGTCAAGTCGAAGTCGATGACCTCCGAGGAGATAGCGGTCAACGAGGACCTCGAAGCCGCCGACATCGACGTGGTCGAGACCGACCTCGGCGAGTGGGTCCTGCAGGTCGCAGACGAGTCCCCGTCGCACATCGTCGCGCCCGCCATCCACAAGTCGCGGGAGGCCATCGCCGACCTATTCAACGAGGCGTTCGACCCCGACGAACCCCTCGAAACCGCCGAGGAACTCACCATGTTCGCCCGCGAGCAACTCGGCGAACTCATCGAGGGCGCGGACGTGGGGATGACCGGCGCGAACTTCATCACCGCCGACACCGGGACGATGGCGCTCGTCACCTCCGAGGGCAACGCTCGGAAGACGGCCGTCGTGCCCGACACGCACGTCGCGGTCGCCGGCGTCGAGAAGGTCATCCCGACCGTCGAAGACCTCCGGCCCTTCGTCGAACTCATCGGCAAGTCGGGAACGGGACAGGACATCACCTCCTACATCTCGCTTCTGACCCCGCCGGTCGAGTCGCCGACCGTCGACTTCGACGCCTCCGACACGCCGCTTTCGGCGACCGAGACGGACCGCGACTTCCACCTCGTGCTCATCGACAACGGGCGGTTCGACATGCGCGAGGACGACCAACTCCGCGAGACGCTCTACTGCATCCGGTGTTCGGCGTGTTCCAACGTCTGCGCCAACTTCCAGCACGTCGGCGGCCACGCCTTCGGCGGCGAGACCTACTCCGGCGGCATCGGCACCGGCTGGGAGGCCGGCGTCGAGGGCCTCGACAGCGCCGCGGAGTTCAACGACCTCTGTACCGGCTGTAGCCGGTGTACCACCGCTTGCCCGGTCGAAATCGACATCCCGTGGATAAACACGGTCGTCCGCGACCGGGTCAACCGCGGCGAGGTGTCCGAACTCGACTGGCTCGTCGAGGGACTCACCCCCGACGAGGAACCCGGCGGCGTCAGCCTCCAGAAGCGCTTCTTCGGCAACTTCGAGACGGCCGCCAAGGTCGGGAGCTTCTTCGCACCCGTCTCCAACTGGGCCGCCGGACTGGACGTTTCCCGCGACCTCATGGAGCGGTTCCTCGGTATCGACGCCCGCCGCGAACTCCCCGCATTCCAGCGCGAGACGCTGAAAGACTGGTTCGAGAGCCGCATCTCGCGGGTCGACGACCCGGTCCGCACCGCCGTCCTCTACCCCGACGTGTACACGAACCACGTGCAGGTCGAACGCGGGAAGGCCGCGGTCCGCGCCCTCGAAGCCCTCGGCGTCGACGTCATCGTCCCCGACGTTCGCTCGTCGGGTCGCGCCCCGCTCTCGCAGGGGATGATTGCGACCGCGGAGGACCACGCCCACGACGTGTACGCCGGCCTCGCCGAGCACATCGACGACGGCCGCGACATCGTCGTCATCGAGCCGTCTGACCTCGCGATGTTCCGAACCGAGTACGAGAAGTTCCTCCCCGAGAAATCCTTCGAGCGCATCTCGGAGGCCAGCTACGAGGTCATGGAGTACGTCTTCGGCCTGCTGGACCACGGCGCGGACGCCGACGCGCTCTCAGCCGGTGCGGGCGAGGAAGTCGCCTACCACAGCCACTGCCAACAGCGCACGCTCGGCCTCGAAGGTCACACCGAGGCCGTCCTCTCGGACCTCGGCTACGACGTCGCCACCTCTGACGTGGAGTGCTGCGGCATGGCCGGCTCGTTCGGCTACAAGTCCGAGTACTACGAACTCAGCGTCGACGTCGGCTCCGAGCTACAGGGGCAGTTCCAGACCGACGAGAACAGGGACCGCACGGTCGTCGCCAGCGGCACCTCCTGTCTCGAACAGCTCGATTCGCTCCTCAGCCGCCCGACGCAACACCCGATTCAACTGGTCGCGCCGCGGCGGTAACGCGCCCCCTTCTCGGCTCCCACCTCGGCAGTCGTCCGCGGCGACTCGTCCGCCGTCTTCTCAACCGAACAACACGTCTTCGTCCGGTGATTTCTCGCCGGCGTCGGACGCCCGTCTGCCGCGCGTCTGCGGCCCGACTCGCGGGCTACGAACAATTAAGACCCGGCATCCCATGTTGGCGGATATGGACGGGACGCCCGAAGAGATTACGACGCTCGTAGGCCGGGAGGTCTACTCGAACAACGGTGTGTTCGTCGGCGAGGTCGAAGACGTCCGCCTCGACTTGGACCACGAGACGGTCACCGGCCTCGCGTTGACGGCGCTGAACGACGAACTGTTCCGCAACCAGATCGAACCCGGAAAGGGCGTTCTCATTCCGTATCGGTGGGTCCGCGCCGTCGGCGACGTCATCCTCATCAACGACGTCATCGAGCGCCTGAAGAACCCAGAAGAAGACGAAGAGTCGCTCGTCGTCTGACGTTCTAACTCCCGTTTCCGCTCTCGCCGCCCTCGACGCCCATCGCACGGAAGAGCTTGCGCTTTACCGCCTCCTCGGTGAGTTGGAGGAGCGTGTCGCGGTTGTCGTCGTTGGACTCGATGCCCGTGAAGATGCCGAGCGGAATCTCGACCGACCCCTGCGTGGAGTGGCCGCCGGCCTCGCCGATGCCCGTGAAGGCGTCGCTCAGAATCTTCCCGATGTTCATGCGGATGTCCTTCGACCGCGCCGCGAGGTAGATGGTGTCGTCGGCGATGCCGAAGACGGCCGTCGTGGTGATGCCCTCGAGGTTGAGGAGGTGCTGGGCGGCCTGTGTCAGCGCGTCGCGGTCGCGGATGAACCCCGCGTTCGAGACGAGGTGCGAGCCCTGCACGTCGCGGTTCTGGATGGCCTCGGCGAGCACGTCCAGCGTCTCCGGCGACATCGACGGCGATTCGACCTTTTCGAGCGTGTCGTGGTCGGCGAAGGGATAGAGATACGCCGCCGCGGTCAGGTCCGCGGGCGTCGTGTCGCGCTTGAAGTCGAGCGTCTCGGCGCGAATCCCGTAGAGAAGCGCCGTGGCGACCGCCTGCGACGGGCTGAGGTCGAACTCCTGGATGTACTTCGTGAGAATCGTCGAGGTCGACGAGACGTTCGGCCGCACGTCGGTAAAGCGGGCGTCGATGCCCTCGTCGGGTTCGAAGTGGTCGATAAAGACCGTGATGTCGGCGTCGCCGAGGTCGGGCATCCCCGACTTCATGTGGTCGACGAGCGCGACCGCGCCGTACTCTTCGAGCGACTTCGAGTCGGCCCGCGGCGTGAGTTCGATGCCGAGGATGTTCACGAACGCCCGGTTCTCTTGGTGGCCCATGTCGCCCGAGTAGAGGATGTCGGCTTCGACGTCGTACTCGTGGGCGATGGCTTGAAGCGCGACCGCCGAGGCGAGCGAGTCGGGGTCGGGGTTGTCGTGGGTGAGAATGGCCATCCCGTGGTCGGTGTCACGCAGGATATCGGCCAGTTGGCGGGCCTTGTATTCGAGTTCGCCGGACTCGACGCTCCGAAGCGCGGAGTCGGCGATGACCTCCGAGGGGTTGATGACCACGTCGGCACCGAGCTTCGTCAGTTCGTCCTCTGAGACGGGGTCGGAGGCGCGGACGACGATGAACTGGTCTTCGTCGCGGTCGCGGATGGTCGAGACGGCCGCCTTGTTTGCCTCGACGTCCGACGAGAGGATGAGAATCACGTCGCGTCCGGTGACGGCGTCGGCGAGTTCCGGGTCGGCGATGTTCGTGGTCTGCGCGTTCAAGTCCTGGTCGCGCAGGGCTTCGACGCGGCTCTCGTCCTTGTCGAGGATGAGGACGTCTTTTCCCTCGTCTGTCAGTTCCTCGGCGACCGCGTGCCCGACGCTCCCACAGCCGAGTATCGCGTACGTAGACATCGAGGAAATGCTGACCCCTGCACTCATCGTTGCCCGCTACTCCGGCCGGCCGCCACTTAACACCCACCGTTTGTCCGTTGTTTCGCGCGTGTGCGTCCCTGCCGTCGTCGTACAGAAAGGAAAGTCATTTTACCTACCGGCAGTTACGAGAGATTGCAAGGGCCGGTAGCTCAGTTAGGCAGAGCGTCTGACTCTTAATCAGACGGTCGCGTGTTCAAATCGCGTCCGGCCCACTACCTTCCTTCCAGACCAACCCCGACAGCCGGGGCTCTCCGTCTATCACTCGAATCGCTGACCGGTGAGTGGCTTCCCCCTCGGGTGTTTTATGTCCCGCTCGGAACGCTACCGAGTATGACCCAAAGCGACAGGACCGAGGCGGTCCTCGTGTTCGCCACGCTCCTTGTCGCCGTCGTCTTCGGACTGGCTACCGGCATCGAGGACCACTTCGACCCCGGACGGTTCCTTGCGGTTCTCACCCCGGACTTCGGGCTGGTTTTCGGTTCCGACGTCGTCGCCGGCGCGGTGCTCGTGGTGCTGTTCGGCGGCCTCGCGGTCGGCGCGAAACTGCTGTTCGACGCCTGACTCACCGCCCGAGTGCGACCCACGAGTTCCCGCGTCCCGGCGACGGGACGAGTTGAAGCGGAAACTCCGCGCCCGCCGCCGTCGAAGCGAGTCGCGCTCGCAGGTCCGAAGTCGCACACGCCACCACGGTGCGTAGCTCTCCGGTTTCGACCACCCGAACGGTCATCGCCCCGTGGTCGTTCATCTCCCGCTCGACCCGAACGAGGCGCGTCTCCGAACCTCTCGCCGCCGCCTTTCCACCCACCTGTTCCATATGATGTGTCGCTCGTCTTGAAAGATAAAGCCCACTGCCGCTATCTGACGGGCTTTTAGGTCGCTGACGGTGACCGCCGGTTCCGGAATCTCTTTTCGCCGGTTGGCCGCACACAGCCCATGGACCGCACCCGTCTCAGATTCTGGACGCCGTATCTCACTCGACTCGCCGGGCGTTCGGCGTCATCACGCTCGCCCAGACCGTCGCCGTCGTGCCGCTGTCGTGGGCCGGTTTTCCCGCCGACGCGACGCGCTGGCGGTTCGATTCGGACTGAGCGTCAGCCGACTCCGGCCGTTCTCACTCGCCGACACGCGGGCCTAGGGTCATTATCGTGTCACTCGTATCCACGGTATGGACCACCTCGAAACCCCGGCGGTACACCGGTTGCTCACCTCGCCCGCCGGCCGATTTTCGACCTCGCGCCCGTTCGAGGCGTTCAAGACCCGCGCTCTCCCTCGCGAGTTCGCCGTCGTCCGCGCTCGCGCCGCGGCCGACGTGGCACTCTCTGAGGGTCCCGAAGCGTACCTCCGCGAGGTCGGCGCGCCGCCGGCACCGCACCTCCACGACCGAATCGAACGCGCCCTCGCGCGGTACGCGCGCCTCCGCGGCGCGTACGACGAGACGATGGACCGCTGGGAGCGCGTCTTCTGGGGCGACGACGAGTCGACGCCCGACGAGCGCGTCGCCGTCGAGCGAGAGCGCCGCGAGGTGTCGGAACGGCGGGCAAAACCGACCGATATCTTCGGGTTCCTCTCGAAGGAACACCTCGTACCCCCGGTGAAGTTCGAGACGCCCTCGCCCGAGGACGCGCGGACCCGCTGGCACCACGAACTCGCCGAACCCGAGCGGCTCTACGGCTTCGCCGAGTCCAGCGCGGCCGAGGAGTTCCCCCGCGTCGAGCGCTCTGCGACCGTCCGCGGGCCGGGAACCGTCGAGTACCTGCTTCGCTTCCGGTCGCCCTCGCCGCACCTCAGCGACCGGGCGACCGCGCGGGTGTACGAACCCGTCGACACCGACGCCAACGCCGGCGGTGACGCCGACCTCCCCACGCTCGTCTTCCACTCCGGGTGGGGGACGTTCGACGACCAACTCGGCTACTGGCCCGAAGAGGAGTACGTCGCCCGCGCGCTCGCCCCCGAGGGCTACCGGGTCGTCCTCCCCGACGCGCCGTGGCACGGCCGCCGAGAGCTACTCGGTCGCTACAGCGGCGAGCCCTACATCGCCCGCGCGCCCGTCGGCCTGTTCACGCTCTACTCGGCGGCCGCGCTGGAGACCGCCGTCCTCACCGACTGGGCGCGGACCGAAGGCGCGCCGGTCGTCGGCGTCGGCGGCGTCAGCCTCGGCGGCACAATCGCGCTCCACGTCGGCGGCCGGTGCGGCGACTGGCCGGAGTCGATGCGCCCCGACCTGCTGTTCCCCGTGGGGATGCCCGGCGCAATCGACCAGACGCTCCTCTCGGGGGAACTCACGAGACTGCTCGACATCGACGACGCGCTCGACGCGGCCGGCTGGACCGGCGCGGCGCTCCACGAGTTCGCGCCGCTGTTGAACCCGCCGAAAGACCCGTGTCTCGCGCCCGAACGCGTCTTCCCGTTCGTCGGGACCCGCGACGAGATGGCTCCCGCCTCGACGGCCCGCGCGCTCCTCGACGAGTGGGGCGTCCCGAGGCCGAACCGCCGCGAGTGGGACTGCGGACATTTCGGCGTGCTCGCGACCCTCATCAGAGACGAGTCGTTCCGAACGACGGTCCGGCGAGAGTTGGTCGCGGCGGCGCGGAACCGCCGAAACAGAGGATCAGTTACCGCTTGAGTCGGCCGGACTCGGCTGGAGTCGGGGACCTCACTCTTCGTCGGCGAGGAAGTCGGGCTCCGGGCGCTTTTCGTCGTATTCGCTCCGGAGGTGGTCACGGAACGCCTCGACGCTCACGTCCTTTTCTTCCCGCTCCTTGCGGTCGCGGACGGAGATGGTTCCGTCTGCTTCCTCGTCGCCGCCGACGATGACCATGTACGGAACGCGGTCGGTCTGGGCCTCCCGAATCTTCCGGCCGAGCGTCCACGAGCGGTCCTCGATGTCGACGCGGAAGTCGCCGAGCTCGTACTGGAGCTTCTTCGCGTAGCCCAGCTGGTCGTCCGAGATGGGCAGGATGCGGACCTGCTCGGGGGCGAGCCAGAACGGGAACTTGCCGTCGAAGTGCTCGATGAGAACCATGAAGAAGCGCTCGTAACTGCCGTAGAGCGCGCGGTGAATCATCACCGGCTGGTGGTCCTCGTTGTCCTCGCCCGTGTACGTCAGGTCGAAGCGGTCGGGCATGTTGAAGTCGAGCTGGACCGTCGGGCCGTCCCACTTGCGACCGAGGGCGTCCTTGAACGCGAAGTCGATTTTCGGGCCGTAGAACGCGCCGTCGCCCGCCTCGATGCCGTAGTCGATGCCGCTGTCGTCGAGCACCGCGCGGAGTTGCGTCTCCGCCTGCTCCCAGATTTCGTCGCTCCCGACGGACTTCTCGGGGCGCGTGGCGAGCGCGACCTCGGCGTCCAGCCCGAAGGTGTCGAACACCGTCAGGATGTTGTCGATAATGAGGTTGATCTCGTCTTCGATCTGGTCGGGGCGGACGAACAGGTGACCGTCGTCGATGGTAAAGGACCAGACGCGCGAGAGGCCCGACAGCTCGCCGCGCTGTTCCTTGCGGTACACCTTCCCGTCTTCGAAGTAGCGCACCGGAAGGTCGCGGTAGGACCACGACTGCTGGTCGAAGATGGTCGCGTGGCCGGGGCAGTTCATCGGCTTCAGGCCGTACTCCTCGTCGTTCACGTCGAGGAGGAACATGTCGTCGACGTAGTTCTCGTAGTGGCCCGACTTCTTCCACAGCTCCGTCCGGAACAGGTGGGGCGTCTCGACGGGGTCGTAGCCCGCGTCGAGGTTGAGCTGTTTCGCGTAGTCCGCGAGCTCGTCGAGGATGCGCTTGCCGTTCGGCTGGTACAGCGGCAGGCCCGGTCCCGTCGTCTCGTCGATGGCGAACAGATTCAGCTCTTGTCCGAGCTTCCGGTGGTCGCGCTCCTTGGCCTCCTCGCGCATGTTGAGGAAGTCTTCGAGGTCGGACTCGGACTCGAAGGCCGTGCCGTACACCCGGGTCAGCGTGTCGTTGTCCTCGTCGCCGCGCCAGTAGGCCGCGGAGATGTTCAGGAGCTTGACCGCGCCGATTTCGCCCGTCGATTCGACGTGCGGGCCCTTACAGAGGTCCTCGAACTCGCCTTGCTGGTAGAACGAGAGCTCGTCGTCGCCGGCGGCCTCGTCTTCGAGGATGTCGCGCTTGTAGGGGTTGTCGGCGTACTTCTCCAGGGCCTCCTCGCGGTCGACGAGGACGCGCTCGATGTCGAGGTCCGCCTCGATGATGTCGCGCATCTCGTCTTCGATGGCTTCGAGGTCCTCCTGTTCGAGGTCGACGCTCGTCACGTCGTAGTAGAAGCCGTCGTCCGTCCACGGGCCGATGGTCAGCTTGGCCTCGGGGTGGAGTCGCTGGAGGGCCTGCGCGAAGACGTGGGCCGCCGAGTGGCGGAGCACGTCCAGATACTCGTCGGACTGGTCGGTGACGATGACGAGGTTCGCGCCGTCGTGGAGCGGCGTCTCCTTGTCCACGAGCTCGCCATCGACGACGCCGGCGACGGTGTCCTTGCCGAGGCCGGGGCCGATTGCGAACGCGGCGTCTCGCACCGTCGCACCCTCCTCGACGGAGAGTTCCGTCCCGTCGGGGAGGATGACAGCGATATCACTCATACGCGCACGGAACGGACGGGGGAGAATAAGTGTTGTTGAGACGAGCGCGAGCGACGCCCGCTCGCGGCCGGTTTCGTGCGGTTTGCTAGCACAAATATGGCGGCGTCAGCGACCCGACGCGGTCCCCGCCCCGTGGTCGCGGTCTCGTCGTCGGCCCGCTGTTTCGACCCAAAGTACCAATTGGGTCGCACGCGGACCCTGTGGGTATGCGACTTTCTCGACAAAGCGGCGTGTTCATGCACGTCACCTCGGTCTCGGGGCCCCACGGCATCGGCGACCTCGGCGACGGCGCGCGCGCCTTCGTTGACTTCCTCGCCGACGCCGAACAGTCCATGTGGCAGTTCTGCCCCCTCGGGCCGACCGAGCCGGCGATGGCGAACTCGCCGTACCAATCGACCTCCTCGTTCGCCGGCAACCCGCTTCTCATCGACCTCACCGACCTCGCGGAGCGCGGGTGGCTCATCGACGACGACCTCGAACCAGTCCCCGACTTCGACCCCCACGCGGTCGACTACGAGCGCGTCGGCGAGTACAAGCGCTCGCGGCTTCGCACCGCCTTCGACCGCTTCGAGGCCGAGGCCGCCGAGGACGACCGCGCCGCCTTCGACGCCTTCCGCGAGCGCGAGGCCGGCTGGCTCGACGACTACGCGCTGTTCGCCGCCCTGAAAGACGAGTTCCGGCGGGCGTGGATAGACTGGCCGACCGAGCTGAAGACCCGCGACCCCGACGCGCTCGCCGACGCCCGCGAGGAGCACGCCGACGAGATTCGCTACCGCGAGTTCGTCCAGTTCTGCTTCGACGAGCAGTGGCGCGCCCTCGCCGACTACGCCGACGAGAAGGAAATTACCCTCGTCGGCGACCTCCCCATCTACGTCGCGCTCGACAGCGCCGACGTGTGGGCCGCCCCCGAGGCGTTCGACCTCACCGAGTCGAACGAGCCCGCGGTGGTCGCCGGCGTCCCGCCGAACCCGGACGACGCCGGCCAGCGCTGGGGCAACCCGCTGTACGACTGGGAGACGCTCCGCGAGGACGGCTACGGCTGGTGGCTCGACCGCCTCCGTCGCCTGTTCGACCTCGTGGACGTGACCCGCATCGACCACTTCAAAGGGTTCGACGAGTTCTGGGCCATCGACGCCGACGCCGACGACCCCGGCGACGGCGAGTGGCGCGACGCGCCCGGCCACGACTTCTTCGAGACGGTCGAGCGCGAACTCGGCGACCTCCCGTTCATCGTCGAGGACCTCGGCTTCCTCGACGCCTCGCTCGTCGACCTCCGCGACCGGTTCGCCTTCCCCGGCATGCGCGTCCCGCAGTACGCCGACTGGTGCCGCGAGGGCGACATGTACCAGCCGATGCACTACCCGGAGAGCTCCGTCGCCTACACCTCGACCCACGACACCGACACGTTCGTCGGCTACTACCGCGACCTCGACGACCGCACCCGCGACTGTCTCCACTACAACATCGGCGCGGACGGCTCGGAGATTCATTGGTCCATCATCGACGCCGTCTGGAACTCGGCGTCCGTCCTCGCGTTCACGACGACACAGGACCTCCTCGGCCTCGACTCGCACGCCCGGTTCAACACCCCCGGCACGCAGACCGGTAACTGGGAGTGGCGCGTCACCCGCGAGGGCCTCGACAGCGCCGTTGCCGACCGCCTCGCGAACCTCACGGACCTCCACATCCGCAACTGAGGTCGCCGCCTCTCGCCCCGGTTCGACTACACCTTTTTCAGTCGCCCACCCGACGGCAACGGTATGTCTCGCCGCCTCGGTCTCGGCGCGTTCGCCGCCGGACTCCTCGCCGCGGTCCTCTCGGCGCTCGTCCGCGCGACGACCCCGCTTTCGGAGTTCGACGTGCCCAACGCCGACCTGCTCCTCTCGAAGGGGCTGTCGGCCGCCGCGGTCGCGCTCGTCGCCTACGGCGTCTACCGGTTTCTCACCGCGTTCCTCGTCGCGCGTATCGCCGACCGCCGCCGGGCCCACGACGTTCGGAACGTCCTCCGACTCACGCTCGGCGTCCTCGCGCTCGTCGGCGTCCTCGGCGCGTTCACCGACCAGTGGCTCGGCGTGTTGGTCTCGTTCGGCGTCATCGGCTTCGCCGTCACCTTCGCGCTCCAACAGCCGATTCTCTCCTTTATCGGCTGGTTCTACATCCTCGTCAAGCGGCCGTACGCGGTCGGCGACCGCGTCAACATCGGCTCGGTCTCCGGCGACGTGGCCGAGGTCGACTTCCTCGTCACGACGCTCTGGGAGACCGGCGGCCCCCTCGCGTCGAACCAGCCGACCGGCCGGACCGTCACCGTCCCGAACTCGCTGGTCCTCTCCTCGGAGGTCGTCAACTACGGCGCGCTGTTCGACCGCGTCTGGACCGAGGTGCCGGTGCAGGTGTCCTACGAGACCGACCTCCCGTTCGTCCGCCAACTCCTCTTGGACGTGGCCGACGAGGAGCTCGGTGACGACACGGACGCCGCGATGAGACGCTACCGGGCCAGGCTCGCCGAGTCGCCGCTGGACCTCGACGTGGCCGACGGCCCGACGGTCAACGTCGCACAGGAGGAGTCGTGGGTCGTCTTCCGACTCCGCGTGCTCGTCCCGCCGACCCGCGCCCAGCGCGTCAAAAACCGGCTGTACGAGCGCGTCCTCGACCGACTGGGCGACCACCCGGACCGCGTCAGTTTCCCGGTGAGCCGCAACCGCTGAGCGCGACACGGCTCGACGTGGCGCACCGCGGGTCGCCGCGCCGCCGCCGTCTCGACACGTCGCCGCCCCGGTTCGTCGCCGCCCCGCCTCGCCCGCCG
The DNA here is from genome assembly GCF_042663345.1 of Haloferax chudinovii. NCBI lineage: Archaea > Methanobacteriati > Methanobacteriota > Halobacteria > Halobacteriales > Haloferacaceae > Haloferax > Haloferax chudinovii. The sequence continues at coordinate 60,304 of NZ_JBHTAB010000003.1, forward strand.
GCATCGAAACCCGCAAATCCCCCGCGCCCAACGTCGAAGCGATGGAGACGGGTGTCATCGACCTCGCGAGCCTCGACGGAGCGTTCGACCTCCAATCGACGCTGGAGAGCGGCCAGTCGTACCTCTGGGACCGCCCCGACGGCCGGATGTACGAGCGCGACGCGGCCCACGGCGGCGACGCGTGGTACCAGACGGTCGTCCCGCCGCTCGACGGCGTCTCCGACGAGTCGGCCGTCGTCAGGGTCCGCCAGACCGACGGCGCGCTGGAGTGGGAGTCCAACCTCGACGCCGTCCCGCTTTTGACCCACCTGCTCCGCCTCGACGACGACCTCGACGCCATCGTCTCGGAGATGCCCGACGAACCGCTGGTCCGGCGGGCCTACGAGGCGTATCCGGGCATGCGGCTCGTCCGCGACCCGCCGTTCGGCTGTCTCGTCTCGTTCATCTGTTCGGCGCAGATGCGCGTCTCCCGCATCTTCGGGATGCAGTCGCGGCTCAGAGAGACCTACGGCGAGCGCGTCGCGTTCGACGGCGAGACGTACTTCGCGTACCCGACGCCCGAGCGACTGGCCGAGGCCACGGAGGAGGAACTGCGCGACCTCAGCCTCGGCTACCGCGCGCCGTACGTCCGGCGGACGGCCGAGATGGTCGCCACGGGCGAGGCGACGCCCGCCGAGGCCCGCGGCCGCGACTACGAGGACGCCCGCGACTTCCTGACGACGTTCGTCGGCGTCGGCGACAAGGTCGCGGACTGCGTCCTCCTGTTCTCGCTCGACTACCTCGAAGCCGTTCCCCTCGACACGTGGATTCGGTCGGCCATCGAGGAACACTACCCCGACTGCGACCGGGGGAACTACGCCGACACCTCGCGGGCCATCCGCGAGCGTCTCGGCGGTCGCTACGCCGGCTACACCCAGACGTACGTCTTTCACTACCTCCGGTCGGGCGGGGAGTGAGCGACACGAGACGGCGTGGCAAGAAGGTTGATACCCTTCGGCACACTACCTCATCGTACCCATGGACTGCAGAGTCGTCGTCGAGGCCGCGGTCCCGGTGTACGACGTGGAAACCGTCGACGAGGCGATTCGAATCGCCATCTCGAAGACCGGAGAGATGCTCAATCCCGACCTGAAGTACGTCGAGATTAGCATGGGCGCTCGCACCTCGCCCGGCGGCGAGGAGCTTCCCCCCGCGTTCATCGCCGCGGACGAGGCGCTCGTCGCCCTCGAACTGGAGATGACGGTGTTCAACGTCGAACGGGAGGAACACGCCTCGCGCATCGCCCGAAAGGAGATCGGCCAACGCCTCGAAAACATCCCGCTGAAGGTGCTGTCTGTCGACCGCGTCGACGACGACTCGGTGGAGACGGACGGCGAGGGGGACACCCGAACCGAAACCGGCGCGTCGGACGACGACGACACGCTCGTCGACTACGACGACCTCGTCGACGACCGCTGAGGCCGTCGTCGCGTCGCCGCCTCAGTCCAGCCGGCTGTTTCTGCCTGCACGGAACTCATCCACCGCTTCGACGCGGCGGTCGCTCGGGAACGTCGTCGCGCGAGAGAGACTGACGCGGTCGCTCTCGGGTGTAGGGTCGCAGAGGAGAACGCGTTTCTTTTCTCGGTTCAGTCGGCTTGCGGTGCGAGCGGCTCTGGTTCGGCCTCGCGCATCGCTCCGGTGATTCCTTTCGCTATCTTAAACACGGCTGCTTTGTGGTCCGTTTTGGACTTGTGGATGGATGTCGGTCGTACGCCGAGTTCGTTGTACTCGACGAGACTGATTTCCTCGTCCTCCCAGGCCTCAATCTGGGTGTGGACTTCTGCGAGCAGACCGTGCAGGTGGATGAGTTCCTGCTTCTTCATGAGCAACCACGGCTTGAAACCGGAGGGATATAGTATTATCTTGAGTCACGTTAGCATCCGACTCCCTTAAACCGCCGATTATGGGGGTCTCAAGGGAATTTTCGTGTTCGAACGTTTTCAATTCGTTTGTTGTTTCGCCCCGTTGATAGCGAGCGTCGGCGGAATCTCACGAGTAGTTTATATAGCTATGTAGGGCGCGCGCCGAACGCCTGTCGCGCGCGCCGGGGGTCGTGAGAATTTTAGGCCGTCGTGTCCGTACTGTCGCGCATGAACTACGACGACCAACTGGACCGCGCGCTCTCGGAGTCGTCGGACGTCGCGGAGGGCGGCGACCGCTTCAGCGTCCCGGAGCCGACGGTCCGGCAGGAGGGGAACGTCACGGTCTACGAGAACTTCGCGGCGACCCACGACCGACTCGCTCGCGAGGCGGCGCACGTCCTGAAGTTCTTCCAGACGGAACTGGGCACGAGCGCCCAAATCGACGACCGCGGCCGCGCGCGCTTTACCGGCGAGTTCCGCCAGCGCCGCATCGCCGACGCGCTCGACGAGTACGTCGAGTCGTTCGTGCGCTGTAGCGAATGCGGGTCGCCCGATACGAAACTCGTCACGGAACGGGATGCGGAGGTACTGAAATGCGACGCGTGCGGCGCGCTCTCGACGATTCCCGACATCTAAAAAACGCACGTCCGGCAGTCGCTCCCGGTCTGGGGACGGTCTCTCTCCTCGCTACTCGAACTGCTTGAGCGTCTGGAGGTCGCGCTCCGTCCGCATGAACTCGGCCGTGCGGCGCGTCGCGCCACAGCCCTGACACGAGTAGTTGTCGCGGTGACCGGGGAGTTCGGTCGGATTCGTCTCCCAGTCCTTTCCACATTCGGGGCACAAGAGTCGGACGAACGCTTCAACCATACCCCGTATATGCTCCGGGGGCGCGGATAAATGTTGTTACGGACTGGCACGGCCGAGAAAAAGTGCGGGCCACCGACCCACGGAGCGCTTACGCGATCAGGCCGTCTTGGACTTCGAGCAGTTCTTTGTAGCGGTTGCGGATGGTGACTTCGGAGATGTCCGCGACCGTCGAGACTTCGCTTTGGGTCACCTTCTCGTTGGTGAGGAGCGCGGCGGCGTAGACGGCGGCGGCGGCGAGGCCGACCGGCGACTTGCCGGAGTGGACGCCCGTCTCCTTCGCGTCGCGGAGGAGTTGGCGGGCCTGCCGCTCGGACTCGTCGGAGAGACCGAGTTCGCTGGCGAACCGCGGGACGTACTGCTCGGGGTCCGCGGGCTTGATTTCGAGCTTCAGCTCGCGGACGATGTAGCGGTACGTCCGGGTGAGCTCCATCTTATCGACGCGCGAGACTTTTTCGAGTTCGTCGAGCGAGCGGGGAGTGCTCGCCATCCGGGCCGACGCGTACAGCGCCGCGGTGGCGACGCCCTCGATGGAGCGGCCGGGGAGCAGGTCGTCGTTGAGCGCGCGGCGGTAGATGACCGACGCGGTCTCGCGGACGTTCTCGGGCAGGCCGAGCGCCGACGCCATGCGGTCGATTTCGCCGAGCGCCTGCTTGAGGTTGCGCTCCTTGGAGTCGCGGGTGCGGAACCGCTCGTTCCACGTGCGGAGCCGTTGCATCTGCTCGCGCTGGCGCGGCGAGAGAGACTTGCCGTAGGCGTCTTTGTTCTGCCAACCGATGTTGGTCGACAGCCCCTTGTCGTGCATCATCTGGGTCGTCGGCGCGCCGACGCGGGACTTGCTGTCGCGCTCGGCGGAGTCGAACGCGCGCCACTCCGGGCCGCGGTCGACGACGGTGTCCTCGACGACGAGACCGCAGTCTTCGCAGATGGTCTCGCCGTGTTCCTCGTCGGTGACGAGGTGGCCGCTACACTCGGGGCAGACCTGCGTTTCGCCCTGCTGTTTTTCGTCTTGTTCGGACTCGCGGGGACGGAGGTCCCTGCTCTTTGCGTCGGTACTGTAGGTTCGGGTGGTTATGGTGTCGCTCATGGTGGGGTGGAAGGCGCGGATACGTCTCGGCCGGGAAGACCACAGAAGACGAAAGAATAATCCGGCTTGGACTGGCCTTACCAACAGTAAGTTCGAAAGCCTTATAAATCTTTCGCCCGCTTTGTGCGGGTGAATCGCACGATGCGGCCGCTTTGTCGTCATCGAGCCGACGATAACCGAGCGTCGGTGTGATTAATCGGGTAGTATAGCTCTTTCGTCGCTCAGAGCCAGTGCTCCCGCCGGAAGTAGACGAGCAGGACCACGGAGACGAGCGCCATCCCGAGCATCGTCGCGGGGTAGCCGTAGGCCCAGCCGAGTTCGGGCATGTTGAGCGCCGACGCGCCGGGGTCGAAGTTCATGCCGTAGATGCCGACGACGAGCGTGAGCGGGAGGATGATGGTCGCGACGACGGTGAGCGTCTTCATCACCTCGTTCGTCGACTGCGAGAGGGTGTTGAGGTAGATGTCCCGCGCGCCGCGCGCGAGGTCGCGGTACGTCTCGGTCAGGTCGACCAACTCGACGAGGTGGTCGTACACGTCGCGGTAGTACTTCTCCGTCGCCTCGCGGACGTAGTCGGGGTCGCCGCGGGAGAGCACGCCGATGGCCTCCCGCGTCGGCCACACGGTCTTTCGGAACGACAGCAGGTCGCGTCGGACCGCGTTCAGCCCTTCGAGCACCTCGGGGTCGGGCCCCTCGAAGATGCTGTCCTCGATGAGTTCTATCTCCTCGCCGACCTCGTCCAACAGCCCGAAGTACTCGTCGACGATGCGGTCGATGACGCGGTAGGCCACGTAGTCCGGCCCGAACCGGAGCATCCGCGGCTCCTCGCGCTTGATGGCGTTCCACACGTAGTTTATCGGGTCCAACTCCCGGCGCGTCAGCGTCACGAGCCAGTCGTCGCCAAAGCAGAGCCCCACGGGTCTAGTCTGGACTTCCTCTTCGAACACCTGTTCGCCGGCGCGGAGCGTCGCGACCCGGACGACGACGAACGTGTACTCGTCGTACTCCTCGGTCTTCGGGCGGGCGTCGTTCCGAACGTCTTCGACCGAAAGCGAGTGGATGCCGAACGCCTCGGCGACGCGCTCGAACTCCTTGCCGGCCGTCGCGCGAACCCACGTGGTCCCGTCGGCGTCGCGCGCCGCGTCCAGCGCGGTCTCCTCGTAGGCCGACACCCCGTCGTCGCGGTAGACGAGCGCCGAAATCACCGTACGTCACCTCCGATGGCCCAGAGCGTGATGCCGACCATGACGGCCGTCACGGAGAACGCTCGTCCCGGATAGGTGACGAGCGCCCCGAGGCCGTAGCCGACGACGCCGAGCGCCGTCACCGCGATGCCTGCGGTCCGTACACGAGTCATAGACTCACCGAGCCGCGGCGACGAGAAAAAGGCACCCGAAGCGACCCGCGCTGATGCCGGCGGTCCTCCCGGAGCGATTCGCCCGGTCCTTACGCTTCCGACGGGTGTTCGACCGAGCGAATCAGCTCGAGGACGTTCTCCTCCTCGCCGTCGAGTTGCTGTGGGTACAGCCCGATTGCGACGACGAAGTCCTCGTCGTGCTGGACCTTCGTCACGTGGACGTACACGTCGACTTCCTGCCCGCCGAACCGCGCGGTGGCGCTGTACTTCGTGACGTTGGCCGTCTGTCCGAGCATCTGGACGTTGCGCGAACTGACCGGCTGGACGTCGCTGAGGCCCTGATACCGGTTGTCGACGAGGCGGATGAGGTCGTCGTTCGAGTAGTCGCCGATGGGGTTCCGCGGTTGGCCCGCGACGTCGACCGCGGGCGTCGAGATGACGCTGAACGAACCGAGGCTGGCCTCGCCGAAGAAGCCGAGGTCCAGCGTCTTCTCGTAGGTCGTGATGTGGTTGCTGGCGGCGATTTTGCGCTCCTGTCCGCCGAACGAGAGCGTCCGGTTCACCGCGAACGTCTCGGTCCCGTTGGTCTCGTAGCCGGCGTTCGCGGCGACCGTCGCGTCAGCCGCGGCGGGTTCCGACTCGAATCTCAGCGTCTCCTCGCCCGTCAGAAAGCCGATACATCCGCTCGTGAGCACGAGCGCGGCGAGCGCGAGCGCCGCGACTACGCGTCTGGAACTCATTACCCCGGCATTTCCCCGCTCCGGGCATAAGTTCGGTGGCCGCGGCGGCGACCGAATTGGCGCACCCCCCACCGAGCAGTCCGTCGGCTCCGCGTCAGTCGTCGAGGTTCCGCGACTCGTTTTCACGGCGAACCACGCGACCGCTGTAGAGGTAGTAGGCGGGCGCGACGAACGGGAGCGCGAACGCCGCGCCGAACCAGAGGTGCCGCGACGCGCCCCAGTCGATGCCCTGCCCGCGGAGCGACCTAATGTCGGCGCGAATCAGTCCCGCGTAGAAGACGTGCGTGACGAGGTAGACCGCGAACGCCGGTTCCGGCCCGATGTACAGCGAGACGGCGGTGAAGATGACGAACCCGATGGCGTAGATGACCGGTAACACCCCGCGGTAGCGGCCGCGGGCCGGGTGCTGTTTCCGCCGGCGCTCGCGCTCGACCGCCGTCCCGCGGCGGTACTCGTCGGTGCTCATGTCGCTACGGTGTGGCCCGCGGGGAAAAAGTGGTTCGCTCACCCGAGGTACTTGACCTCGACCTCGTGGGGGCCGTCCCCCGTCGGAAGCGCGACCGCGCCGCGGAGGTGCTCGCGGACCGCCGAGCGCCACGCCCGAACCGCTTCGGTATGTCGTTCGTGGTGGGTCTCGACCTCGTACGGTTCCGGCCGGGTCTCGTCGGCCTCGGGGTACGCGGGGGCGTCGTCGGCGACGAAGACCCCCGGGTCGAGGTGTATCGGCTCGGGGGCGGCGTAGTCCGACGCCTCGCCGCCGGTGCGGTGAATCCGCGCTCGCATCCGCCCGTAGAACGGCGGGGTGACCCGGAGGACGACGTGGTCGTCGCCCCGCCGGTTCGCTTCGAGCGCGGTCACGAGGTCGTCGGTCGTGACCGCGAGCGAGCGGATGGCGTCCGGGTCGGCCGACCCGCGCGCGCCGTTCAATCTCCGACGCGCCGGCGGTTCGTCACCGACGTGGGCCGCAGTTCACCACTGCACTCGGGGCAGGTCGACCGGTACGATGCGGCGCTCACGGTCGTTTGACACTCACGACAGACGTACGAAGCGCGTTCCATCGGCCATTCGTACGACACATGGTGTGTTAAAACTTACCACAGAACTGTCGGACGGGCGGCGACCCGCGCCCGCGGGTCCGTGTCCTTTTACCCGGACGGGGCGCAATCCGCCAGTATGACAGACGCATGGTTCGCCGGTGCGGACCCCGACGACTCCGAAACCGGGGCGACGCGAGTCCGAACGGGCCGCGCCCCCGCCCCCGCCGACTGGCCGGCAGAGGCCGTCGACGCCGGGTTCGCCGCCGACGAGACCGACTACTACGCCAAACTCCGCTCGGCGACGCTCGCCGCCGCCAGCGAGGCCGTCGCGGAGCGCGAGCGCGCCGACGACGTGCAACTCGCCCACGCCGTGCGCGCGATGGACGACGCCGAACGGACCGCGAACGAACTCGCCGAGCGGGTCGTCGAGTGGGCCGGCACGCGCTACGAGGACGTTCCGCGCGGCCTCGACGGCGTCCGCGACATCGCCGCCCGCGACCCGAACACCGCCGCCGAGGAGCGCGTCGTCTCCTACGCCACCCGCGCGGTGGACCTGCTCGACGAGCGCGACGACCTCCGGGCGTTCATCGAGGAGCGCGCGCCCACGGCCGCGCCGAACCTCGCCGAGATGGCCGGGCCGGTCCTCGCGGCGCGACTCATCGCGTTGGCGGGCGGACTCGAAAGCCTCGCCAAGAAGCCGAGCGGCACGGTCCAAGTGCTCGGGGCCGAAGACGCCCTGTTCGCGCACCTGAAGGGCCGCGCCACGTCGCCCAAACACGGCGTCATCTTCACCCACGAGTACGTCCGCGGGACGCGCCCGCAGGACCGCGGGTCGGCCGCTCGCGCGGTCGCCGGAAAGCTCGCTATCGCCGCCCGGATCGACCACTACTCGGGCGACTACCGGCCGGACCTGCACGCCGAACTCGCCGACCGGATGGAGGCGATTCGCGCCCGCGCCGACGAGGAGGCCGACGAATGAGCGACGACAGTTCCGCGGCCGACGCCGGTGCCGACCTTCCCGACGGCGTCGAACGCCGGACGTTCGGCGGCCGCGAGCGCTTCTCGACGCGGGGCGCACGAGTCTACGGCGAACCCGTCGATGCCGACGGCTGGCGCGCGTGGGACGCCGGGCGCTCGAAGCTCGGTGCGATGCTCGAACTCGGCATGGACACCGGCCTCGTCGGCGGCGAGTCGGTGCTCTATCTCGGGGCCGCCTCGGGCACGACCGTCTCGCACGTCGCCGACTTCGCCGGGCCGACCTACGCCGTGGAGTTCGCCCCGCGACCCGTCCGCGACCTCGTCGGCGTCGCCGAGGACCGCGACAACCTCTTTCCGCTCCTGAAGGACGCGCGCGACCCCGAGTCCTACGCCCACGTGGTCGAATCCGGCATCGATTGCCTCGTCATGGACGTGGCGACCCGCGGGCAGGCGACCGTCGCCGTCCGCAACCGACAGTTCCTCGCGGACGACGGCCGACTCCTGATGGCCGTCAAGGCGCGGAGCGAGGACGTGACCGCGGAGCCCGACGACGTGTTCGACGACGTGCTCGCCGAACTCGACTCGGCCTACGAACTCCTCGAAACAGCCCGTCTCGACCGCTTCCACGCGGACCACCTCGGTATCGTCGCCCGGCCGAAGTAGGTCGCCGCCGGCGGGTCCGTCACCGCTCCGCCCGACGACTGCTCGGAAGACCTGCTTTTCGGGCGTCACTATCGCCCGATTCGCTTGCCCGCGGTCGTGCGACGCGTTCGCCGGCTCCCACGGTGTTTTTAATTCGGCGCAACTTACGCCGTTGCGATGGAACTAGGGTCGGCGGATGCCTTCGACCGAATGGGGACGCTCGGCGTCGAAGAGGAATTCTACATCGTCGATGCCGACGGCCGTCCCACCTCGGGTATCGACGACTTAGTCTACGGACCGGAGCCTCCCGAACCGCTCGCCGGACGCCTCGACCACGAGCTGTTCAAGTTCACTATCGAGACGCAGACGCCGCTCATCGAGGACCCCGACGAGGTCGGCGCGGCCGTCTCGACGGTCCGCGAGGCGCTCGTCGACCACGCCGCGGACCACGGCTACCGCATCGCCGCGGCCGGGCTCCACCCCGCGGCCAAGTGGCGCGAACTCGACCACGCGACGAAGCCCCGGTATCAGGCGCAACTCGACCGGATTCAGTACCCGCAACACCGGAACACGACCGCCGGCCTCCACGTCCACGTCGGCGTCGACGACGCCGACAAGGCCGTCTGGGTCGCCAACGAACTCCGCTGGTATCTCGCGCCGCTCCTCGCGCTCTCCGCGAACTCCCCGTTCTGGAACGGCTTCGACACCGGTCTCGCCTCCGCCCGCGCCAAGGTGTTCGAGAACCTCCCCAACACCGGCATGCCGACCGCCTTCGACGATTTCGCGGAGTTCCAGCGCTTCGAGCGCCGGATGGTCGAGTCCGGCTCGATAGACGACCGGGGCGAACTCTGGTACGACGTGCGCCCCCACACCGGCCACGGGACGGTCGAAATCCGCACCCCCGACGCCCAGACCGACCCCGCACGCGTCGCCGACTTCGTCGAGTACGTCCACGCGCTCGTGTTGGACCTCGCCGACCGCTACGAGTCCGGCGAGTCGGGAACGGCGGTCCGCCGGGAACTCCTCGACGAGAACAAATGGCGCGCGACCCGCTACGGCCGGGACACCGACTTCATCGCCCCCGACTCCGAGGGCGTCGTGAGCCTCGAATCGTTCGTCGAGACCGAGTCCGACCGCCTCGGCGTCGACGGCCTTCGGTCGCTTCTCGACGCCGAATCCGGAACCGACGTCCAGCGACGAATCCACGAGGAATCCGGGCTCGACGCCCTGTGCGAACACCTGACGTTGGACTGAGTCGCACGCCGACGCGCGACAGGAAACATTTTTTAGCGCCCCAGTTTTGACCTTTGCCGTAGCACAAATGTCTGCGGACCAGAGCACAGAGGGGAGCGCGGAGTCGACGGACGAAGACCACTCGGGCGGCGCGGCCGACTGCGCCGTCTCCGAGTTCGACGACGGGTTGGTGGACCTGCTCGCGTGGATTCTCGACACCGAGACCCGCGCGCGAATCTACGTCTACCTCCGACAGCACCCTCACTCGACGAGCGAGGAGGTCGCCGAGGGGACCGGTCTCTACCCGAGTACGGTTCGGGAGGCGCTGGCCGAACTCGCCGACGACGAGACGGTCGAGCGCCGCAAGCGGAAGAGTTCCGGCGCGGGCAACAACCCTTACGAGTACGTCGCCATCGCGCCGAGCGACCTCGTGAAGGGCGTCACCGGGCAGGTGCAGGCGCAGTTGAACGCCGTGTTCAACCTCGACCGACACCTCGGCACCGACCGCACCGACGAGACCGAACCGGTCACGATTACGGTTCGCGAAGAGTAGTTCCGCGGCGTCCCGGCTTCCCCGCCGGTTCGCGCGACGTCGTCGCCCCTCGCTCGCCGCGGGCGTTGTTAGGCTAACCCGACCCGCTTAAGTCGCGCCGCACCCACCCCGAGAGTATGCACGTCGCGTTGGGCGGGACGTTCGACCCTGTCCACGATGGACATCTCGCGCTGTTCGAGCGGGCGTTCGAATTGGGTGCGGTCACCGTCGGACTCACGAGCGACGAACTCGCGCCGAAGACGCGACACGTCGACCGCTACGTCCGGCCCTTCGACGACCGCAAGGCCGACCTCGAAGCCGAACTCCGCCCGCTCGCCGAGGAGTACGGCCGCGAGTTCGAGGTCCGAGAACTCGACAGACCGACCGGCATCGCGACCGAGGAGGAATTCGACGTGCTCATCGTCTCGCCCGAGACGCGGGGCGGCGGCGAGCGCGTCAACGAGATTCGCGAGGAGAAGGGCCTCGAACCCCTCCGTATCGAGGTCGTTGAACACGTCCCCGCCGAGGACGGCGAGCGCATCTCCTCGACGCGCATCGTCTCCGGGGAGATAGACCGCCACGGCAACCTCACGCCCGACCGCGAGGGCCGCGGTCGGACGCCGCCGAGCGACGAATAGCTTTCACGCTCACGGTCGTACTGCACCCATGCGACACCCGCTTTTCGCCAGCTTTGCCGTCGGCGTCGTCGCCGCGGTCCTCGTCGGTATCGCGGTCACCGAGCTGGCCGCTCGGTGGGTCTTCTTCTCGCTTTTCGTCGGTATCCCGGCCGGTCTCGTCGCCGGCGTCCTCGCCGTCGCGGTGACCTACGCGCTTTTGACCCGCCGGATGGCACCGTCGAACGCCCGGGAGTGAGCGCCTACCAGCTCGGGGGGCGGAAGCCGGCCTCCCGGAGGAGGTCCTTCCAGCGCTGTTGGATGCTGAGCCGCGAGACGTCCATCGACTCGGCGACGGCGGTCTGCGAGCGCTCCTCGCCGGCGATGAGCGCGCCGGCGTAGAGGCTGGCGGCGGCGACGGCTTTCTTCGAGCGCTCCTCGTCGGGCAACTGCGTGAGAAACATGTCCGAGGCGTACGAGCGGGCCTCGCTACCGAGTTCGAGGCCGTCGGCGGCGGCGTCGATGCGGGCCAGCCACTCGCGGTTGTCTCGCTGGTCTCGGGCGCTGTACATGGTCGTCGTTGCGGCCGCGGGAGCATAATCCCCGCGGCGGGCGCTCGTGACGTTTATATAGCGGTGCGGGAAATGTGCGGTCGAAGGGCGAGCGTCGCCCGATTGCGCGCGGGTAGCCAAGTGGCCAAAGGCGCAGCGCTTAGGACGCTGTGGTGTAGACCTTCGCAGGTTCGAACCCTGTCCCGCGCATTTTCTGTCCGACGTGGACGCGAACGGCGAAGCCGTGAGCGACAGCGAGGACGAAAATCGCCACAGAAGGGTTCGAACCCTACGAGACGAGCACCGCGAGTCTCGGTCCGGTTCGAACCCTGTCCCCGCGAGTCTCGACCGCCGTTCGAATCTTCCCCACACGTCTCACACAGATTCGAGGAGGAAGCCCACGGCTTTAGCCGTGGGAGGAATCCGACGCCCGAACCACTGTTGAATAGGCTACGAACATCGCACTCGCTGGCGTCTCAGAAACTGGTGTCCGAACTCTACAGTCCACATTTAATGACCCCGAATACGTTCGGAGGAAGCCTTACCGTCGCGCCGTCCAACACCCCGACGAATGCCAGCGCAGTCACTCTACGCTCGCCTCGGCGGCCGGGAAGCCGTCGAAGCAGTCGTCTCGGACTTCTACGACCGCGTCCTCGCCGACGACTCGGTCGCGCACTACTTCGACGACATCGACATGGTCGAACAGCGCGCCCATCAGGTCAAGTTTATCAGCGCCGTCGCGGGCGGTCCCGTCGAGTACGACGGGGCCGACATGCGGGCGGCCCACGACCACCTCGACCTCTCGGGCGAGGACTTCGACGCCATCGCCGAACACCTCGCGGCCGCGCTCGACGAAAACGGCGTCGCCCCGGACGACGCCGACGCGGTGCTCGACGAGGTCGCCGCGCTCAGAGCACCGATTCTCGGCGCGTAGGGAGCCGTTCGCTCGCTTTCGGAGCGCATCGACCGCCGGCTCCGACCGGCCGAACCGCGCACGCCACGCGTCAGACGCGACACAACCCTTTTTCTCACCCGGTGTCTCTCTCCACCAATGGTGGCGTTATCCGAATTATTGGGCGATCTCGTGGCGGACGTCGATGGGCTGTTTCTGTTCACGCCGAGCCACTCCCACTACGAGCAGTTCGCCGAGACGGACGTTCCGACGGTGGTCATCGCGCCGGAGAACACGGTCGAAGCCGAGACGTTCGTGGAACTGCCCCTGCAGTTCCAGAACGTCAAAGACCGCATCCGCTTCGGCGTCGAGGGCGCGATGGAACAGAGCATCGTCGAGGCGGGCGATACCATCGCCTGCAACGTCGGAGTCTTCGGCGGCGACCCGGACTCGCTCGTCCGCGTCCGCGTCGAGGAGAACATGCGGTCGGGCATCTACGACCTCTTTGCGAACTCCCGGGCGGACCCCGGCGTCATCCGCGACGTGTTCGGGGTGGCCATCGAACTGGGCAAGAAAGGTCAGAAGGGCGAACCCGTCGGCGCGCTGTTCATCGTCGGCGACGCGGGCAAGGTGATGAACAAGTCGCGGCCGCTTTCGTACAACCCCTTCGAGAAGTCCCACGTCTACGTCGGCGACCCCATCGTCAACGTGATGCTCAAGGAGTTCTCCCGGCTCGACGGCGCGTTCGTCATCTCCGACTCGGGGAAAATCGTCTCGGCGTACCGCTATCTCGAACCCTCCGCGGAGGGCGTCGACATCCCGAAGGGGCTGGGCGCGCGCCACATGGCCGGCGGTGCCATCACCCGCGACACCAACGCCACGGCCATCGTCCTCTCGGAGTCCGACGGGCTCGTCCGGGCGTTCAAAGGCGGCAAGATGATTCTCGAAATCGACCCGGAGGCGTACTGAGATGTCGGGGTTCGCTTCGGCGTCCCTCATCCACTCGTCGGTCGGCCCCGTGCCAGCGGCCACAGCCGCGTCAGCATCCGCGTCAACGTCCGTGTCCGCCGCCCCGCTCCAGACGGTCGGCGGCGTCGTCGACGACATCGTTCGAATCGCCGGCGTTCGGTTTCTCGGCGTGCTCGCCATCCTGCTTTTCGGGATACTGCTCGCGTACGTCGCGGGGACGCTCGTCCACCGACTCCTCGTCAGCGTCGGCGTTCCGGAGGCCATCGAGGGCACGGCCTTCGAGCGGACCGCCCGCGACTTCGAGACCTCGACGGTCGAAATCCTGTCGTGGCTGACGCGGTACTTCGTCCTCGGAATCACTGTCTTCGCCGCGCTTTCGTTCGTCGGAATCAACTATGCCGACCGGTTTTGGGGCCTCGTCATCGCCATCCTCCCGCAACTGTTCATCGCCATTCTGGTCCTCATCACCGGGGTCGTCGTCGGCGACAAGGTCGAACTCCTCGTCGCCGAGCGGTTTCGCGCGGTCAAACTCCCGCAGGTGAATCTCCTCCCCGCGCTCGCCAAGTACACCGTCTTCTTTCTCGCCACGCTGGTCGCGCTCTCGCAGGTCGGCGTCGCCACGCTCGCGCTCATCGTCCTCTTGGGAGCGTACCTGCTCGGACTCATCGTGTTCAGCGCCGTGGCGTTCCGCGACCTGCTTCGCTCGGGCGCGGCGGGGACGTACCTCTTTTTCACCCAACCGTACAGCATCGGCGACGAAATCGTCGTCGGCGACGTCCGCGGAGTGGTACAAGAGTTCGACATGTTCGTCACCCACGTCGAAGCCGAGGAGACGGAGTTCGTCGTGCCGAACGCGCGCGTCCTCAACAAGGGCGTCGGGCGCGTCCGCAGGTGACCCGAACGCTCACCGCCCCGCGAGACGTCGCTCGCTCGTCGCCCTAACGGCGACCTGTGGGCGATCTGACGGCGACGGCGAGTCGGTCACTCCCCGTCGGCCTCGCCGCCGGACATGGGTCTTGCGGGCACCCCGGCGACCGTCTCGCCCGCTGGCACGTCGCGGGTGACGAGCGAGTTCGCCGCGACCTGCGCGCCCGCGCCGATGCGGACGCCCGGGAGAACGGTCGCCTTCGCGCCGATCATGGCGCGCTCGCCGACGACGACCTCGCCGGTTCGGTACTCGTCCTGCAGGAACTCGTGACAGAGGATGACCGAGTCGTAGCCGACGATGGCGTCGTCCTCGATGGTGACGAGCTCCGGCCAGAACACGTCCGGCGTCGCTTCGAGGCCCCACGAGACGCCCGCGCCGACGGTGACGCCGATGCGCCGGAGCGCCCAGTTTCTGACTCGGAGCGACGGCGCGATGCGGGCGACGAGGACGAACACGTAGTTGAGCATCACGCGCCAGACGGGCTTGGCGTCGGTCCAGTACTGGAGCGAGTTCCGCGGGCCGGGCGTCGGGTGGTGCTGGATTCGGTCGTGTCGGCGGCTCTCTGCGTCCGCCGGTGCGGTATCGTCGTCAGTCACGTCCGTCGATTGGACCGCGGGGGTAAAAGCGCCCTCGGCGCGGGGGCAACGAGAGAACTAGAACATCGGTCCCGCGGAACCGCTTCCTGCTTACTCGCCGCGGAGTTCGGCCATGTGGTCGATTCGGCGCTGGACGAGCGCCGCCGTACCGATGTCGTGGCGGATGTGGAAGCCCTCGCCGGCGTCGGCGAGCGCGTCTTCCGCGAGCTCCTCCGCTTCGGCGATGCTGTCGGCGACGCCGACCACCGCGAACGACCGGGAAGTCGTCGTGTACAGGCCGCCCTCGCGGTCGTCGACGCTCGCGTAGAACAGCAGTGCATCGCCGCCTTCCTCCACGTCGACCGTGATTTCCGCGCCGGCCTCGGGGTCCGTCGGATAGCCCTCGGGGACGGCGTACTTACAGACCGTCGCGGCCTCGGCGAAGTCGAGTTCGGGTAGGGATTCGCCCCCGCGGGCGGCCGTGAGAACGTCGATGAAGGGCGTTTCGAGGACCGGAAGCGTGTTCATCGCCTCGGGGTCGCCGAAGCGGGCGTTGAACTCGATGACTTTCGGCCCCTCGGTCGTGAGCATGAACTGACCGTAGAGGATGCCCTTGTACTCCGGGAGCGCCTCCACGACGGCCTCGATGACCTCGACGGCGGCCTCGTAGTCGCCGTCGGCCATGAACGGCAGGGAGGGCGTCACGTCGGTGTAACTGCCCATGCCGCCGGTGTTCGGTCCCTCGTCGCCCTCGTAGGCGCGCTTGTGGTCCTGCACGGCGGGGCTGACGCGGAACTCGCCGTCGGCGACGAACGCCTGAATCGTGAACTCCTCGCCGACGAGGCGCTCTTCGAGGACGACCCGCTCGTAGTCCGAGTCGCGGAGGTACGCCTTCGCCTCCTCGGGCGTCACCTGGTCGCCGATGACCTTCACGCCCTTGCCACCGGTGAGGCCCGCGGGCTTGACCGCGAGGTCGCCGTCGTAGTCGTCGATGTAGTCGCAGGCGGCCTCCATGTCGTCGAAGGTGGCGAAGTCGGGGTTGCCCGGAATCTCCTCGTCGCGCATGAACTGCCGCTGGAACGCTTTGTCCGTCTCGATGCGTGCCTCGGCGGCCTGCGGCCCGAAGGTGTAGACTCCCGCCTCGTCGAGGGCGTCGGCGACGCCCGCCGCGAGCCCGGACTCGGGACCGACGATTGCGAGCGTCGCGTCGACGGACTCGGCGTAGGCGACGATGTCCTCGGCGGCCGTCTCCGAAATCGTCTCGAACTCCTCGGCGAGGGCGGCGATGCCGGGGTTTCGGTTGCTGGCGCAGGCGTACAGGTCGCAGTCGGGGGCCAGCGCGCGGGCAATCGCGTGCTCGCGGCCGCCGCCGCCGACGAGAAGGACGGTCTCGCTCATGGTCGCATACCCTGCGCACGGGAGTGTAAAGATTGCTCTTTATCGCCGACGAAATAGGCACAAATGTGGGTATGTTTCGCTCCGTCACCAACCAGGGGGACTCGCTGTCCGGCCCGCGCCCCGCGCCGGCCACGACGGCCGTCTCCACGCCGCTTTAGTTCCCGGAGCGCCGACCTCGACGCATGTCCGACCCGGTGGGACGCAACCGACTCGACGAGGAGCAGAGCCCGTACCTCCGCCAGCACGCCGACAACCCGGTCAACTGGCAACCGTGGGACGAGACGGCGCTCGACGCCGCCCGCGAGGCGGACAAGCCCATCTTCCTCTCGGTCGGCTACTCGGCGTGCCACTGGTGTCACGTCATGGCCGACGAGAGCTTTTCGGACCCCGACATCGCCGAGGTGCTCAACGAGCAGTTCGTCCCGGTGAAAGTCGACCGCGAGGAGCGCCCCGACCTCGACCGCATCTACCAGACCATCTGCCAGCTCGTCACCGGCGGCGGCGGCTGGCCGCTTTCGGTCTGGCTCACCCCCGAGGGCAAGCCCTTCTTCGTCGGCACGTACTTCCCACCCGAACCCCGCCGCGGCGCGCCCGGTTTCCGCGACCTCGTCGAGAGCTTCGCCGAGTCGTGGCGGACCGACCGCGACGAGATAGAGAACCGCGCCGAGCAGTGGACGAGCGCCATCACCGACCGACTGGAGGAGACGCCCGACGCGCCCGGTGAGGCCCCCGGTTCGGAGGTGCTCGACACCACCGTGCAGGCCGCACTTCGCGGGGCTGACCGCGACCACGGCGGCTTCGGCGGCGACGGACCGAAGTTCCCCCAACCCGGCCGCATCGACGCCCTGCTCCGCGGCTACGCCGTCTCCGGCCGCCGCGAGGCGCTCGACGTGGCGCGGCAGAGCCTCGACGCGATGGCCAACGGCGGCCTCCGCGACCACCTCGGCGGCGGCTTCCACCGCTACTGCGTCGACCGCGAGTGGACCGTCCCGCACTTCGAGAAGATGCTGTACGACCAGGCCGGCCTCGCCGCGCGGTACCTCGACGCCTTCCGGCTCACCGGTAACGAGTCCTACGCGACTGTCGCCGCGGAGACGTTCGAGTTCGTCCGCCGCGAACTCACTCACGACGACGGCGGCTTCTTCGCCACCCTCGACGCCCAGTCCGGCGGCGAGGAGGGCACCTTCTACGTCTGGACGCCCGACGACGTGCGCGACCTCCTCTCCGACCTCGACGCCGACCTCTTTTGCGACCGCTACGGCGTCACGCCCGGCGGCAACTTCGAGCGCAAGACGACCGTGCTGAACGTCTCGGCGACGACCGCCGACCTCGCCGACGAGTACGACCTCGCCGAGTCCGAGGTCGAAGACCGGCTCGAAAAGGCCCGGACGGCCCTGTTCGCCGCCCGCGAGGGACGCGAGCGCCCCGCCCGCGACGAGAAGGTGCTCGCCGGCTGGAACGGGCTGATGATTTCGGCGTTCGCGCAGGGCTCGGTCGTCCTCGAAGACGACTCGCTCGCGACCGACGCCCGCCGCGCCCTCGACTTCGTGCGCGAACGCCTCTGGGACGACGCGACCGAGACGCTCTCGCGGCGCGTGATGAACGGCGAGGTGAAAGGCGACGGCTACCTCGAAGACTACGCCTTCCTCGCGCGCGGCGCGTTCGACCTCTATCAGGCGACCGGCGAGCTCGCGCCGCTCTCGTTCGCGCTCGACCTCGCGCGGGCGACTCGCCGCGAGTTCTACGACGCCGACGCGGGCACGCTCTACTTCACCCCCGAAAGCGGCGAATCGCTCGTCACCCGCCCGCAGGAGCCGACCGACCAGTCCACGCCGTCGAGCCTCGGCGTCGCCACGTCGCTGTGCTTGGACCTCGAACAGTTCGCCCCGGACGCCGACTTCGGGGAAGTCGCCGACGCGGTCCTCGGGTCGTTCGCCAACCGAGTCCGCGGCAGTCCCCTCGAACACGTCTCGCTCGCGCTCGCGGCCGAGAAGGCCGCCAGCGGCGTCCCAGAACTCACTATCGCCGCCGACGAGGTCCCCGACGAGTGGCGCGCGACGCTCGCCTCGCGGTATCTCCCCGGCCTCGTCGTCTCCCGTCGCCCCGGCACCGACGAGGAACTCGACGCGTGGCTGGACGAACTCGGATTAGACGAGGCCCCGCCAATCTGGGCCGGCCGCGAGGCGGCCGACGGCGACCCGACCGTCTACGCCTGCGAGAGCTTCACCTGCTCCGCGCCGACCCACGACCTCGACGAGGCGCTGGCGTGGTTCACGGCGGGCGAAGGTGCGTGAAGGCGGGAGCCACTGTGAAAACACAGGAGCCGGCGCTCAGTTCGAGAGCCGCTCTGCGAGGTAGACCGCAATCGGAACCTCTTCTTCTTCGACGAAGCGGGCGACCGCCTCGCCGTCGAGTTCGACGACGACCGTCGGGATGAGTTCGATGTCGTACGCCTCGACGAGCGGGCCGACCTTCGAGCCGTCGTCGGCCTTCTCGACGGGGTAGTGGTCGATTCGCTCGGCGGGGACGCCGGCGGCGTCGAGGGCCGCCGCGAAGTCGGGGAGCTGTCCGCGGCAGTCGCCGCACCAGTCGCCGCCCCAGACCTTGAACGTGTAGTCCGCGGCCGCGAGGGCGTCGACCACGTCGGGATAGGACGCCGCGTCCCACGCAGGGTTCGGTTGCATCGTTTCGAGCGTCTCGGCTTCGGCCATGCGCCGGTCTACCGGCCGAGCGGATTTAACGGGTGCGCTCGCGGCGGTGCTCGCCGCCCACACCGGCGGTGGCGGGGCGGTCCGCCGAGCGCGTCGGCGGACGCCTCCGTGGCCCCCGAGACGGTGGCCGTATCGTCCGCCTCCGCCAGTCGTTTAGTGCCGCGCCGTCTACGGAGGGTCGATGGACGACAGTATCCTCGACGCTATCGGGTCGCCGCTGGTCCGCGTCGACTCCCCCGAGGGGTCGACAATCGCGGCGAAGATAGAGTCGAAGAACCCGGGTGGGTCGGCGAAGGACCGCCCCGCGTTGGCGATGGTCGAGGCGGCCGAGGAGGCGGGCGACATCTCGCCGGGCGACCACCTCGTCGAACCCACGTCCGGGAACACCGGTATCGGACTCGCGGTCGTCGCGGCGGCGAAGGGCTACGACCTGACCATCGTCATGCCGGACTCGATGTCCCCCGAGCGCCGCGAAATCATGCGCGCCTACGGGGCGACAATCGAACTCGTCGGCGGCGACATCTCCGCCGCGAAAGAGCGCGCGGACGAACTCGAAGCCGAGGGCATGTACCAGCTCCGGCAGTTCGAGAACCCGGCGAACCCGGAGGCGCACTACCGGACGACCGCCGAGGAGATTCTCGAACAGGTGGGCGACCGCCGCATCGACGCCCTCGTCGCCGGCATCGGCACCGGCGGCACGATTTCGGGCAACGGCCGCCGCCTCGTCGAGGAGTTCCCCTCGATGCGCGTCGTCGGCGTCGAACCCGCCGAGAGCGCCGTTCTCTCGGGCCGCGAGGTCGGAAACAACGACTTCCAAGGCATGGGACCGGGCTTCGTCAGCCCCAACCTCGACACCGACCTCCTCGACGACGTGGAAATCGTCGAACTCGCCGACGCCGAGGCCGAGTGTCGTCGCCTCGCCCGCGAGGAGGGCATCCTCGTGGGCCAGTCGTCCGGCGCGTCGCTCCTCGCGGCCAAGCGCGTCGCCGAGCGACTCGCCGACCCCGACGCGGACGAGGCGGACCAACCGCTCGTCGTGACGGTCTTCTGGGACTCGGGAGAGCGCTACATGTCGACCGGGATGTTCGACGCCGACGAATAACGGCCGGTAGACGACCTGTTTTCACCGACCGAACGCGTCTTCCGCGACTCTGACGACGAGCGTCCGCTCCACGTCTCTGAGGTCGTAGTCGGGCACCGAGCCGTCGACGCGCGTCACGTACATCGGCTCGACGAGGCGGCCGTCTTCGACGCCGTAGATGGCGAGGTGGTCGCCGGTGTCTCCGGGTTGGACCTTCCCGTCTCGAATCTGTCGGGCGAGGTCGCGGGAGAGCCACTCGTCGGGCGAGACGGAGGGCTCGCGGACCAGCGAGAAGTCGGCGAACCGGACGAGATACCAGTTGAGGTCGTTGAGAAGCGAGACGGCCGCGCCGAGGCTCACCGTGTCGACCGAAAGCGAGTTGTCGAACGGTTCCGAGATGTCGTAGGTCGAGAGCGCCGCGCGCGCGGTGTCACGCGACAGCAGTTCGTACTGGAGGTGGACGTCCTCCGCGCCGACGATACAGACCTGCGTCACGTCGAGAGGGAGGGACCGGACTCGGTAAAGCGGTTCCGGTACTCAGGCGGTCGATTCCCACTCGGCGGCGCAGGACTCGTCGCAGAAGACGACGCGCTCGCGTTCGAGGGTTATCTTGCCGGGCTTGTCGATGTCTCGTTCGAGGAGTACCTGAAAGTGGGGCTCGCTCAGGTCGACGCGGGCGTGGCACGCCGCACACCGCTCGACGGTGTCGCTCCAGTCGGTTCGCGACGCTCGGTGGCTGACGCGCCAGTCGGGGCCGGGGTGTCCGCGACCGGGACGCGATGTCTTCGACATGGGAGACTCCTAGTGCTCACGGTAGATAAATCCATTTTTGTACAATTGTTCATCAGAAAGGAATCTAAACGGTCGATGAATCGAGAATATGATTGTCGCTTGCACGGTTCGTGTGGACGTCGGTACCGCACCACGGTGCGTCTGGCGGCGGCCGCGCTCCGGGTTCTGGTTCCGGGTGCGCGTTCGACGGCCGCCGATCGGTTCCGGCCTCACTCGCCGTCCGGCGAGACGACCACCCGCTCCCGGGCGGCCTCCACCGCGAGGTCGAACAGGTCGTCGGGTTCCGCGGCCTCGACGGCCGACAGCGAGGCGTTCGTCTCGGGGAAACTCGGCGCGACGCGCTCGCACCCCACGGGGAGCGTCGAGTCGTCGTAGGTACCGAGGTCGCGGGCGGCCGCGACGATGTCGGTCTTGTCGCGGGTCAAAAGCGGGCGGTGGACCGGGTAGCCGACCGCGGCCTCGGTGACGGCGAGGTTCTCGCCGGTCTGGCTCGACTTCTGGCCGAGCGATTCGCCGGTCACGATAGCGTGGCCGTGCTCGTCGGTGGCGACCTCGGCGGCGATGGCGAGCATGGCGCGCCGCAACGAGAGCATCCGGGTGTCATCGACGGTGTCCATCAGTCGCTCGACCACGTCGCCGGCCGGGACGACGTGTACTCGCATGTCCGCGTTCGGGGCGCGGCGGGCGATGGTTCGCACCGTCTCGATGGCCCGCGCGCGGTGGTCCGCGCCGCCGTAGTCGCCCAAGTCCACGTAGACGGGGACGATTTCACAACCGCGGCGCATCAGCTCCCACGTCGCCACCGGCGAGTCGATGCCGCCGGAGACGAGCGAGACGGCCCGTCCCTGCGTCCCGAGCGGGAGTCCGCCCGGCCCCTCGAAGCGCCGGACGGCGAGGTACGCCGTCTCCTCGCGGCACTCGATTCGGTAGGTTCGGTCGGGGTCGTCGAGGTCGACGGGCGCGCCGGTCGCCTCGACGACGGCGCTTCCGGCCTCGCGTTCGAGGTCGGAACTGCTGAACGCGTGTCGGTCGGCGTCGCCGACGCGGTCGGCGTCGACGGCGAACGCCGCCCCGTTGGGGTGGTCGGACGCGAGGGTCCGACAGGTCTCGACGATGTCGTCGAGGACGGGGTCGCAGGCGACGCAGGGGCGCGCCCAGACGACGCCCGGCACCTCGGCGCAGGCGGCCGCGACGGCGTCGGCGTCGGCCGCGTCGCGGACGAGCAGGCGGGACCACTCCCGCTCGACGCGGCCAGCGAGTGAGCGGTCGTCGAGGACCGCTTGGAGGTTCGTCCGCAGTCTGGCCTCCATCTTCGCCCGGACGCTCGAACTCTTCGTGCCCACCTCGCCGTAGCCGACGAGGACGACGTGCGCCGTCTGATTCACGGTCGACGTTCTCCGGCGGCACCCTTCAGCGTCTCGTTTCGAGGGGGTGTCCGAACCCGCCGAGCGGTGCTGTCCGCTACTATTAGTGTTATATATTTGTAAATAGAACAATTTACTGAACTGTAGACAGACGGCGAAACAATATAAACTACTTAATAGATTTCACGCCGTTTCTGACTCGTACGACCGCTAACCAACCCGCCGCCGCCGCGCTCGACGCTCGCCCGACGCCCACCTGACGTCCACTTGACGCTCACTCGATGCCAATGACCGACGAGTCGCCAGCCGACATCGACCTCACCGACCCGCAGTACTACCTCAACCGCGAGCTGAGCGAACTGGAGTTCCAGTCTCGCGTGCTCAACGAAGCCCTCGACGACCGGAACCCGCTTCTCGAACGGGTCCGCTTTCTCTCCATCTTCACGAAGAACTTAGACGAGTTCTTCATGAAGCGCGTCGGCGGGCTGAAACAGCAGATAGACGCCGGCGTGACCGAGCAGACGACCGACGGGCGGACGCCCCTCGAGCAGTGGGAAGAAGCCATCGACAAGGCCCGCCCCATGCTCGAGCGACAGGCCGCGTGCTACCGCGAGGAGATTCGGCCGGCGCTCGCAGAGGAGGGCATCCGCATCTGCGACTACGACGAGCTGATGCCCGACCAGCGGGCGGAGATGCGCGACTACTTCGAACTCTCGGTGCTCCCGACGCTCACCCCGCTGTCGTTCGACCCGGCGCACCCGTTCCCCTTCATCTCGAACCTCTCGCTGTCGCTCGCGGTCGTCACCCGCGATGACGACGGCGACCAGACGTTCACGCGGGTGAAGATTCCGCAGAACCGCCCGCGGCTCGTCGAGGTCGACACCGACGGCGACGAGGTTCGATACGTCCTCTTGGAGGAGGTCATCCGCGCCAACCTCGACCTGCTGTTCCCGAACGTCGAGGTCGTCGACACCGCGGTGTTCAAGCTGACGCGGAACGCCGAGGTCCGCCGGAACGAGGAGGTCGCGGAGGACCTCATCGACATGATAGAGGAGGTGCTCGAACAGCGCCGCTTTGCCACCGTTGTCCGCCTCGAAATCGAGGCGGACGCGCCCGAGGCGGCGCGGGACCTCCTCGTCGAGCAGTTGGACCTCGACGACCGCGAGGTGTTCGAACTCCACGGGCCGCTCGACTACCGCGAACTGATGGACCTCACGGACCTCGACCGCCCGGACCTCTCGCTGGAGTCGTGGACGCCCCAGCCCCATCCTCGGTTTTCGGACCTCGACGCGACCGACGCGGGAATCGGCTCGGGCCCGTCGTCCCCCGAGGCGGCCGGCGACGACGGCGACACCATCTTCGACGAGATTCGCCGCAAGGACGTGCTGTTGCACCACCCGTACCACTCGTTCGGCGACACTGTCCAGCAGTTCCTCGACGCGGCCGCAAACGACCCCAACGTGCTGGCCATCAAGGCCGCCATCTACCGGACTGCCTCGGACTCGAAGGTCATCGAGGCGCTCATCGACGCCGCCGACAACGGCAAGCAGGTCGCGGCGATGGTCGAACTCAAAGCGCGGTTCGACGAGCAGAACAACCTCGAATGGGTGCGGCGACTCGAAGAGGAGGGCATCCACGTCGCCTACGGCACCATCGGCCTGAAGACGCACACGAAGACCGCGCTCGTCGTCCGCGAGGAGGAAGACGGCGTCCGCCTCTACTCCCACGTCGCCACGGGCAACTACCACTCCGGGACCGCGAAGGGCTACGTCGACCTCGGCCTCCTCACCGCCGACCGCGACATCGGACAGGACCTCGTGAAGGTGTTCAACTTCTTCACCGGCCCCTCCTTGGACGAGGAGTTCCGGAAGCTCCTCATCGCCCCCGTGACGATGCGAAACGAGTTCACAAAATGCATCCGTCGGGAGGCCGAACACGCCCGCGCCGGCCGCGACGCCCGCATCGTCGCCAAGATGAACGCGCTCGAAGACCCCGGTATCGTCGAGGAACTGTACGAGGCCTCGATGGCCGGCGTCGCCATCGACCTGCTCGTCCGCGACATCTGTCGGCTCCGCCCCGGTCTGGAGGGCGTCTCGGAGACCGTCACGGTCCGAAGCGTCGTGGACCGCTTCCTCGAACACTCGCGTATCTTCTACTTCGAGAACGCGGGCGACCCGGACTACTACATCGGCTCTGCCGACTGGATGACTCGCAACCTCGACAAGCGCGTGGAGGCCATCGCGCCCGTCGAGGACCCCGACATCCGCGAGCAGTTGCGATTCGTCCTCGAACTCGGCTTCGCCGACAACCGGAAGGCCTGGGAGATGAGCCCCGACGGCACCTACGACCAGCGAAACCCGGGCGACGGCCACGAGATTAGCATGCAGAAGATTCTGATGGACCAGACGCTCGCGGCGTCGAACACGCCCGGCGTCCACCGCGGTATCTCGGCGTCGCACCCGGACGTCCCCGAGACGCTCCTCGTGGAGTCCGACCCGTCCGTGATGACCCCCCGAGACGGCGCGGCGACTGCGGACGGGGACGAAGATGGGGGTAGCGTCGGAGTCGGAGTCGGAGTCGGAGACGAAAGCGACGCCGACGCCGCAACCGACGCCGCCACCGAATCCGCCACCGAACCCACCGTCGAGGCCGGCGCGGGCGCGCCAAAGAACGGCGACCCTCAGCGCGTCCTCGACGACTTCCCCGAGAAGTGGTACGTGCCGAGCAGTCGGCACTACGAGTACGCGGTTCGGACGCCGGACGGCGACCGCGACTACCGAAAGACG
Source organism: Haloferax chudinovii (assembly GCF_042663345.1). Lineage (NCBI taxonomy): Archaea > Methanobacteriati > Methanobacteriota > Halobacteria > Halobacteriales > Haloferacaceae > Haloferax > Haloferax chudinovii. The sequence continues at coordinate 85,336 of NZ_JBHTAB010000003.1, forward strand.
GCCGAGGCGGCCGCGCGACTGGTCGAGAAGTACTACGGCGAGGAGTAGCGTCGCCCTCGCGGGCGACGCGGCGTTTAGTGTTCTGTCTTTGTTTTCGCGGGCCTTCGGGGCGACGAGGCCTCAGAACGTGCTGAGTTCGCCCTCGATGGTCCGGCGGGTGATGTCGGTCACGTTCGCGAGTTCGCGGTCGACGATGGCGACGACCTCGTCTTCGATGTCGGCGACGGTGACGCCGTCGTCGGTGATGACCTTCGCGTCGGCGACGTGGGGTTCGTCGATGGGGCGGCCGATCTGCGAGAGCAGGCGGACCTGCAGGTCGCGGATGCCGTCGACCTCGGCGACGACCGTCTCGGCGATGTGGGTCGAAAGCAGGTTGTAAATCTTCCCGATGTGGTTGACGGGGTTCTTCCCCGAGGTGGCTTCCATGCTCATGGGGCGGTTCGGCGTGATGAGCCCGTTGGCGCGGTTGCCGCGGCCGACGGAGCCGTCGTCGCCCTGCTCGGCGGACGTGCCGGTCGTCGTGAGGTAGATAGAGCCCTCCTCGTAGTCGTCGGCGGTGTTGACCTCGACGTTGACCTCGCGGTCGGTGTAGTCGGTGGCGAGGTCGGAAACGAACTCGCGCACATTGTCGACGGCGGCGACGTAGTCGTCGATGTCGTCGAGGTGTTTGTCGACCATCGCGGCGGCGACGGTCACGTCGATGACGTCGCCCTCGCGCTTGCCCATGAGCTTGATGTCCTGTCCGAGTTCGGGGTGGTCGTCGCCGTAGGCCGCGCCGTTGAGAGCGCGCTCGGCTTCGAGGACGATCTGTTCGGTCTCGGTCAGGGGGGCGTGGCCGACGCCGAAGCTCGTGTCGTTGGCCATCGGGACCTGCTTGGTCTCCTCGCCGAACACGTCCTGGAGGTCGCCGGAGCCCTCGCCGAGCTTCACGTCGACGATGATGTCGGTTCCCACGTCGAGCCCGGGGATGTTCTCGTTGAGGTACTCGCGGGCGGCCCGGAGCGCCGTCGAGTCGACGGGGATCTTCTCGCCGTCGTACTCCTTCGTGGCGCGGCCGACGATGAGGAGATAGATGGGCTCGATGACCTCGCCGCCGCCGAAGGCGGGCGCGGCCGTGCCCGCGACGAGCTGGGTCTCGTCTGTGTTGTAGTGAAGCACCTTGCCGACGCGGTCGAGATAGAGGTTCGAGAGCGCGCGGGAGACGCTCTCGGCGATGCCGTCGGAGATGGAGTCGGGGTGCCCGATACCCTTTCGCTCGACGATTTCGACCTCCTGGTCCTCGACCGCGCGCTTGTCGGCGGATTCGAGGCGGATATTTCGGTCGCTCATTGGCGGGACGTACCCGGCGGGCGGTTCTATAACTTGCGGAAACCTTTGGCCACCATCGTATTACTTGAGAGTATGCTCGGGCAGTATCTGCCGAGAGCACCGACGCCTGCGGGACCGGGAGGCCGCCTACTCCTCGGGCGCGCCGAGCAACATCCCGAGGTAGGAGGTCCGAATCTGGTCGTCGGGGTCGAGACCGAGCTCCCGGAGGACGGCGAACGCCCCTTCGCGGGCGTCGTCGACGCCGGATTCGACCTCGACTTCGACCTCGACGAACTCGCCGAGTCCCGACACCGAGTCGAGCGAGACGGTGTAGCCGTCGAGGGCGAACCGCTCGCGCTCTTTCTCGACGGTCGCGGCGGGTTCGAAGCCGACGGCCTCGCAGATGGCGTCCATCGTCTCGCCGTCTTCGACGCCGGTCTCGTACTCCCGGCGGGTCTTCGACGACTCGTCCACGAGCGGTCCCTTGTAGGTGACGACGGTCTCCTCGTCGGCGAGTTCGCCGCCCCCGTAGCGCGACTCGCGCCGGAGTCGGAGCGCCTCGTCGGTCTCGGCGAAGTCCCTGTGCGGAGCGTCGTAGTAGGTGTCAGTCTGGGCGACGCAGTTGACCCGTTCGGCCTCGGTCGCGTCGAGTCGCTCGCGAACCGCGTCGTGGTCCGCGCGGACCTTGACCTCGACTTCGTACATGCTCTCACGGGCGCGTTCGGAGGGGAAAAACGTCGGTGACTCGCGCCGGCGACTCCTCAGCATCGTGGCATTTGTTATCTTTTATCATGAAAGAACCCGTAGTATGACGGGAGTATGAGCCAAGAGACGCCGAACCCGGCCACCGCGGTCGAACAGCACGCCGGCGAGACCGCCGACTACGAAATCACGGGGAACGTCATCCTCACCGCGATGGCCGCCGGCTTCGTCGGGACGGTGTTGATGCTTCCCGTCCTCGTCGGCATCCCCGAACTCCTCGGTCTCTTCACGACCGAGCCGATTACGCGGTTCGCCGGGGTGGCGGCGTTCTTCGGCTACGAACCGAGGTTCGCGCTCGGAGCGTTCCTCTTCGGTATCGGCGGGGTGGTCGTCCTCCCGGTGACGTTCGTCGTCGTCGGCGCGTTCCTCCCGCCGGAGTCGCCGGCGTACCTCCGCGGCGTGTCGTTCGCGACGCTCTACTGGGTGGGTTTCGTGCCGGCGTTCTGGCCGGCCGCGGACGGGTTCGTCACCGCCTCGTTCCTCGTGTTCTCGCTTCTGGCCCACTGGGTGTACGGCCTCTCGCTCGGCTACCTCCTCGACCTGTTCGCGGAAATACCGCAACACGAGGTCTGAGCGTCACTGCGGACGCGGTCGTCGCTGTTCGCCGTCGCCCACTGTCGTCCGCGCTTCGCGCCCCGCCAGCGTCTCTTTTGTTTTCGACCGTCGCCGTCGACTGCCGTCTCCCGAGTCCCTCGTCCGCGTCCTTTCATTCGCGCCCCCTCGTCCGCCTCCTCTTGTCAGCCTCTCTTCGTCGTTCTTCTCCCCCGCCCACCCCCCTTCGTCGTTCCTCCTCGCCCCGCCGTGAACGGCCGGAACCGGCCGCTCGACACCGTCCGAACCCGATGGTTCCGAAACAATAATCATCACGAACGTTAATTATCTTATTTGGGTGGTGTTATCAATGGTCACGGAACTCATGCCGGCGGCCGCGTTCCCGCTCCAGTCGGGGTTGGTCCCGCGGGGGACCCGCGCGTTCGTCTTCGAACGCATCTTCGAGGTGTTCCTGCTTTTGGGGACGCTCGTCGGGGTCGTCGTCGTTGGGTATATGCTCTACAACGCGTACCGGTATCGCTCCGGCTCCGGAAAGGGTCACGTCGACGAGGGCAACCGCCTCGTCCTCGGGGAACTCCCGTCGGGGAGCGGCGGGGGCCAAAAGCTGTTCACCTCGTTTTTCATGAGCATGGTCATCGTCGTCTCGCTGGTCTCGTGGACGTACCTGACGCTCCTGTACGTCGAGGAAGGCCCCGCTGACGACGAGTCGCTCGACGTCGAGGTCGAGGGCTACCAGTTCGGCTGGCGCTTTACCTATCCGAACGGCCACACCACCGACGGCGTGCTTCGAGTCCCCGCCGACCGACCCGTCCAACTGACGATTACCACGGCGGACGTGTTCCACAACTTCGGTATCACGGCGTTACGCGTCAAATCCGACGCCATCCCCGGACAGGAGACGGAGACGTGGTTCACCGCCGACGAACCGGGGACGTACACCGCGCGGTGTTACGAACTCTGCGGCGTGGGCCACTCCTATATGTCCGCCGAGGTCATCGTGATGCCGCCCGACGAGTACGAGGCGTGGTACGCGAACACGACCGCGGATAACGCGACCGCGAACGGGTCGAGCGTCGATGGATCGGTCGCCGCCTCATCGGCCGTCGCCCAATCTGTCGCACCCCAACCGAGCCTCCGGCCGGCGGTGGTGCCATGACCGACGCGTCCCCCGAGCGGGACGCCGCGGCCGACGGCGGCCACGAGGTCGCCCGCGGCGGCGACGACCACGGCCACGACTTCCCCGGCAGGGGGAGCATCAAACGCTGGTTCGTCACGACGAACCACAAGGACGTTGGCATCCTCTACGTCGTCACGTCGCTTTTCTTCCTCGTGCTCGGCGGCGTCCTCGCGTGGCTGATGCGCGTCCAACTGCTCGCTCCGCGGGCGCTCGGCGAGGGGATTCTCTCGCCCGTCGCGTACAATCAGACCGTCTCGGCCCACGGGCTGTTGATGGTGTTCTGGTTCCTCTCGCCGTTCGCGTTCGGCTTCGCCAACTACGTCGTCCCGCTCCAACTCGGCGCGAAAGACCTCGCGTTCCCGCGGCTCAACGCGCTGTCGTACTGGCTCTATCTCTTTTCGGGCATCCTGTTCGGCGTCTCGTTCTTCCAAGGGGGGACGTTCTCCGGCGGGTGGACGATGTACGCCCCGCTGAACGTCCCGACGTTCACGCCCGACGTGGGGGCGTCGACGGCCGTCTTGGCGCTCGTGCTGTTCGTCGCCTCCGTCACCGTCTCGTCGGTCAACTTCCTGACGACGATGCACCGGATGCGCGCCGAGGGGCTGACGCTCCGGAACCTCCCGCTGTTCAGTTGGACGATTCTCCTGACGGTCTGGATGATGCTGTTCGCCTTCGCGGCGCTTCTGGCGGCGCTGTTGGTGCTCTCGTCGGACCGCCTGCTCGGGACGACCTACTTCGCCATGGAGTCGCCGGCGGGGGCGCTCCTGTGGACGCACCTGTTTTGGTTCTTCGGCCACCCCGAGGTGTACATCGTCTTCTTCCCGGCGCTCGGCGTCATGGCCGAGGTGTTCCAGACGTTCACCGGCCGCCGCATCGTCGGCCGCAAGTGGTTCATCCTCGCGATGGTGCTCGTCGCCATCCAGAGCTTCGCCGTCTGGATGCACCACATGTTCCTGACGAGCATCAACCTCCAGGTGAAGACGCTCTTTATGATAACCACCATCGGCATCTCGCTCCCGTTCGACCTGATGGTGTTCGCGCTCATCTACACGATGCTCAAGGGGAAGATCCGCTTCACGACGCCGTTCCTGTTCGTCTTCGGGGCGCTCCTGTTGTTCATCATCGGCGGCATCACCGGCGTGTTCCTCGGCGCGGTCGTCCTCGACTACGAGTTCCGCGGCACCTACTGGGTCGTCGCCCACTTCCACTACGTGATGGTCGGCGGGGTGACGGCGCTCGTCGGCGGCCTCTACTACTGGTTCCCGAAGATGACCGGCCGGATGTACGACGAGTTCCTCGGCAAACTCCACTTCGCCGTCTACTTCGTCGGTTTCAATCTGCTGTACTTTCCGCTTTTCGTCGCGTGGGAGACGCCCCGCCGCGTGTTCGACTACGCGCCCGAACTCGCGCCGTGGCACCAACTCGCCACCGTCGGCGGGTTCGTCCTCGGACTGTCGTTTCTCATCATGTTCTACAACCTGTTCAAGAGCGCCTTCGTCGGCGACCCCGCGCCCGACAACCCGTGGGAGCACGCGACGACGGCCGAGTGGGCCGTCTCGTCGCCGCCGCCGCTGGAGAACTTCGACGGGACGCCGACCTACCGAAACGGACACCTCGAATTCCTCGACATCGGCGAGGTCGCACAGAGCGAGGACCGCTCCGGCGGGCCGACCGGAGCGGCCGTCTCCGACGGCGGTGTGGCGGCCTCGGCGACGACGACCGTCGCCACCGCGCTCTCGACGGCCGAAGCGACCGAAGTCGAGGGGCCGAGCCACGCGAGCATCTGGCCGTTCGTCCTCTCGGCGGGCGCGTTCCTCGTCCTCCTCGGCCTCTCATCGCTCCAAGACGCCGCGTTCCCCGAGGGGATGGTCGGGGCCGCCTACGCGACCACGGCGGTCGCGGGCGGCGTCGTCACTCTCGGGTCGCTCGTCGCCATGGGGCTCGAACCGTTTCACGGCCCGGTCTTCGAAGAGGGCGAGGCGTGGCCCTTCGCCGGCATCGACAACGGCAAGGTCGGGATGTGGATATTCCTCGCGTCCGACGTGGTGTTGTTCGGGGGCTTCATCGGAGCCTACGTGTTCACCCGCGTCGCCTTCGGCTGGACCGGCTGGGAGCCGATTCCGCCCGACCCGATTCCGGGGCTGGTGAACACCTACATCCTGCTCACGAGTAGTTTCACGGTCGTCCTCGCGCTCGTCGCGGCCGAGAAGCGACACAAGTGGGGCGTCGTGACGTGCCTCGGGGCGACGTTCGTCCTCGGCATCGGCTTCCTCATCAACAAGGGATTAGAGTGGCAACACCTGTTCCACGAGGGGCTGTGGCTCTCGACGAACGTCCGCGCCTCGACGTTCTTCCTCACGACCGGCCTGCACGCCGCCCACGTCATCGCGGGCCTCCTCGTCGCGCTGTACCTGACCGCGCGCGCCTGGCGGGGCGCGTACCTCGAAGACAGCCGCTCGGTGGAGTACTTCGGCCTCTACTGGCACTTCGTCGACATCGTCTGGCTGTTCCTGTTCCCGCTGTTCTACATCCTGTGAGGTGACAACGATGGTATCCACGAAACTCTATACGGCGATTTACGCGGCGTTGTTCGTCTCGGCGACCGTCCAAGTGCTGGTCGAGTTCGCGGGACTGAGCTACTGGCTGGCCTTCGGCGTCATCCTCGCCCTGTCGGCCGCGAAGGCGGTGCTGGTCGCGGCGTACTTCCAGCACCTCCGGTTCGAACCGCGGTCGCTGACATATCTGGTCGGTATCGGCCTCGCGGCCGCGCTGGCGCTCACCCTCGCGGCGTCGTACTCGCTCCTGTGACCGTGCGAGCCGACTCCTCCTCCCGCTGGCGCTCCCGGGAACCCCTCGTCGCGGTCGGCTACGCCCTGCTGTTTTCGGTCCCCGTCGGCGTCGGCGTGACCGTCATGATGACCCGCGTCGCCCCCGGCGAACTCACCGACCCGCTCGTCATCGGTCCCGGTCTCGCGCTCGCGGTGGGCGTCTTCGCGCTCGTCGTCGTCGCCGCGACGACCGGCGAGAACGCGGCCTGACCGGCGGCCTCGCCTCCGTCCGGCCCGCGCTCGGACGTACCTTCTTTGACCTCGGCGTGGTAACGGTACGCATGAAAGGAACAACCGTCGCCCTCGCGGCCGCCTTCGGAGCTCTCGTCCTCGGACTCGGGGTTCTCCTCGTCTCGGAGGCCGTCGGCGCGAGCGAATCGTTCGTCGTGGTCGGCGGCGTCGTCGCGCTGGCGGGCGTCGGCGTCCTCACCAGCGTCGTGATGCGCCTGCCGGACCCCGCCGAAGGCGAACACGGCGAACACGGCGGCGACCACGCCTGACGGTCCCTCGCGTCGCGTCACAGGCTGAAGCCGACGACCGCGAGTAGGAACAGCGCCGTGAAGACCACGCCGAGCGCGCCGGCGACCTTCAGGTGGTAGACGAACAGGTCTTCGGCCTCGGCCTCGACCGCCGCCTCGTACGCCGTGATTTCGCCGTCGCGCAGTTCGTCGTGGGCGTCGCCGACGTGGAGGTCCCGGAGTCGCTCCCGACGGAACGGCCGGTCGCAGTACGGACACGTCGCCGCCGCGGTCTCGCCGTCGGGGACGGCGGTTTCGGGGACGACGACCGCGTCTCGGTGGCTCACCCCGCGACACCTCCGACCGTCGGTTGAGCGACGACCCACAGGCTCGCCATCGTGTAGCAGACCGTGACGGCGACGAAGGGGTACTCGCTCCGGAGCGGTTGCAGGCGACCCGGAAAGAGGCCGAACGCGCGGGCGTGAGCGACCCACACCGAGAGCAGGTGACCGAGGACGACGAACGCCAACTGGAGGCCGCCGAACCACGCCGGAGCGGCCAGCACCGAGGGGTTCGCGGGTGGCGACAGCGGCGAGGCCGCGACCGCGACCAGCGCGGGCGCGAGTCCGACGACGTAGCCGAGGAAGTGCGCGAGGTGGTAGCCGGCGGCGATGGGGACCAACGCGGGCGCGAACCAGCCGGCGACGAAGCCGACGGTCACGTACGTGTCCGCGGTTCCGCGGGCGACGCTCGCGGCCAGTCGGTAGCCGCCGAGGAAGACGAGAAAGCCCGCGACGATTCCGGCGAGGTTCACGAGCCACGCGGGGACCGCACCCGCGGCGTCGAGGGCGCGCCCCCACGCGACCGTGACGACGAGGCCGTCCAACGTCGTCACCCAGAGGAGCGCGACGACGAACGCCACGTCGTCGGTTCCCAGTCGTTCGCGAGTGCGCGTCAGTCCCGCGCCGGGAACCGAAATCGAGAGGCCGCCGTCGCCCCGCCGGACCGGCGCGAGCAGGCCGTACAGCCGGAACACCCGAGCGACGGGGTCGGCGCGGCGGAACCACGCGTCGCCGTAGACGACCGCGCCGCCGACGGTGACGAGGCTGTAGGCGACGACCACGGCGGCGAGCGCCCGCGGATTCACCGCCAGCGGGCTGACGACCTCCAGCCAGACGAGTCCGAGGAGGCCGGCGACGCTCGGCCACGACCCGAGCTGGTCGGGGTACGGCCGCGACAGTCCGCGAACCGCGGCAACCCGGTCGCGGAGCGTCGCGCCGAGCGTCCGCCACGGGTTCACAAGCGCCCACGCGTTCCCGACGAGGTAGGTGACCATGGTGAACCCGGCCCACCAGCCGACCCAGACGAGCAGGACGCCGAGGTTGGCGATGCCGACGGGCGGCCCGAACAGCCCGAAGGCGACGACGAGGACGAGCGCGGCGACGCCGAGTAGCTTGAGCGCGGCCTCCGCGGTTGCGACGACTCCTGCGAGGCCTCCGATTCGGACGCCCGCGCGCCCGAAGGCGTCGAGGGTCTCGTCGTCGGTGACGAACGCCGACAGCAGGAACGAGACGCAGACGACGCCCCCGCCGGAGACGACGACGAGCCAGAACGGGGCCGGAACGGAGCGGAGCGACCCGGCCAGCGAGCCGGCGTGCGCGAGCGCCGGAGTCGAAAAAGCGACCGAAGCGACCGCGAGCGCCGCGGTCCAGACTGCACCGCGCCGAACCGCGGTGCCGGCCACGTCCCCGGCGCGTCGGCTCATCGCCGCGCCTGCTTCGTCAGCGACGGTCCGAGCGCGAGCAGGGCGACGGCGACGACGAACACCAGCGTCGAGATATCGACCGAGAGCGCCCGGAGCGCGCTCACGACGCCGGTGCCGCCGGCCGTCCCCGCGGCGAGGCCGCCGACGAGCGGGACGGTACAGCCGACGCACGAGACGAGTCCGAGCGCCCCCGAGAGCGCGCTCTTCGCGGCGTCGAGGACGGCGGCGTAGACGAGGTACGCGAGCGCGAGGTAGCCGGCGACGCGGTACGGGACGAACGTCGCCGAAACGACTTCGCCGGCGTAGCCCACTCGCGGCCCCCATCCCGGCGCGGCGAGCGAGAACTGCCAGCCGGTCGGGTGATGCGCGGCGGCGTGCCCGTGGCTCCCGCCGAGAAGCGCGGCGAGGTCCACGGACACCAGTCCGGCCAGCGACGCGAGGACGACGAAGTACGCGACTGCGACCGCGCCGGCGACGAGTCGCGCCCGACGGCTCGCCCGCGACGGGTCGGTCCAGAGGACGGCCGCCGCGCCGACGGTTATCCAGACGAGCGGGTACAACAGGTATCGGAGGCTCTCGACGCGCTCCGGCGCGGCGGAGAGATACGCCCCGACGGCGAGCGCTTCGACCCAACAGAGCGCCGCGAGCCACCACAGCCGCGGCGCGTGTCGGGGGTCCAGCCGCCCCGCGTCCGAGGTCGCCATCTCAGAGGAATCCCACCAGCCTGAGCACGATGCCGACGGCGGAAAGCAGGCCGAGCACCCACGACCCGAGGAGCGTCGCCTGCGACCGCGTCAGTCCGCGCCCCCGCGCGGCGTGGTACGTCCCGTAGAACAGGTACGCGACGACGACGGTGAGCGTCCCGACGCCGAGCGCCGGCCCCGCGGCGTTCGACACGCCCTCGGGGATGGCGCTTCCGCCGACGAAAAGCACCGCCATCGCGCCGAACCCGAGCGCCACGAGGAGGAAGACGAGCGACAGGACCGTCGTGTCGTCGGCCCAGCGACGCGCGGTGGTTCCGCTCTCGGTATCGCTTCCGCCCGCGCGCCCCGACGAGCCGCCGCCGGTCGGCATCGGCACGCTCGTGACGGAGTAGTGTCGCCAGCCGCGGCCGGTCAGGAACACGGTGAGCGCCAGCAGTACGACGCCGAGGACGAACCCGAGGAACAAGCCAGTCTGTGCCATGTGAACACGCCTCGTTTTCTATAACTATTGACAATGATATAAGCGATTCGACCACACAGCGGCCCTCGGGGTCGAGTTCCCGGCGGTCGGCCGCCTCGAACGCGTCGCGACGGCGAAACGTGATTCTTAAGGGTCGCACGAGTCACGTAGCGTGTATGAGCGACGAACAGCAGGCGGAGGCCGAGCAGGTCGATGAAGAGGTCGAGTCCGGTATTCAGGACGGCGACTTCGTCCGCCTCGCGTACACGGTGCGAACGATCGAGGACGGCGACGTCGTCGACACGACGGACAAAGAAGTGGCCGAAGAGGCCGAGATCGACGTCGAGGGCTACGAGTTCGAGCCCCGCGTCGTCATCGTCGGTGCCGGCCACGTCTTCCCCGAGGTCGACGAGGCCCTCATCGGTGCCGAGGCGGGCGATGAAGATACCGTCGAGATTCCGGCGGTCGACGCCTTCGGCGAGTACGACGAGGACGAAGTGCGCACGGTCAGCGCCAACAAGATCGACGAGGACGACCGCTACCCCGGCGCGCAGGTCACCATCGACGGCGACCAGGGCCGTCTGGAGACCATCATCGGCGGTCGCGCCCGCGTCAACTTCAACCACCCCCTCGCCGGCGAGGACCTCGAATACGAGTACGAAGTGCTCGAACTCGTCGACGACCGCGAGGAGCAGGCCTCCGGTCTCCTCGGGATGTACCTCCAGGAGGCCCCCGACGTCTGGATTCAGACGGACGAGGTCGAAGAGGAGCAGGTCGTCGAGTCCGACGACGACGAAGATGAGGACGCCGAGCCCGAGACGGAGACCGTCACCGTCGACAAGGACACGCTCTACATCGAGGCGACGCCTCAGATGACGATGAACCAGCAGTGGATGTTCTCCAAGCAACAGATCGCTCAGGACATCATGCAGCGGCTGGACATCGACCGCGTCATCGTGCAGGAGACCATCGAGGGCGGCATGGGCGGCATGGGTGGCCTCGGCGGTATGATGGGCGGCGCGGGCGGCGCCGACATCGAAGAGGCAATCGAGGACGTCGACATCGACGCCGACGAACTCGCCGCGGAACTCGACGCCGACGAAGAGTAAGCGAGTCCGCCGCCCTCGCTCTCCCGGCGAATCGGCGGCTTCTTGATACTCGCCTTCCGACCGCTTCGTAGCCATGGCTTCGCCAGACGACGCCGCGACGGACCAGTTCCGCGACCTGACCGACGTGAAAGTCGCGCTCGTCGCCGGGCTCTGTACCGTCGCATTGACCCTGTCGCTCAAGTACGGTGTCGGCATCGAGGTGCCGTTCGTCTACCGCCTCTCCCCGCTCGCACCGTACTTCGCCTCCGTCTTTTCTCGCGGCGCGGCGCTGTCCGCGCGGACGTGGATGGCGCTCACCGCGGTCGTCACGCTCGCCACGTTCGGGTTCTTCGCGTTCTGAGCGCTCCTCCCCGGGCGGACCGATTCTCGATACTCAGGCGATGTCGCGGCTGGTGTCGACGGTGACGCGCTCCGCCAGCCGGAGCTTGATGGTCTCGTCGAGCGCGCGCCCCCCGCGGAACTTGGGGACCGCGAGCCGGTTGACGATTTCCGAGCCGTCTATCTTCGTGTCGAGGTCGAACACCACGTCGGCCATGTGCTCGGTCAGGTCGCGGTTGTCCGGAATCGTCTCGCCTTTCAGGCCGTGGAGGACGGTCAGCCCCCGCGTGTTGACCATGTGGGTCTGGAGGTCGTTGAGGAACCGCCGGTAGCGGGGCGGCTCGCTCCGTTCGAGCACGTCGACCACGTCGATGACGAGGTTCGCGCCCTCCGGGAGGTCGCGGACCAGACTGCTCGCGGCGTCCAGCGGGGCGTCGCCGCCCACGTCGCGCACGGTGGGGCTCCCGGTCGGACCGGGGTTCCGTTCGAGCGCGTCGGTGACGGCCTCGGCGGAGCGAACCGTCGTCAGCCACAGCGTCCCCCGCGTGGTCGTCAGTTCGTGGAGAAACAGTTCGGACTGGCTGGCCGGGTCGGCGGCGAGGAGGACGATGCTCCCCGCGGGGATGCCCCCGCCGAGCTGGCGGTCGAGCACGTCGATTCCCGTCGCCAGTCGAGACATGCTCATGCGTTAGGCGGTGGCTCATATTACTTCTTCCCCGGAATCCTGTCGGCGATTCGACTGTACGCCGCCCGAACTGTTGGACGAGTGAGGACTGGCGACGACTCCTCCGGAACGGTCCCGAGCACCGGTGCGCCCACGAGGTCGGACACCGCTTCGGGGGCCATTCGTGACCGCGAGACGACACATCCGACGACCGGCGTGCCGAGCGCCCGCGCCATCGCGGCCGTCTTCGCGGCGTCGCGGAGCGCCGGCGCGCACAGCGGCGACACGACGACCACGCCGTCGGCGACGCGGAGCGGGACCGCGGCGTCGGGGCCGGCCCCCGCGGGGCAGTCGACGACCGCCCGCCGCTCGTCGTCCGCGGCGGTTCGGAGCCACCGCTCGAACGCGTCGTCGTCGGTCCCGGTGGGTGCCGGTAGCACGGAGACGGTCGGGTCAGTCGGATGAGAGCGGACCGACGGCTCTCGGACGGGTGCGCCCGGGGCGGCGTCCACCGGCCGTTCGACGCCGGCCATCGCGTGGAGGTTCGGCATGTCTCTGTCGGCGTCGACGGCGAGCACCGGGCCGTCGAGTGCGCTCGCCAATCCGAGGGTCGTGGTGGTCTTCCCGCTTCCGCCCTTGCCGCCCGCGATTGCCAACATAGCCGGGGTTGGCCCCGGCTTGGTACTTGAACCTGCGGCGAAAACGAGTCCGTCGAGCCGACCTCAGTCGTGACAACAGCCGCCGGCCTCGCCGCCGAAGTCGACCGACAGCGGCTCGGAGATGGCCTGATTAATCTTCTCTAACTCGCCGACGAGTTCGGCCTGCGCGAGGAGGTACTCCTCCATCACGGGTTCGGAGTGGAGTTCGTCTTGGGCCGCTTGGACCTTCCGGAGCCCCTCTTGGGTCGCTTCGCCCATCTGTCGGGACACGTTGAACTCCTCGCGGAGCTGATTGAACTCCGTGATGAGTTCCTGCACGTCGTCGTCGGCTTCGACGGCGGCTTTCGCCTCCTCGTAGGCCTCGTACTTCGGATGGTCGGCGATGGCCTCGCCGAGTTCGCGCCCGAGTTCTTCGAGCCGCGTCGTCTGCGTGCTCATAGCCGCGCGTTGGGGTGCGAGCGGTTTCAACCTGCCGAACGGGGAAGGAAAAGCGGCGAGCCCGCCCCGCTGGGGGCTCAGACGTGGGCGTCGACGAACGCGACCACGTCCTGCAGTTCGTCCGGGCCGACCCCGTGGGGCGCGCCGTAGACGTTCGCCGTCACGTCCGCGCCGAGTTCGCGGAGGCGGTCGGCGGCGCGTTCGACCCGCGAGGCCGGGATAATCTGGTCCATCGACCCGCCGCCGACGAACACCGGCTTGCCGGCGATGCCGTCGGGGTCGAGGTCGGCGTGCGAGTCCGCGAGATAGCCGTGGAGCGCGACGACCCACGCGTAGTCGTCGGGGTCGTCGAGGAGGAGCGACAGACTGGTAATCGCGCCCTGACTGAAGCCGAGGAGGCCGATTCGGTCGGGGTCGATGTCGTACGCCTCGACCGCGCCGGCGATGGCCTCGCGGACGAGGGTCCGCGAGCGCTCGAACTGCTCGGCGTGCGGCTGGCTCTGGTGGAGGCCGCCCCCCGAGAGGTCGAGTTCGTACCACGTGTAGCCGCCCTGCAGGCGGTCGGGCGCGCGGAGGCTCACGACGTGGACGCGGTCGGGGAACTCCTGTGCGATAGACAGGAGGTCCTGTTCGTTCGAGCCGCGGCCGTGGAGCAAGACGACGGCGGGAGCCGGTCCGTCGCCCGGCTCCGCCGGTTCGACGTGGACGTGTTCGAGGGGGATGTCTGACATGCACGGCGGTAGGCCGCCGCGAGGCTTGAATCCCCGAGTGACGGGAGGGTAACCGGGTGACCCCGTCGACCCCCCACCGAGTCCGACCCGCGTGCGGGTATGCAACTCCCATTCGTGGGGAAGCGCGGTGGTTAAACGGCTCCGTCCGCAACAGTGGGGCAATGAGCCAGGACGCCTCCTCGGAGGGAGACCTTCGAAACACCGGGATGTCGCTGAAGCACGACCGGGAGTGGGACTACGAACTCGAACGAATCGTCGAAGCCGTCGAAGAGCGCGACGCCAAGCGCGTCGGCCTCCAGTTCCCCGAGGGGCTGAAGCGCCGCGGTCCGGCGGTCGCCGACGACCTCCGACAGCTCTGTGACGACGACGTGACGTTCATGCTCTCCGGCCAGCCGTGTTACGGCGCGTGCGACCTCGACACCTACCTCATGCGCCGGACCGACGTGTTCGTCCACTTCGGCCACTCGCCGATGAAGGAGTCGGACAAGATAATCTACGTCCCGCTGTTCTCCAACGTCGACCCCTTCCCCATCATGGAGGACGCCCTCGACGACATCGAGGGCGACGAGGTCGGTCTCGTCACCACCGCCCAGCACATGAACCGCTTCGAGGAGATGTGCGACTGGCTCGAAGAGCGCGGCTACACCGTCCAGACTCGCAAGGGTGACGACCGCCTCACATACGAGGGGCAGGTCCTCGGCTGTAACTACGCCTCCGCGGACATCCCGGCCGACGACGTGCTCTACGTCGGCGGCGGCAAGTTCCACCCGCTCGGCCTCGCGATGGAACACCCGGACAAGAACGTCGTCATCGCCGACCCCGTCAACAACGTCGTCACCATCGCCGACACGCGGAAGTTCATGAAACAGCGCTACGCCTCGGTCCACAAGGCGATGGACGCCGAGAAGTGGGGCGTCATCTTCTGTACGAAAATCGGCCAGGGCCGCATGGAAATCGCCGAGAAGATTCTGGAGGACAACGACAACGCCTACCTCCTCACGATGGACGAGGTGACGCCCGACAGGCTCCGGAACTTCGACATGGACGCGTTCGTCAACACCGGCTGTCCGCGCATCACGACCGACGACGGCCCGCGATTCCACAAGCCGATGCTGACGCCGCAGGAGTACCGCATCGCCGTCGGCGACGAACCCCTCGACGCCCTCGAATTCGACACGTTCCACGGCACCTGGTAACTCGTGACGCTCCGCGACTCCCTCTGAGCGGCCCCGCACGCCGCCGGGTGTCGCGTCCTGTCTCGATTCTCTCGTCGCGCCTCGTCTCGAACGTGTTCGATTTCCGGACAATCTCTCCAGAATACCTATACGGGTCGCCCGTTCACGGACACGTATGGTCCCTCCACGAACGTCACGAACCGCTCTCCTGAGTCTGCTCGGCGTCCTCGCGCTCGCGGGAACCGCCGCCGCGCAGAACCTCGAATCCGCACAGCAGATTTCGCCAGTGTTCCGCGCCGGCGGGAGCTTCCTCCTCGACCTCGTCGTCGGCGGCATCCTCGTCGCCGCGGCCCCGGCGTACACCAGAGACGCCATCGCCGAGATTCGAGACGACCCCGGCGGCTCGTTCCTCTGGGGCCTCGGCGTCGGCATCGGCGGCCTCATCGCCCTCGCCCTCCTCGCAATCACTATCATCGGCCTCCTCGTGGCGATTCCGGGCTTCCTCGCGCTCATCCTCCTCAGCATCGTCGGCGGAGCGGTCTCGACGGTCCTCCTCGGTTCGCTCGTGACCGGCGTCGCTTCGGGCGGGTCGCCCTCGCTGGGCGTCTCGCTCGTCGTCGGTGCGCTCATGGCGGCGGTCCTGTCGCTCGTGCCCATCCTCGGTAGCGTCATCCTGTTCGTCGTCGACATGCTCGGACTCGGCGTCGTCGGGCGAAACCTCTACCGAGCGTGGTCCTGACGCCGCTCCGGCGCTTCTGACAGGCGGTCCTCACGGGCCACCACAACATTCAGGGTACAGGTAGCGAATGGGTCAGACAGATGCCGACGACCCACCTCCCCGTTCTCGGATTCGACGTGCAGCGGGTCGTCACCCCGCTCGAAGCCGCCGACGTCGACGCAGACCGGGTTCGGCTGGTCCGCGACGAGGCCGACCCCGAGCAGGGTCGCGACCCGGACGACTGTACGCCCGGCGCGCCGCGAGCGAGCGCCCACGCCGCGAAAGCCGTCTCCAGACGCCTCGCGGGACGGGGGACGCTCGACGAAGCGCGACTCCCCTTCACCGCGTCGTTCGAAGAACTGTACACCGCGACGGCTGACCTGCTCCGCGAGGCCGCCGCGGACGGCAACGTGCAGGTGAACCTCGCGGGCGCGCCCCCGCAGGTTGCCGCCGCCTTCTACGCCGCGCGGACCGCCCTCGTCGACGGCGGCGACCTCGACCGCGGGACCGTCTTGCTCCTGACGATTCCCGCGACGGACCACCCCGACCTCGCGGCCATCGACGATTTCCGGACGCTCGTCGCCGACGTCGAGGCCGCGTCAGACGCGTTCGCCGAGTTCCGGCGCGTCGCCGACGGCCCCGCGGCCGCGGCCGTCGCTCGGCCGCTCCGCATCGCCCTGTCGGACCTGCGCGACGCGCTCGCCGAGGCCAGCGGCGAGTCACAGCCGTCCCGTCCGAACTCTCGCGTCCGCGGTCCCGCGGGCGCTCGCGGGGCGCGCTCCGGCGGCGACTCGCCGTTCGGCGCGATGAGTTCCTACGTCGGTCGCGCCCGCGAACAGTTGGCCGACCTCGTCGAGTCCGAGGCTCCCCGCCCGGACCCCGAAGACACGCGCGACCCGAACGCGGTCCTCGACGCGCTCGACGCGTGGCTCGACACCGAGAGCCGCCTGCTCGCGTCGGTCGAAGACGACCCCCGCGAACTGGTCGCGCGCTTCCGAACGAGCTGTGAGGCGCGCTTCGGGAAGTTCGAAGACCGGGCGACTATCGAGCTGTTCGAGTCGCTCGACCGCTTCGACGCGCACCTCGACGCCTATCTGGACGCCCGGTCGCAACTCTCGGCCGCCGCCAGCCCGGTCGCCGAGCGGACGGCCGACCTCTCCGAGCGGGCCACGGCGGCCGCGACGAGCCTCTCCGAACTCGACGAGTCCGGCCCGGTGACCGGCGAGTCGGCCCTCGAACTCGACGCCCACGCGCTCTCGCCGCTGGGCGACCTCGAAGCGGCGGTGCTGTCCGTCCTCGCGACGGGGCCGCCGCGCTCTCGCCCGCGGACCCGCCGCGCGGTCGCCGCCGAACTCCGCGAGCGCGCCGAACACCACGGTATCGTCGCCGGCGCGCG
This sequence comes from Haloferax chudinovii, assembly GCF_042663345.1. Taxonomy (NCBI): domain Archaea; kingdom Methanobacteriati; phylum Methanobacteriota; class Halobacteria; order Halobacteriales; family Haloferacaceae; genus Haloferax; species Haloferax chudinovii. The sequence goes on from NZ_JBHTAB010000003.1 coordinate 102,558, forward strand.
CGACGAGGAGACGTGGTCGGCGTTCGATTCGTTCTGCGTGGGCGTCGCTCGCGATAGCGTGACCGGCGACCGTTTCGAAAAGCGGCTCTCGAACGCGCTCGTCCCGCGACTCGACGTGGCCGTCGAGGGGCTTGCCGCAAACGGGTTCGTCGCGACGCGCGAGCGCGAACGCGGCCGCGACGCGCTCGAACCGACGGACGCCGGCCGGCTGTGGGCGTCGACGACCGACTGGGAGTCGTTCCGCGAGACCGTCGTCGACGACCTGCTCCGCGACTGCGTCGAGCGCGACGAGGGCGTCGCCGACGCGTAGCACAGAACAACGCGACCGAACTGGATTCTCAGACCGCGTCTTCGACGAACGCGACGGCCGCTTCCGGAGAGTCGCACCGCTCGAACCCGTCCAGCGAGCCGACCTGTTGGGTTCTGATTCCGGCCGTCGGGCGGTCGAAGACGTTAGCGTAGCCGATTTCGGAGAGCGTCCCGCCGCCGCCGTCGACGGCGATGACGGCGTCGCCGTTCATCGCGACGAGCGCGTTTCTCGCGTGGCCGAGACCGGTCGCAACGGAGATGTCGACGTAGGGGTTCGCCTCGCCGCGGTCCTCGCCCGGGAGGACGCCGATGGTCGTGCCGCCGGCGTCCTTCGCGCCGCGGCATGCCGCCTCCATGACGCCGCCGAGGCCGCCGCAGACGACCGTGTGGCCGCGCTGGGCGAGCAGGCGACCCAGCTCTTCCGCGATGGTCTCGACCGGGGCGGGGACGGCGCTCCCGCCGACGACGCTCACGCGCACAGCGGGGCCTCCTCTCGCCGCCCGCGGGTGTCGTCTCGGCGCTCGCCGACGTTGTGACTGATAACTGTGCGCATGAGATATCGGACCGCGTCGAAGAAGATAAGTGCGGGGCCGCGTCGCCCGACCGGAGTCGGACTGGTGTTGCTCGGTCGCGTCAGAACTCGTCCGTTCGCCGCGAGTCGTCGTCCAGCGGGGAGACCGCTTCCCACGTACCGCACGCGCGCATCGTCCGAGCCATCGACGAGAAGTTCGCCGTTTGCTTGTGGGTTCCTGACATGGTACTTACTAGCACAAGCTTGTCCATTAAATATCTTGTCGGAGTACTACCTTATACACCACATATATCTTCAAACCATTCCGTATCCCGGACGATTCTATCACAAATATCACGAGATTGTTGTCTATTTCGCGTTCGTGTCTGTGCTTCGGCGGGAGGAACGGGGCGGAGAGCGGGCGGTCGGGAGTGTGGAACCGCTCGCGGCGAGTCGACGGGAGAGCGCAACGCTTAGTCCCCCCGCGCGAGGACACGTCTCTATGACAGTCAGCGACTGGGGCGACTGGCTCCCGCGCGCGGTCGAGGCGGCCGACCCCGAGACGGTGGCCATCTGGTATCTGGGATGCAACGGGTTCGTCATCAAAGGTAGCGAGGGGACGACGGTGTTCGTCGACCCGTACGTCGGTATCGGCGACCCGCCGCGGACGGTCCGCATGATTCCCGTCCCGTTCGACCCCGAAGACGTGAGTGAGGCCGACGCGGTGCTCGCCACGCACGAGCACACCGACCACGTCCACGGCCCGAGTCAGGCACCCATCCTCGAGAACACGGGCGCGACGTTCGTCGCCCCCGACGACTCGCTTTCGGTCGCCTACGACGACGAGGCGTGGGTCGACGACTACGACCTCTCGGACGACCAGTTCGAGGAGGTTACGGAGGGCGAAACCGTCGAAATCGGCGAGTTCACCGTCCACGTCGAACCCGCCTACGACCCCGATGCGAGCCATCCGGTCGCCTACGTCTTCGAACACGAGTCGGGCACGTTCATCCACGGCGGCGACACCAAGCCCGCCGAGGAGTTCGTCGACGTCGGCGACCGCTACGACCTCGACCTCGGCATCCTCGCGTTCGGGACCGTCGGTAACATCTCCGACAAGGAGACGGGCGAACCGGTCCGCACGAAGTGGTACAACGACGAGAACCAGATTATCGAGGCCGCGAGCGACCTCGACCTCGACCGCCTCGTGCCGACCCACTGGGACATGTGGAAGGGCATGACCTCCGACCCGAAGGTACTGCACCACCACGCCAAGAGCTTCGAGGCCCCGCGCTCGCTCGACCTCGTCGAAATCGGCGACCGCGTCGACCTCTGAGGTCGCCCCCGTACTGATTTTTCGGCGGCGGCCGTCCCCACGACGGCCATCGCCGACTGATAGCCGCCGCATCGAAACCGTCGAATCGAAAGACGGCGGTGGGGCGGACCCGTCGCCCCCGGTTGTTTTATAATGGATGTCGGGAAAGTGGCGGCCATGAGCCGCGAGTCCGAAGGGGTTACATCGGTTTCCGACGGCGAGGTCACGGTCGAAAAGACCTTCGCCGCCGACGAGTTTCCCGTTCCCGCCATCAAGTTCGTCATCAGTTCGACGCGAGACGAGGCGACCCGAATCCGGGTCATCGACCGCATCCCGGAGTCGTTCCCGATGGAGAGCGTCGGGTTCCACCCCGACTTCGAGAGCGACAACTGGACGGCCTACAAGGACCACCGCGTCGAGTACGAGCGGACGCTCGACCCCGGCGAGGAGCTCGTGACGGTCTACGGCATCCGCATCACCGACGGCCACGACCAGACGGATTTCCTCGAAGAGCCGACGCTCGAACGCATCCCGGTCGACGGCGGCATCGACCCCGACGACATCGACGACATCCTCGGCGAAGACCGCAGTCAGATCGTCCGGGACGTGCTCGCGGGCAACCGCGACCCGCCCCGTGACGAGTCGTCCGCCGCCGACGCGGACCGAGAGGACGAAGGGGAAGTCGTCCTCGACGCGCCCGCGGACGCCGATTCTGCGCCCGAAGCCGCCGTCGGTTCCGAGGCGGACGCGACCGCCGACGCGGGGGCCCTCGGCGACGAGCCGAGCGACGGCGACCTCGCGGCCGCCTTCGGTGGCGGAGACGACGGGGACGTCGAGACCGACGCGACGCCTGACCCCGACGTGCTCGGCGACGACGAGGAAGCCGACGACGAGCCCGCCGACCTGACCGGCCCGCGCGCGGTCGCCACTGACACCGCGCCGGCCGTGACCGCACACCTCGAACAGCCCGATGTCGAGGTTGAGGCCGCCGAAGACGCCGAGGTCGAAGCGGACGCCGAGGTCGAAGCGGACGCCGATGTCGAAGCAGACGCCGAGCCGTCGGCCGGCGAACCGAGTGTGGACGACGACGCGACTCCGGCCGGAAGCGCGCCCGCGACCGACGCGGGCGGCCTCGTCGGCGCGCTCGCCGCCGAGATTCGGTCGGGCGCGGCCGACGAGGAGGACATCGAAGTCCTCCGCGAGGCGGTCGACGCCGAGACGCGCCGGAGCACCGACGTGCGCATCCGCCGCCTCCAGTCGCAGATGGAGGACCTCGCGGCGTACTCCGACGCGCTCGCGGAGTTCATCGACGAGGAGGGGACCGGGAGCGAACTCGTCTCCGAGTTCCGCGCCGAGATGGCCGACTTCCGCGAGGACCTCGACGCCCTCGACTCGATGGTCGACGGCGCGGTCGAGTCGGTCGACGACGCGACCTCTCGGCTCGACGCGGCCGAAGAGACCATCGCCGCGGTCGACGAGCGGTCCGACCGCGTCGCCACGCGAGTCGCGGACGCCGAGAGCCGCCTCGACGACCACGACGGTCGGCTCGAAGGCCTCGCGTCCGACCTCGAAACCGCGGACGACACCCTCGACGACTACCACGGCTGGCTCGAATCCCACAACGAACAGTTCGAGACCGTCGAGGGCCGTCTCGACGACCACGACGGTCGGTTCGATGACCACGACGAGCGGCTCGAAACCGCCTCGCGGAACATCGATGCCGGTTCCGCCCGCCTCGACAGCGTTGAGGAGACGCTCGCCAAGCGCGAGGAGGAACTCGTGACGGTCCGCGAGCGCCTCGACGACATCTCTGGTCGGCTCGACGAGACGGTCGACCGGCTCGAAGGGGCCGAAACCGACGCGGCGGAAGCGACCGAGCAGGCCTCGACGCTCCACGCCGAAGTCGGCGATATCCGCGAGGACATCGCCGAACTCGACGGGGACATCGTGGAGACGCGCGAGGCGCTCGACGACCGCCTCGCGGACGTTCAGTCGCGGGTCGAAGACGCCGCGGCCGACGAGGAAATCGACGCCCTACGCGACGACATCCGGGAGCTTGACGACACCGTCGCCGAACTCGAAACCTTCCGCGAGCGCCTCGCGGGGGCCTTCGGAACCGGTATGGGCGGCGGTCCGGCCGCCGGCGACGACGACGGCGACGGTGACGACGGCGACAGTGACGACGGCGACGCGGAGTAGCCCGACCGAGCGCGTTCCCGAGAGACGTTTTCCCGAAGCGCAACCTGTTTAGCGGGCCGCCCCGACGTTCCGATGATGACAGAGACGGTGCGCGTCGCTGTTCCGCGAAAGGGTCGCCCCCTCGAAGCGGTGCTCGAACGGTTCGCCACGACCGAGAGCATCGCCGAGGTGGCGGACGAAATCACCTCGACACTCCGATACGAGAAGTCGGTCACGAAGGGCCATACCCAGCCGGAACACGACGTGTACGAGCGACTCGCGGACTACAGCGACCTCTCGGACCCGGCCGGGCCGGAGTACACGCTCCTGCGCGACGACCGAGACGGCATGCCGCGGCGCATCGTCTTCGACAGCGTCGTCCTCGACGTCGACGGGGTCGACATCCACCTCGTCGGCCGCGAGGAACCGTTCCGCGCCCTGCGGACCCACGAGTTCGGCCTCGGCTTCGACAGCGCCGACCTCGTCCTCGAAGAGGTCGTCGGGCTCCGCCCCGAGGGGCTCGGGAGCATCGAGGACGTGAACGCCCGCATCGACCCGATGGACACCGACGTACGGGTCGTCTCCGGCCTCGGCGACACGGTGTATCACACGCTCATGGCCGACCCCGAACTCCTCCCGCCCGGCTCCGAACTCGACCGCGATTTCGTCGCGGACTACGCGGGCGACCTGTGTATCTCGCCGCGCTACGAACGCCTCGTTGAGGCGGTTCTCGGCACGCGGTGTCTCGACGGCGTGACGTTCGCGTACCCGGACGACGCGCCCGAAGAGGAGGCCGCCATCGCGGAGACCGGTCTCGGCGTCTACCTCACGATGACCGGGTCGACCGCGCGCGAACACGGCCTCGTCCTCGGCGAACACCTGTTCCCGAGCGAGACGGTCCTGATGGAGAACGTCGCGGAGGCGACGCCGGCCGCGGAGACGGTCAAACGGGCCATCGCGTCGCCCGAGCTGGAGACCGAACTGAAGGTCTAACTACGCCGACGACTCGTTTTTCGGTTCCGCGTCGCCACAGAACATCAGCGTCGAGAGCGTCCGCGACTCGAAGCCGCCGTCGTCGGTGAGCGAGACGGTCGTGCTCGACGCGTTGCAGTCGAACTGCGACTGTTCGATGGTGACCGTCTCGGTCGCCTCGTCGCCCGAGTCGCTCCGCCGAGCGACGCGGAGCGTGACCTCGCGGGCCTCGGTCACAGACGCCCCGACTCGCGCGCCGGGTTCGAGGCGGTACGTGCCGCCGAAGGCCGCCGCGCCCGTGGGCGTCTCGTAGGTGAATTCGACGACTTCGGCCGTGTCGGTCGGGTTCGAGACGGCGACGCCGTGTGGCTTCGTGGCCTCGGTGGGGAGCGACCCGTCGCCGAGCGCGACCATGACCGCGTCGTCGGCCTCGACGGTGTTGGGGCTACAGGCCATCCGCGTCGACCCGCCGGAGACCGAGACACCGCTGTCGTCGGGAGAGAACGCCGTCCACGAGCGGTTACAATCGAACTCCTCGGGCCCGACCGTCTCGGTCGCTTCGTCGCCCGAGTCGATGTCGGTGACCGACACGTCGTAGTCGGCGGGGACGCGAAGCGAGACGGTCACCGTCGCGTCGCGGGCGAGTTCGTAGGTCTCCGCGTGGCCCGCGCCGAGCGGGCGCGAGACGTCGATGCGGGTGGTCCACGGCTCGTCGGTCGGGTTTTCGAGGCGGACGTGGCGTGGTTTCAGCGTCCCGGCGTCGCTGGCGGGTCCGTCGCCGACGACGGTCGTGAGGCGTTCGCCGGTCGCGACCGAGACGGCTTCGACCGGGTCAGGCGTCGGCGTCGGGTCGGGGGTCGATTCGGTCATCGAGTCTCCGTCGTCAGAGTCGTCAGAGCCGTTGCCGGCACTCGCGGTACAGCCAGTCAGCGCCGCCGCGAGGCTGGTTCCGGCCGCGGCGAGGAGGGTTCGTCGTTGCACACGGCACCCAACGTGTAGGGGTCACTTCCCCCTGTGTGTGGCTCAAACGCGCGTTTGAGTCCAGACCGCGCCGAGGCTCACGAGGACGGCGAGAGCGACGCCGACGATGAAAACGAGCGCGCCGGGGCCGGCGAGGAAGGCGGAGACGAACTCCGCGACGCCCGGTTCGGGGATGGGAGCGGTCGGAGCCGGCGCGGCGTATCTGACCTGCGGCCGTCGCGCGGTCCACAGCGTCTGCACGGCGACGCTTCCGACCAGCGTGACACCGACGCCGGCGACCAGCGTCCGAAGCCCCGACGAGAGCTTCGATTCGGTTCGCTCCGCGCCGGCGAAGAGAACGACGGCGGAGCGTGTCGGGCCGTAAACGGCCATCTCGCGGCCCTGCGCGGAGACCCACGTCGTCACGGGCTCTATTAACTCGGCGTCGACCAGTCGCTCGACGTGGTAGCCGACGGTCTGGAGCGTCGTGTCGAGCGCGTCGGCCAGTTCCGAGGCGGGGCGCGGGTCGTCGTAGACGGCGGCGAGGAGTCGCCTCGCGGTGGCCGACGAGAGCGCCGACAGGACCTCGTCGGCGTCGTCGTCGTCGAGTGCGACGAGAAGCGGCGTCAGGGCTCGATCTCGAACCGATGCGGCGGCGGGTTTCAACGGGAGCAACGAACTCACGGTCTCGGCCGTCGTTCTCGCTCCACGGATAAAGAGGCCGGCATGAGTCAAGCACCCGTTTGACCCTCTCGTCCCCCGCGTGAGAACGCCTCTCTCGGAGTTAGTACATGCTAGCGACACGTCGATGGCCGCTCGCGGGGGAGTACGACCGTGAACCAGATTCGAACGAATCCCACGGAGGAACAGCTGTGAACGGCGAGGCGGTTCGGTACGAGAGCGACCACTTCAAGGCGACCGCCGGCTACGGCGCCCGAAAGCGGAACCTGCAACTCGTCTTCTTCGACGCGCAGTATCCCGAACCGGAACAGACGGCGGACGGCCTCCAGTCGGTCGAGAGCCAAACGATGAGCGCGCTCGAACGCGTCGAAGCGGCCGTCGAACGCTCGGGGCTCGACTTAGACGACGTGCTCCGAACCACGGTGTACACGACCGACCTCGACCGAATCGACGCTATCGAGTCGGCCTACGACGCCTCTTTCGCCACCCGACGGCCGGCGATGACCGTCGTCGGCGTCTCCGAGCTCCCGAACGACGCCGCCGTCCAAATCGAGGCAACGGGTGTTAAACGATAGGTCGCTCATTCACCAATTCTATATAGCGAGATAAAGTTTACAAGTCGCGCTTCGAACAGCGTTCGCTCGCTCCTCAGCGGAGCGAGTAGATGTTCGATTCGTATGTCTCGCGCACTCTATCACCCCAGTTGTGGGTGTACGTGTCGATGATATCTCCGGCCACGTCGCCGCGGAGGTACTTGACGATGCCGCGGTCGCCGGTGCGGTCCCGGAGGTGGGTCGTAAAGAAGTGTCTAAAGTAGTGCGGCGTGACGTTTCCCTCGCGGTCGCCGCCCGCCCGGTACCAGCCGGCGTCGGCGGCGTGAGCGGTGACGATGTGGTGGACGGCGTCGGGTTCCAGTCGCTGGCCCCACCCGGAAGCGGTGCCGACGAAAAGCGGCCCGGCCGGTGACGGCGAATCGGGCCGAACCGCCAGCCAGCGACGCAGAACGTCCTCCAGTTCGTCATCGACGGGGACGACCGTCGACCGCTTTCGCTTGTTGGAGGCGGTTCGCTCCTCGCCGTTGGTGACGCTCCCGACGCTCGGGTCGGCGGCGACGTATATCGACGGTCCGCGGCCGTCGAGCGCGGCGCGGGTCGATACACCGCTTACGGGTGTATCCGCCTCCGCCGCCAGCGACACGTCTCGAAGGTCGAGGTTGCACAGTTCGCCGACGCGCATCCCGGTCTTGAGGAGGGTGACCACCAGCGCGTGGTCCAGCGGATGGGCGATTCCGCGGACGAACGCCCGCATCTGCGGGACCGAAAGCTCCCGTCGGGCGGGGTTGGTGTCGATGCGCTCGTCCATCTCCTCCATCACGAGGCTCATCGGGTTGGAGTCGAACGCGCCGACCTGCGCCATGTAGGCGTAAAACCGGTGGAGGTAGGAGGCGTACGTCGCCACCGTGCTCGGCGCGACATCCCGGTTTCGCAGGGTGTGTATCCACGCCATGCAGTCGCGGTGGGTCGCGTCGTCGACCGACCGGACGGTCCCGGAGGGGTTTCGCGAGGGGTCGCCGAGGAACGACTCGAACGCCCGGAGGACGCGCTCGTAGGCGTCGCGGGTCCGGTCGGTCTTCCCGTGATAGGTCATATCCTGCAGGAAGTAGCCGACCGGGTCCTCCGCGTCGGCGGGTCGCTCAGCGGCCATCGCGCTCCGCCAGCGTGTAGCCGCCGTGTCGCCCGCTGTACACGACTCGGCCCCTCGATTGCAACTCCTGAAGCGTCGATTCGAGGCGGTCTTCGATGCCGTCGGTCAGCGCCTCGACGAGGTCGTCCCACGACCGATGCGAATCGGCCGCGAGCGCCTCGACGATTCGGGCCTCGAACCGGTCGTTATGTTCGCCCACTTTGTCCTGATTCGAACCGTCGTTCTGGAGGCCTGTTTCCACCCCTTCAACCCCGGGGGTTGTGGCCGCTTTATCGCCCCTCGCCGGAACGTCGAAATCGCGCCGACCGGCCTGTACCATCGTTCTGACAAATTCGCTCTGACTCATCCCGAGTCGGTCCGCGTGGTCCTTCCAGATTGCCTTCTGGTGGGCCGGGAGGTAGGTTTGCACCGTCGCGCGGTCGGTCTCGTCGCTCATGCACGGGTCGACACGGGGGTCGATATTCAATCCACCGGCACAGTCCAGAATAAGAGAGATTATCCTGAGTAGTACATGCGGGTTTTTGGCGGTGAGATTTAGTTATCCTGAATACTGCAATCATGGTTTCGGCGATTTACATGCAGTATTACGGATATCTGATTTTCTCGGAAGACGCCGATTTCGGGCGTTTCGAGCGAATTTGAGACTCGCCCGACATTCCGTTGCTTTCGATAGGTCGAATTTTGCACGTCACCTTCTCTTTTCTGTGATGACGACCGATTTTTGGATGGTGTTCCTCTCCCCATTTACCCCTGGGGTAACGCATGGACGAACCACGTACACGGGTTTCGTTATTCCATCTTTTATTTTACTGAATTATTACAAAACCGGATAACACTGGTTTGGCTCCAATTTTATTTCTCTCATCAAGACGCGAACTATTTTAAATATAATTTCCGTCTATTTCTTCGAGAATTTATATGCGGGACGACACGTCACCCGCGTTCTCTCGTACAACTATATTTCAACCAGAATCAAACCGATATTTTCACCGATTATACCCGTTATCCTCCTCTGAATATCTGTCGTCGGACGTGACTTCATTTCGATATAAAATTGCCTGTTATCATGTTGGTGTCATCACGACGAACTCCGTAGAGTGTTGTCTAATTCGAACACGCAACCACCCGGGAGACGCCGTTCCGAATGCTTGACGACGAACCCAACCGAGGTCTTTGCTGGCCGGATTCGTTCTCTTTTGACGCCTCCACAGCCCTCGTCTTCGCGGTGAGAACAGTAACTCGGCGTGTGTCCTCCATCTCAGGTGAAGCGGCGCTCAAGCGCGCTGTGGCCGTCCTGATGGACTCCTGTGAATCTGGGGCTTCGGGTCTCGCTCACGGTCGGATTCGACGACTCACTTTCGGCGGCGACGACCCGTGTGAGTGAACCAGCTCCCCGGCCGCCGACTCGTTCGAGCGGACCGCCCGAATTTCGAATGCGACCCCAGACTCTGCCTACACGACCGGACCTGCGGCCGACGCACTCTGTGTACTCCCGACTGCGATACGAACCACCCGAACCGGGGCGTGATGCGACTGTCGCGCTGTGACGTTGAGCGGGCTCAAACGCTATCGACCGCTGGAACTCCGAGTTTCCGCGTCAACGCGACTCAATCGCCGACTCTCTGTAGATTACGGTCTCTCTGTCGGGTCGTCGATTGTCCGATTCGAGACTCGTATATTATATCTCGCTATACACAATTCCGGTTCGCGATTTCGACCGACTTCGGAAGATTCGGGGTCTCGTTGACTCCGGCTGATTCGCGTTCGAGTCGCCGAAACGGCCGGATGTCGACGATTTTACCCGGCACGCTACGCTTCGACTCGCTCTATCAGTTCGGGGCCGTCGTTGGCGGGGCTGTTCACCCGCGCCGACACGGGGTACGCCGTGAGTTCGTCGTCGGGGTAGGTGTCGAGGAGGGCCGCCGCCTCGTCGGGGTCGCCGTGGAGCCACGTCTCCTCTTCGTCGGGGTCGAGAACGACCGCCATCCGGTGGTGTAACTCGGAGACGAGGTCGTTCGGCTCGGTCGTGACGACGGTGAACGTCTCAAGCGGTTCCTGTTCGCGCGAGGGACCGCCACTTCCGAAGTCGCCGAGGCCGGTCTGTTTGGTCGGGGGCGTCCATCGCTCCCAGAGGCCGGCCATGGCGAACGGGCGGTCGTCCTCGAAGGCGACGCGGTAGGGCTGTTTGTCCCCGCCGCGGTCGACCCACTCGTAGAAGCCGTCAGAGGGAACGAGACACCGGCGGGCCTCGTAGGCGTCGGCGAAACTCCGCTTCTCGCGGACGGTCTCCGCGCGGGCGTTGATTCGGTCGTTGCCGACGCTTTCGCTGTCGGCCCACGAGGGGACGAGACCCCACTTCAGAAAGCGGAACTCCTCGGGCGCGTCGTTGGTCACGACCGGGAGTTCCTGCCCGGGCGCGCAGTTGTACCGCGCCGAAAGCGGGCGCGTCGGCGTCGCGTCGAACCGCGTCTCGAGTTCTTCGGGAGGGGTAAACAGCGTGTAGCGGCCGCACATATCTCCGACTTCGCGCTCTGCGGGTAAAACGCCCGCGACGGGGACGCGGGAAGCGCGTCGTCGCCTCAGACGACGCATTTAGGGTCGCCGACGCCCCCCTGTCGGACATGCGAATCGAGAACAGCTTCATCCCCGTCCGCGGCGTGGGCGAGCGGACGGAGCGGAATCTCTGGCGGGCGGGGGCGACCCACTGGGACGAGTTCGACGCCTCGCTCGTCGGCGCGAAGACGGGCGACCGAATCGAGACGTTCATCGCCGACGCCGCCGCCAACCTCGACGACGGTAACTCGCGGTTCTTCGACGACTGCTTCCCCTCGGGCGAGCGCTGGCGACTGTACGAGAACTTCCGCGACGAGACGTGCTTTTTCGACATCGAGACGACCGGCCTGTCGCCCGAGCGCGACTCGGTGACGACCGTCTCGTTCTATCAGGACGGCGAGACCACGACGCTCGTCAGCGGGGAGGACCTGACGGCCGATGCCCTCCGCGAGCAGTTCGCCGACGCGAAACTCATCGCGACGTTCAACGGCGCGCGCTTCGACGTGCCCTTCCTCGAGACCTCGTTCGACGTTTCCATCGACGTGCCGCACGTCGATTTGATGTATCCGTGCCGGACGCTCGACCTCACCGGCGGGCTGAAGCAAATCGAGACGGACGTCGGCATCGACCGCGACCGCCCCGACATCTCCGGGCGCGACGCCGTCCGCCTCTGGCGCGAGTACGAGCGCGGCGACCAGTCGTCGCTCGACACGCTCGTGTCGTACAACCGCGAGGACGCGGTCAACCTCGAACGCCTCATGGAGACCGTCACCGGCCGCCTCCACGACCGCGCCTGCGAGGGGCTCGACGCGGACTTCGCCTGAGGCCGGCGGCGAGCCGACTCCACGCCCGCGGCCGGACGACAGCCGACCGGCGCAAGCATGACGGAACCCCGCGCTTTTTTCATCCCCCAAAGCGACCCGCCGCACATGACCGACGACCCCGACGCCGACTCAGGGGCGGACGACCCCGGCGATTCGACCCCGCCGTCCGACGACGCGACCGAGGCGACCGACGGCGACGAGCCGGTCGACGCCGACGCGGCCGTCGAAGCGGCGGACGGCGGCACAGACGAGCGCGACGATAACGGCAACGGCGACGAGACCGTCCCGCACGTCGAACTCGATCTCTACGAACTCTCCGTCCGCGTCAGCGGGCAGTCCAACGACGAACTCGACGACGTGGAGGCGTCGGCGACTCGACTCATGGACTACCTCGTCGACCACGCGAAAGAGCTGGAAGACCAGCCCGACACCCGCGGACTCAGCTAACGCCGGCACTCGCACCGCTTCGGTTTTGGCAAACCTAAACGCTCAAGAGCGGCCGTCGACAACCCCGCCCAATGACCGAGTTCACCTTCGACGACCTCGCGGTCGTGATGGGGACGTACAACGAAGAACAGGCCATCGGGTCCGTGTTGGCCGACATCGACCGGGTTACCGACGGGCGCGCCGAGGTCGTCTGCGTGGACGGCTCGGACGACCGGACGCCCGAAATCGCCCGGAAGATGGGCGCGCGCGTCATCGAACAGGAGCCGCGGGGGTACGGCGTCGCGGTCGAGGCCGCGGTGCTCGCGCCCGACCGCCCGGTCGTCGTCACCACGGACTGCGACGACACCTATCCGATGGAGTATCTCCCGAAGTTCCTCGACCTCATCAACGACGGCTACGACGTGGTTTCCGGCGACCGAATCACGACTGGCGCGGAGACGATGCCCCGACTGAACCGCGCGGGAAACGTCGCGTTCGCCCGCCTCGCCAGCGTTCTCATGGGCGCGACCGTCCACGACACGACCACCGGCATGCGGGCGTACCGCCGCGAACTCCTCCACGACATCGAGTGGACGGAGAACACGGGACTGTCCGCCGAACTCCTCATCCGCCCCGCGATGCGCGGCTACAACATCGCCGAGGTTCCCATCCCCTATCGCGAGCGCGCGGGCGAGACGAAACTCGACCCCCTCGCCGGCGGCGCGGCCATCGGGAAATCCATCGTCAAAGTCTGTCTGGAAGAACGGCTTCGGTTCTGAGTTCGCACGGCGAGCGCGCGTGATTCGAGAGCGATACGCGGAAACCGAGGGGGTCGGTCGTTCAGGCGGCCGTCACGACGAGTTCAGGATGTCGCGGACGCGCCGCGGTTCGCCGGAGAGAGCGGGCTCCTTCTCGACGATTTTCAGCACCTCGTGGTCGGTCACGTCGGGGTAGGACTTTCCGATGGCCTCCTCGATGAGGGCCTTTTCGAGGCGGAACTCCGTTCCCTCGTAGACCACGTCTACGCCGTCGTCGTCGAAAGAGAGAATCGTCATACCTCTCGTTGTATCCCGCGCGTAGTTAAATACGCGTCGTCGTCGCGAAACCGGCCGCCTCCGTCGCGTCTGACGGTCGTCTTGCGGACGGTTTATTACGGCACGGGTGTTGGTTCGGAGCGTGTCACTGGGTACGGACCCGCTCGATGCGCTCGACATCCCCGACGGGACGACGGTCGAGGAACACGACCTCGTCACCGACGGCGACGTGGTCGTCGGCGGGCAGAGCACCGTCGAGTTCGGCGTCCGCGGCCGGAACGTCCTCGCGGGCGAGCGCGTCACCTTCGGCGGCGACATCGAGGCCGAGGCCGACTGTCGACTCGACATGCTCGACGACGTGGCCGGCAACGTCCTCGTCGGCAACGACGCCTACCTCGGCGAGCGCGTCCACATCGCCGGCCGCCTGATGGTCTCTGGCGACCTCGACATCGGCGACGACGTCGACATCGAAGAGGGGTTCGAGGCCAACGGCTGGATCGTCATCCGCAACCCGATTCCGACGCTCGTGTTCTACTTCATCGTCTTCTCGCAACTCCTCCGACTCGGCGAGGACGAGGCGGCCGACGAACTCGCCGAAACGCTCGCGGGCGAGTCGCCGCACGACCCGCTCGTGATTCCCCGGAACGCCACCGTCTCCGACGACGCGTGGCGCGTCTCGACGCCCGCCCACGTCGGTTCGGACTGCCGCATTCACGGCAACATCCGCGCGAAGTCCATCGACCTCGCCGAGGACAACAACGTCTTCGGGAGCCTCCGCGCTCGCGACGACGTCGTCGTCGGGAGCGGGACGCGCATCCACGGCGACGTGACCACCCGGAACGGTGAGGTCCGCATCCACGAGGGCGCGCGCGTCCTCGGCGACGTGTCCTGTAACGACCTCGTCCTCGAAGCCGGTGCGCACGTCGACGGCACGATGCGCGCCCGCGGTGAGATGCGCATCCACCGCGACAACCTCCCCCGCGAGGCCGAGTAGTCGGCGTCGCGTCCGACTGACCGACCGCGGCATCTGCGGGCCCCGATAGCAACAGTCGCCGTTTGTGTTTACCCAACGATTAATCCTTCACGTCGAGAGTGTCGTCTATGGACAACCGACTGAAACTTCTCTCGGTCGCCCTCCTCGTCGTCCTCGCCGGCTGTTCCGGCGGCGCGGCGGACGGGGGTGCCGGCGGTGCAGAGAGCGTCTCGCTCACCGCCGACGCGTCCGGTTCCGCCGAGGCCGAACAGGCGGGCGGCGACGACCTCCCGCAGGTCCAGCGGCGGGCGGTCATCAGGAACGGCCAGATGGAGCTGACCGTCGACGACTTCAACGAGTCGCGCGACGCGGTCGAGGCGACCGCCGAATCCTACGGCGGCTACGTCAGCGATTCGAACGAGTACGTCAACCGTCGGAGCGGCGGCACCTACCGCTCGGGGCAACTCGTCGTGCGCGTCCCCTCCGAGAACTTCTCGGCGTTCATGTCCGAGACGCAGAACCTCGGCGAAGTCGAGCGCGTCGAGACGAGTTCGGAAGACGTGACCGACCAACTGGTCGACCTCGAAGCGCGCCTGAGCAACCTCCGCGCCCAGCGCGACCGCCTCCGCGACCTCTACGAGTCGGCCAACACGACCGAAGACGTGCTCGCGGTCGAAGAGCGTCTGACCGAGGTCCAGACCGAAATCGAGCGGCTCGAAGCCCAGAAGCAGTCGCTCGAAGACCGGGCCGCCCTCTCGACCGTCCGCGTCTCGCTGTCCGAGCGGCCGCCCGGCCCGGCGCAGTGGTACGACACGCCGGTCTTACAGGCGTTCTCCGAGTCGGTCAACGGCGCGTTCGTCGCCCTCCGGGCGCTCGTCGTCGCCGTCGCCTACGCGGCCCCGTACCTCGTCGTCTTCGGCGGCCTCCTCGCGATTCTCGGGAGCGGGGCGGTGGTCGCCGGCCGCGCCGTGCTCAGGCGACTGACGAACTGACCCTCGCGTCTCGCCTGTCGCTTCGTCGTCAGTCGCTTCGTCGTCAATCGCTTCGTCGTCAATCGCTCTGTCGTCAATCGCTTCGTCGTCCGTCGCTCCGTCGTCGCTCGCGCTCCCTCGCACGCGAGCGTTTTTCCGCGTCCGCGACCATCGTCGAGCCATGCTCTCTCTCGCGTTAGCCGGCAAGCCGAACGCCGGCAAATCGACGTTCTACACGGCCTCGACGCTCGCCGAGGTCGACGTGGCGAACTATCCCTTCACGACTATCGACGCGAACCGCGGCGTCACGCACGCTCGCACCCGCTGTCCCTGTCTCGACCGCGACGAGCGCTGTGGTAACTGCGAGAACGGCATCCGCTACGTTCCGGTCGAACTCGTCGACGTGGCCGGCCTCGTCCCCGGCGCGCACGAGGGTCGCGGCCTCGGCAATCAGTTCCTCGACGAACTGACGAACGCCGACGCCATCGTCAACGTGGTCGACGCCTCCGGCGGGACGAACGCCGAGGGCGAACCCGTCGAAGTCGGCACGTTCGACCCCGTCGAGGAGGTCGACTTCATCGAAGAGGAACTCGAACAGTGGCTCGCGGGCATCGTCCACAAGAACTGGGAGTCCGTGGTCCGCAAGTCGCGGTCGCCCGATTTCGACATGGACGACGCCCTCTCGGACCTCCTGACGGGCGTCGGCGCGAGCGAGTACGACATCGCCGCCGTCCTGCGGGACCTCGACTACTCGCCGAACCCCAAAGATTGGGACGACGAGGACCGCGTCGAACTCGCCCGCGCGATTCGCCAGCGGACCAAGCCAATCGTCCTCGTCGCCAACAAGGTCGACATCGCGCCCCCGGCAAACCTCGAACGACTCGCCGAGACCGGAAAGCCCGTCATCGCCGCGACCACGGACGGCGAACTCGCGCTCCGGCGGGCCCGCGAGGCGGGCATCATCGACTACCACCCCGGCGACGACGACTTCGAACTCGTCGGCGACGTGAGCGGCGCACAGGAGAAAGGCCTCGAACGCATCCGCGACCTGATGGGCGAACACGGCGGCACCGGCACGCAGGAGGCCATCGACACCGCGGTCTACGACGTGCTCGACCGCATCACGGTCTACCCGGTCCAAAACGAGTCGAAGTGGACCGACGGCACGGGCAACGTCCTCCCCGACGCCTTCCTCCTCCCGCGGGGGTCGACGCCGCGGGACCTCGCGTACGCGGTCCACTCCGACATCGGCGACGGCTACCTCCACGCGGTCGACGCGCGGGCGAACCGCCGCATCGCCGAAGACCACGAACTCGAAGCGGGCGACGTCATCAAAATCGTCTCGACGGCGAAGTAACTGTCAGTAACTCGTCTTTTCTGCCGGATTTAGTTGTTTCTCATCGGTCAGTTATTCGTCTGTCACACCACACGTAAACTGAATTTCGCTATACAGAATTGGAGAGTGGGCGCAAGTTGTGGTTCACCGAGAGCGGACCAAACACAGGAGGCGGAGCCGTCGCTGTCGACTCGGCTGTCGCGCGGAAAATGATTCGTCGCGGCGGCGGCTCAGAGGTCCTTTGCGACGCGAAGCTCCGAGTCGGTGACCGTCTCGACCGACTCGGCCGGGACCTCGATGTCGTCGCCGTCGGCGTCGCCGAAACCGAGGCCCTGCAGGACCGCCTCGGCGAGGTCCGGGTCGGGTTCGACGTACGCGACTTGGGCGTCCGCGTCGACTTCGGTCACGATTCCGATCTGTTCGGCCTCCTCATCCATGAGGAACTTCCCTTCGTCGGCGGTCGAGAGAACTGACATTCGACCAATCGTTATGGCCGGGTGACATAATACCCTCCGGCCGGCACGAACGCTGATACGTTCTGCCCGCGTACGGAGCGCATGACAACTGGTTCACAGGTCTTCGAGACCGACGCCCGCCGGCTTCCGCTGTCCGAGACGCGGGTGCTCCTCGGCGTCGGGCTGGCGATTGCCCTCGTCGCCGGCCTCGTCTTCCGCGTCGTCGGCCAACTCGTGTTGGCTCCCTCCCACCCGCTGGTCACGGCCGCGGTGTTCGCGTTGACGGTTCCCGCGATGTGGGCGCTCGCGGTCGGGGTCTTCCGGTGGCGGGGGCTCTCCGGCGGCGCGCGGCGGGAGGCCGCGGTGTTGCTCGTCGTCCCCGGGATGCTCGTCGACGCGGTCTCGACGGCGCTGTTTTCGGTCGTCTACCCGAACATGGGCCTCGAATCCGCGGGGCTCTTCGGCGGGCTGTTGCTCTTGGCGTACGCGACGATGCTCGTCGCAGGGTTCGTCGGTCGGTGACGGCGGCGGCGACGAAGCGACGATACGGCTCTTTTCGTCTCCCGAGCGGGACGCCGCGACCGAAGAATAAGACGCGAAGCGGCGGTCGAAGTCCGACTCGTCAGTCCGACTCCGACGAGGTACCGAAGGCCGTCGGGACGCTCACGTCGGCGTGTTGGGAGAGGTAGTACGCGAGCGCGAACAGCGCGAGGACGCCGATGCCGAGGAGCGCCAGCGAGCCCACGCCGTAACCGCTGGCGAGGAACAGCCCCGTCGCGACGGTTCCGCAGAGGACGGCGTACGGAATCTGCGTGTTCACGTGGTCGACGTGGTCCGCGCCGGCGAACATCGACGAGAGAACCGTCGTGTCGCTGATGGGCGAACAGTGGTCACCGAACAGCGAGCCGGTGAGGATAGCGCCGATGGCTCCGGGGAGCGGCGCGCCGAGCTGGTAGGCAAGCGGCACCGCGACGGGGAACATGATACCCATCGTCCCCCACGACGTGCCTATCGAGAACGAGATGATGGCCGCGGCGAGGAAGACGACCGCGGGCAGGAGTTCGGGCGTGATGATTCCCTCGGCGATGCTGACGACGAAGGGACCGACGCCGAGCGCCTCGCTGACGCCGCCGATGGTCCACGCCAGCGAGAGGACGGCCACGGGGAACATGACCATCTTGAATCCCTCGAAGATGGCGTCGCTGACGGCTTCGAGTTGGACGCGGGCGTGGCCGACGAGGATGGCGAGCAGGAGCGCGCACGCCGAGAAGACGCCCCAGAGGATGGCGTCGGCGGTGGCCGCTTCCTTCAGCGCCTCGACGGGTGCGACCCCGGGCCAGCCGCCGGAGTACAGCAGGCCGAAGCCGGTGACGGCGACGAGCGCGACGATAGGCGCGGCGAAGTACCACCAGCGCGAGTCGACGTGGTCGGGCGTGACGATGTCCTCTTCGCGCGTCTCGATGAGGGGGTCGGCGTCGTCGCCGAGGACCTTCCCCTCTTCTTTCGCGCGGCGCTCGGCGCGCTTCATCGGCCCGAAGTCCCAGTCCATCACGACGAGGATGAACACGAGCGCGACCGCGAGCAGGCTGTAGAAGCGGAACGGGATGCTCTGGAGGAACACCACGAAGGCGCTCTGGTCGATGCCGAGCGAGGCGAACTGCTCGCGGATGAGGCCGACCTCGAAGCCGACCCACGTCGAGACGACAGCGACGCTCACCACGGGCGAGGTGGTCGAGTCGAGCAGGTACGCGAGCTTCTCGCGGCTGATGTCGAACTTGTCGGTGATGGGCCGCATCACCGAACCCGTAATCATCGTGCTCGCGTAGGAGTCGACGAAGATGAGCATCCCGAGGACGCTCGTCCCCAACGCGGCCTGTTTCCGGGTCTTGATTCGGGCGATGATGCGCTGTGCGAGCGCGTTCATCCCGCCCGAGAGGAATATCATCCCGAGCATCGCGCCCGAGAGGAACGTAAACAGGAGGAGTTTGCTGTTGAACGACTCGGTCACGTTGTTGATGACCAACTGGAGGGAGTACGCGGCCCCGCCGATTGGGTTCCATCCCACCAAGATGGTCGCACCGATCCAGATACCGGTGAAAAGCGAGAGGAGCACCTGCCGACTGACGAGCGTCAGCACGATTGCGAAGAGCGCCGGCAGTAGGCTGATGACTCCCTGCGTCTCTACGGGCATGACAAACGTTTCGTCACCTGCTCCCGAATTTAAGGGTTTTCACTTCGAACGCTGAGAATAAGACGTATCGGATGCCGTTAGTTGACGTAGTTCGGCCGACGAATCGGCTGATTTCGGGCGCTTGAGGGCCTCAGACGACCGCGTCGTACGCTTCGCCCATTATCTCGATTGCCTCGCGGAGCGACTCGGTATCAGTCGCGTACGACAGGCGGGCGTAGCCGCGGCCGTGCTCGCCGAACGCCTCGCCGGGGACGATAATCACGCCGCGGTCGATGCACTCGTCGACGAAGCCCTCGGGCACCTCGGGCATGACGTAGAACGCGCCGCCCGGCGACGGGACAGTGAGACCGATGTCCTCCAGCCCCGCAACCACGAGGTCGCGGCGCTCGCGGAACGTCTCCGTCATCTCTTCGATGCGGTCCTGCGGGCCGCTGAGCGCGGCCTCGGCGGCGAACTGCGCCGGGGCGGAGGCGCACGCCTGCACGTACTGGTGGACGCGGAGCATGCGCTCGACCCGGCGGGTGGAGCCGTACACCCAGCCGAGCCGCCAGCCCGTCATCGAAAACAGCTTCGAGGCCGAGTTGACGACGACGACGTTGTCGGTCTCGGCGAACTCGATGGGAGAGCGGTGTTCCCCCTCGAAGACGGTGTACTCGTACACCTCGTCGGAGATGCAGAGCACGTCGTGCTCGTCGGCGATGCGGGCGAACTCGGCGATGTCGTCGGGCGGCGAGACCGCGCCCGTCGGGTTGCCGGGGCTGTTGACGACGAACGCCGCGGTGTCGTCGGTGATGGCGTCTTCGACCGCCTCGGGGTCGAGCGTCAGGTCGTCGCGGAGGGGGACCGGCACCGGGTCGCCGCCGGCGAGTTTGGTGAGCGCGTCGTAGGAGACGAAGCCGGGGTCGGGGATGATGACCTCGTCGCCCTCGTTCACGTGCGCCTCGATGGCGATGTGGAGCGCTTCGCTCCCCCCGGCCGTGGCGATGACGTCGTCGGGGTCGAGGTCGACGCCCTGGTCGCGGCGGTGTTTCTCGGCGATGGCCTCGCGCAGGCTCGGGAGGCCCTTATTCCCGGTGTAACCGTCGGCCTCGCCGGCCTCGATGGCCTCGACAGCCGCCCGTCGGGCGTGGTCCGGGGCCGGGAAGTCGGGCTGACCCAGCCCGAGGTTGATAGCGTCTTCGCCAGCCGCCTCGAACACCTTGCGAATGCCGCTGATGGAGATGCGCTCCACTCGGTCGGAGAAGTGCGTCATATCCTATCCCGTGTCGCCGTTCGGGATAGTTCTTCCCACGCACGGCCGCGATTGACCCGTTGTCTCGATGATGTGACCGGCGTCGTTTGTCGGAGGTTACTGCCGCTATCTGGGAGGCGTCGATTCAGAAAAACCGACCGCTCAAACCCCGGATACGGCCGCAGACCGGACTTTCTCCGGTTTCGACGCGTCATCTACCGCGTCTATCGTTACCGGGTACGCGCCCGGAATAAGGCGCTGATTCGTAACGAGGACAATGACAGAGGCACCACGCTCGACTTCGACTAGCCGTAGACGATTCCTGCAGGGCTCCGGCCTCGCCGCGACCGCCGGCCTCGCGGGCTGTCTCGGCGGCTCCGGCGGGAGCGGGCTGGACGAACTCAACGTCGCCTACATGCCCATCTACCCGGACATGCAGTACTTCGTGATGGAAGAAGAGGGGCTGTTCGACCAGCTCTCGGTCCCGGTCGCGGGCAAGAAGTTCTCCGACGGCCCGAGCATCGTGCAGGCGTCCGCGACGGGCGACTTCGACGTGATGATGTTCGGTATCGTCCCGGCGATGATTGTCATGGACAAGGGCATCCCCGCGAAGATAACCGCGGCGAACATCAAGAACGCGATGCAGATTCTCGCCACCGACGAGTTCGCCGCCCTGTGGGAGGAACACGGTTCGGACGCCTTCGCCGAGTTCGAGGCACAGAAGGGCCGGAAGTTCACGTTCGGCACGTTCCCGCCGGGGTCGGTCCCGGACATCCTGCTCCGCTACTGGATTCAGAACACGCTCGGCCTCGACCCCGAGGAGGACGTAAACATCAAGGGCCTCGGCGGCGCGGCCGCGGTCCAGCAGGCGCTCCTCTCGAACAACGTCGACGGCACGAGCATCATGGAGCCCGTGCCGACGGTCATCGACGCCAACGACGCGCCGTTCCAGTCCATCGCGTGGGCGGGCGACTTCATGCCCGGTCAGCCCGCGGCGGTCACGCTCATGCACGACCGCCTCCGGCAGGACAACCGCGACCTCGCCACGGAGTTCGTCGAACTCCACCAGCAGGCGACGGACTTCGTCGCCGACGACCCCGACACGGCGGCCCAGCACGCGAGCTCGGTCATCGGCGAGAGCGCGCTCCCGGTCGAGACCGCCCGCGCGGCGCTCGACTCGCCCGCGTCCGACTTCATCACCGACCCCCACGACATCGAAGGCGGGGCCGAAATCTTCGCCGACTACGCCCAGACGCTCGGGAAGACCGAAGCGCAGTTGAGCATCGACGAGATGTTCGACTACGGGGTCTACGGCTCGCTATGAGCAACGACGAAGTCGGCGCGGGCGTCACCCTCTCGGAGACCGAGGCGGACGAGCGACTGCTCGACCGACTCGCGGCCGTCTCGTCGGAACAGACGGGGCTCGCGGTCGCCGGCTTCGCGGGCTTTCTCGCCGTCTGGTACGTCGCCGCGCTGTTCCAGCCGACGTATCTCCTCCCGTCGCCCGTCGAGGTGCTCGCGGCGTTCGTCGTCGAGCTCACCGCGCCGGCCTCGCTGTCGATTCCCCTCACCGGCGTGGAACTCCCGGCGACCCGACTGCTCGTCAAGCTAATCCAGAGCCTCTACCACTACGTGCCGGGACTGCTCATCGGGACGTCGCTCGGCGTCTTCGCGGGCGTCGCCATGGGCTGGAACGCTCGCGTCGACAGCGTCTTCACGCCCGTCACGCGCGTCCTCCGCCCGATTCCGCCGCTGGCGTGGATCGGCTTCGCCATCATCTGGCTCGGCGTCAACCACCGTGGCGCGACGTTCATCGTCGCCATCGGCTCGTTCTGGATTAACTTCTACAGCGCCTACGGCGGCGTCGAGGGCGTCTCGGAGGACCTCAAAGAGGTCGCCGCGACCCTCGGCGTCGACGACGACTGGACGATGATTCGGAAGGTCGTCATCCCGGCGGCCAGCCCCTCAATCATGACCGGCATCCGGACGAGCATCGGCCAGTGTTGGATGATCGTCGTCGCGGCCGAACTCATCGTCGGCGTCGGCGTCGGCTACGAGATTCTCAACACGGCGCAGAACCTCGCGATGGACGTCTCTGTCGCCTACATGCTCGTCATCAGCATCGTCTTCCTCGTGAGCGACGGCCTGTTCCGCCGGGTCGAACGGCGGGTTCTGGAGTGGCGAGCATGAGCGACGACGCGAACGCGGGCGCGGACGCGGGAACGACCGCGGCCGCGACGGGCACCGACGAGGCCGCGAAGGTCAGCGTCGACTCGCTCGGCAAGACCTACGCGTCCGACCGGCGGACGGTCGAAGCCCTCTCAGGCGTGGAGTTCGCCGTCGAGGACGGCGAGTTCGTCTGTATCGTCGGCCCCTCGGGGTGCGGCAAGACGACGCTGTTCCGCATCATCGCCGGTCTCGAAGACGCCACGACGGGCGCGGTTACGCTCGACGGCTCGCCCGTCACCGGCCCCGGCACCGACCGCGGGATGGTGTTCCAAGAGTACGGGCTGTTCCCGTGGCGGACCGTCACCGAGAACGTCGCCTTCGGGCTCGAAGAACAGGGCGTCGAGGAGCCCGAACACTCGGAACGCGTGACCGAGATGCTCGAACTCGTCGGTCTCGACGGCTTCGCGGACGCCTACCCAAAAGAGCTGTCCGGCGGGATGAAACAGCGCGTCGGCATCGCCCGCGCGCTCGCGGTCGACCCCGAACTCCTCCTCATGGACGAGCCGTTCGGCGCGGTCGACGCGCAGACCCGCGGCATGCTCCACGGCGAACTGCTCGACATCTGGGCGGAGACGGACAAGACGGTGCTGTTCGTCACCCACGACGTGGAGGAGGCGGTCACGCTCGCCGACCGGGTGGTCGTCATGGCCGCCAACCCGGGTCGCGTCCGCGAAATCGTCTCGGTCGATATCGACCGCCCGCGCGAGCGGACCGAAAGCGAGTTCGCGGAATACGTCGAACGGATTCGCGGGCTCATCGGGAAGTAGCTCTGGCTCCCGGTTCTCGCGTCTCTCCCCGCTCGTCTCTCGTACCTACTCTCTCGCCTCTCGCAGTTCGTCGATGTGCGCGTCGATGACCGACAGCGTCGCGTCGGCGTCGACGTAGCCCTTCTCGTACTCCGATATCGCGCTGTTGTAGTCGCTGAGGAACTGTGCGACCGCGTCGTCGAGGTCGTCGCTCATACGGGTCCGTAGCCCCGCCATCGGATTTGAACCTTCGGCTCGCGGACGGCGGGTCAACGGGTCGGCGACCCGCGGCGGTCCCCGTGGACACCACCCACAGCGAGGACCGTCGGTTTATCACCGCGGCCCGCCAACGCGCCGGTAGTGACGACCCTCCGCTTCGAGGACGGCACCGTCCACGTCGGCACCGATGACGACGGCGACGACGCCGACGCCGACGTTCGGGCCGCCCTCGCCGACGTGCCGAGCGTCGAAGCCGACCCCCGAAGCGGCGGCTATCGCGCCCCAGCGATGCGGTACGCCGCGGTTCGGGACGCGCTCGACGCGGCCGGCATCGACTACGACGACCGAGTCGCGGCCGCGCTCGACTCCCCCCTCCCGCTTTCGACCACTTACGACCTCCGCGACTACCAGCGCGCCGCCCTCGACGCGTGGCTCGATGCAGACGCCGCGGGCGTCGTGGAACTGCCGACCGGCGCGGGCAAGACGGTGCTCGCGGTCGCCGCGATGGTCGCCCGCTCGGTGCCGACGCTCGTCGTCGTGCCGACCATCGATTTACAGGACCAGTGGATACGCGAACTCGAAACCGAGTTCGACGTGCCGGTCGGCCGGTTCGGCGGCGGCGAACAGACGCAGGAGGCCATCACGGTCTCGACGTACGACTCGGCGTATCTCCGCGCCGACGACGTGGGTGGCGACTTCGGCCTCGTCGTCTTCGACGAGGTGCATCATCTCGGCGGCGAGGGGTATCGGGACATCCCGCGGTTTCTCGCCGCGCCCGCCCGCCTCGGCCTGACGGCGACGTTCGAGCGCCCCGACGGCGCACACGAGCGCGTGGCGGAACTCGTCGGCCCGCGGGCGTACCGCCTCGACGTGGACGACTTGGCGGGCGACCACCTCGCGGACTACGAGGTCCGCCGCGTCGAGGTCGAACTCACGGCCGACGAGCGCGAGACGTACGACGAGGCACAGGAGACGTTCGTGAACTACCTGCGCACCTCGGGGCTGTCGATGCAGTCGGGAAGCGACTACCAGAAGCTCGTGATGCGGTCGGGAAACGACCCGCGAGCGCGGCAGGCGCTTCTCGCCAAACAACGCGCCCGCGACGTGATGATGAACTCCGAGGCGAAGGTGGACAAACTGGCTCGGTTGCTCGCGCGGCACCGCGAGGACCGCGTCATCGTCTTCACCGCCTCGACAGACCTCGTCTACCGCATCTCGCGGCGCTTTCTCGTCCCGCCGATAACGAACGAGACCGGCACGAAAGAGCGCCGCGAAATCCTCGACCGCTTCCGCGACGGCACCTACGACACCGTCGTCGCGGCCAACGTGCTCGACGAGGGCGTTGACGTGCCCGACGCCAACGTCGGCATCCTCCTTTCGGGGTCGGGGTCGGAACGCGAGTTCACCCAGCGTCTCGGTCGCATCCTCCGCCCGAAGGCCGACGGCTCGACCGCGACGCTCTACGAACTCGTGAGCGTCGAGACGGCGGAAGAACGGGTGGCGGCCCGCCGTCGGTGACGCGACGCGGACGCGGGTCGACGCCGGCGGGAGAGTCGACCGCCTTCGACCTCAGACCAGCGAGACGTTCAGGTCTCCGTCGTCCGAGAAGGCGTCGTACTCGACGTCGAACTCGATTTCGAAGTCTGCGGTCCCGCCGGCCGGAACGGCGAGTTCCTGCGACCGCGTCGACCGTTCGCCGCCGACGGTGACCCGGACTTCGACCGTTGTGAGCCGCTCGGCCCCGCCGTCGTTGAGGACCGACCCGAACACCCGGAGACGGCCGTCGCCGGTCGCCTCGTAGTCGATATCTTCGATTCGGACCGGGGAAACCTCGGGCGTGTTTCGGGGGTCGCCCGCCGGTGCCGCCGGTGGGTTTCGCGGCCCCGTCGCGCCCGGTAGCGAGCCGAGACAGCCCGACGACAGGCCGACCGCGACCAGTCCGAGGAGGCGTCGTCGCTCCATACGGTGGCGTCCGCCGCGGGCGCAATGAACCTTGTCGTCCGTGTCGTCGTCGGTCTCTCAGCCGTGTCGTCGGTCGAGCGACGCCCGCGCTGTCGGCCGTGCTGTCGGCCGCGCCGTCGGTCGCGTCTCCCTCGCCGCCCGAGTCGCTTTTGTCCCGCGGCCCCCTCGTGGCGAGCGTGCTGACGAAGGACCTGCTTCGCGTGTCGCGGGCGGGCGGCGGCTATCACCCGCAGTTCGCCGACCGGGGCGACCGCCCGCTGGCCGCGAAGGCAATCGGCGTCTTCCGGCGACACGTCGGCGACGCGCGGGCCGCCCTCGACGACGCTCTCGCCGACCTCGAAGCCGAGGCCGACGACTTCAAACTCGCCCGCGGCTTCGCGTCGCTCCTCGACCGCGAGGCGGTCTTCGAGACGGCGGCCCCCCTACCGCCCGCTCGCGCCCGCCGCGCCGCGTTCGAGGCCGCGATGGCGGTCGGCGGCGTGACGACGCCCGACGAGCGGGCCGCGGCGCTCGACCGCGCGGCGTCCTCGCTCGGGTCGTCGCCCGACGGCGTCGACGCGTCGCTGACCGCCGACCGCGAGGTCGAACAGGTGCTGTCCGAGTTCGACCCGCGGTGGACGCCCGACGAACTGCTCGCGCAGTACAACCTCTCGCTCGCCCAGACAGCCCTGTTCGACGCGACCGAGGTGCGCGTCCGAAGCTCCGACCCGAAGGCCGTCGTCTCGGCGGTCAAGCGACTCCGGCTGATGTACGAGGTTCGGAAGACCGACGCCGGCCGCGAGGTCGTCGTCACCGGCCCCGACGCGCTCTTTCGGCGAACTCGGCGGTACGGGACCGCCTTCGCCCGCCTGCTTCGATCGGTCGCCACCGCCGGCGACTGGCGACTCGTGGCGACCATCGACGACCGCGGGACCGAGCGCGAACTGACGCTCACGAGCGACGACGTGTCGGTCCCCGGCGTCGAGCCGATGGCCGAACCCGGCTTCGACAGCGACGTGGAGGCCGACTTCGCCGCCCGTTTCCGCGGCCTCGACCTCGACTGGTCGCTCGTCCGGGAGCCGGAACCCCTCGAAACGGGGACGAGCGTGATGATTCCCGACTTCGCGTTCGACTACGCGCACGCCGACTTCCGCGTCTTCTTCGAGATTATGGGCTTTTGGACGCCCGAGTACGTCGAGAAGAAGTTGGGCCAACTCGCCGACGTGGAGGACGTGGAACTCGTCGTCGCCGTCGACGACTCGCTCGGCGTCGGCGAGGACATCGCCGCCCGCGACCATCGGGCCGTCCCGTACGCCGGCTCCGTGCGCGTGAAGGACGTGGTTGACGTGTTGCGCGACTACGAGTCCGACCTCGTCGCCGACGCGGTCTCGTCGCTCCCCGCGGAACTCGCGCCCGACGACGACGTAGTGACGCTGTCGGACCTCGCGGCCGCCCGCGGCGTCTCGGTCGACGCGCTCGACGACGTGGCCTTTCCGGAACACGAACTCGTCGGGCGGACGCTTGTCCGCCCGGCCGTCCTCGACGCGCTCGCCGGGGCGGTCGAGGCGGGGATGTCGCTGTCTGCCGCAGAAGCCGCCCTCGACGACCGCGGCCTCGACGATTCGAGCGCGGTCCTCTCGCGGCTCGGCTACCGGGTCGAGTGGGAGGGGCTGACCGGCGGGACGGTCAGAGAGAAGTAGTCGCGGATGGCGAATCCGAGCCGCTCAGTCGAGTTTGACGAGGTCTTCCTGCCGGCCCTTCGGGACGGTCGAGCGGAGCTCCCCGTGGAGGTAGAGGCCGACGCCGAGCGGTTCGAGTTCGCCGGCGATTTCGTGGGCGGCGGTGAGGTAGCCCCAGTCGCCGTCCCACCGGTCGAGCTGTTGGTCGCGGCCGTCGACGAACGCCTTCGCCTCGCCCGGACTCAGTTCGACGACGTTCTTCGTCGCGTCGCCGCAGAACCGCTGGACCGCGTTGGTCGAGGGCTTCCAGTGGCGCTGGCGGGTCCGCAGGATGCGCATCCCGAGCCCCTCGACTTCGATGGGGTCGACGACCTCGCCGTGGAACGCCCAAATCTTGCCCGCGCCCTTCTCCCAGAACGTGTAGCTGTCGAAGACCGAGGGGCCGACGCCGAACCGTTCGTCCCACCAGTCGACGACCTCCTCGCGGGAGGGGCGACCTTCGACGACGCGGTCGGCGGCCGTCGGCGGCAGGCGGTCGAACTGCTGGCCCCAGTTCTCGTCGGGGGCGGTGTCGTCGCTCATGCGGTCACCTCCAGTTTGGCGGTGAAGAAGCCGCCCGTGTCGTTGTGGTGCGGGTAGACGCGGCGGCCCTTCGCCACCGACGGGTCGTACTCGTCGCCCTCCCACTCGGTGATGCCGGGCGCAGTCTCGAAGCCGTCGGGAACGTCCCACTCGACGACCTCGCAGTCCTCGCGGTCGAGGACGAAGTCGAGGACGGCCTCGTTCTCCTCGGGCGCGAAGGTACAGGTGGAGTAGACGACGGTGCCGCCGGCTTTCGTCACCTGCACGGCCCGCCGGAGGATGCCCTTCTGGATGCCGGCGACGCTTTTCACGTGGTTCATCGTCCACTCGTCGAGCACGTCGGGGTTCTTCCGGCAGGTCCCCTCGCAGGAGCACGGCGCGTCGACGAGGACGCGGTCGAACTGCTCGAACGACCCCGCCTTCTCGGGGGTCCGCTCCCCGAAGGGCTTCATCGAGAAGTTGCGGGCGTCCTGATTCGACACGACGAGGTTCGTCACGCCGAGGCGCTCGGCGTTGTGGCGGAGCGCCGACAGCCGACCGAGGTTGTTGTCGTTGCCGACGAGGACCCCCTCGTCGTCCATCATGGCGGCAATCTGAGTCGTCTTCGACCCCGGCGCGGCGCAGGTGTCCCACACCCGCTCGCCCGGTTGCGGGTCGAGGGCGATAGCCGGGAGCGCCGACACCTCCTCCTGACCGTGGAGCCAGCCGTGGAAGTACGGCCAGTTCGTCCCCGGACTGCTGTCTTCGAGTTTCAGGATGCCGGGGTGCCAGTCTGTCGGTTCGTAGGCGACGCCCTCGTCGTCGAGCGCCTCTCGGGCGCGCGCCACCGTCGTCTTGATGGTGTTGACGCGGACGACGGAGGGAAGCGGCCGCTCGCAGGCCGCGAAAAAGGCCTCCTCGTCGTCTACGAGCGGCGCGTACCGCTGGAGCGGGTTCATGACTACTCGATTCCGCGCGGGCGCGTTTGTCGGTTTCGGAGTCGCCGGCGTCGTCGCCGGGAGACGCCACGGTCGAAGCAGTCACGCCGGGGCGGGGCCGGCGGCCGATGACCGCGCACTCGCCCGTCGGATTTACTTCGCCTCGGTGACCATGTTCACGTATGGCACGCATTCGCGTCCTCGCGGAGGAACTCACCGACGAACTGGAGTCGCCGACGCTGGTCGAGGGACTGCCGGGCGTGGGGTTGGTCGGCAAAATCGCGGCCGACCACCTGGTAACGGAGTTCGGCATGACCCACTACGCGGACGTGTTCTGCGAGGGCGTCCCGCAGGTCGCGGTCTACATGGAGGACGACCCGGCGTTGCACCCGCCGGTCAGGCTCTACGCCGACGCGGAGCGGGACCTGCTCGTCCTCCAGAGCGACATTCCCATCCGCCCCGAGGCGGCGACCGAGCTCGCCACCTGTCTCGGCCCGTGGTTCGACGAGCTCGACGTGCTCCCCGTGTTCCTGTCGGGCATCGCCCGCGAGAAGTCCGAGGAGGTGCCGGCGCTCTACGGCGTCGGCACCGACGGCGCGCGGTCGCGGCTCGAAGCCGCCGATATCGACCGGCCGACGGAGACCGGCCTCGTTTCGGGACCGACGGGCGCGCTCCTGAGCAACGCCGTCTCGGTCGGTCGCCCGGCGCTCGCGCTGGTCGTCGAGTCTGACCCGCAGTTCCCCGACCCCGAGGCCGCCCGTGTCGTCATCAAACACGGCATCGAACCCCTCGTCGGCATCGAGGTGCCCGTGGACGACCTCGTGAACAGCGCCACCGAGATACGGCAGGCCAAAGAGCAGTTGGCCCGGCGGATGCAACAGTCCGACGAGGAGAGCACGCAGGCCCGACCGCTCGGGATGTACCAGTAAGCGGCGCTGGCCGTCGGTCGCGGGGAGTCTCGACCCGCGCGACCGCTCCGCCCTGAGAAGCGTTTCGGCCGACCCGCAGTCTACACGTTTAAGCCGCGTCGGACACTTCTCCCGCCCATGAGCGACGACCCTGCCGAGTCGGTCACGGACGCGAACGCAGACACCGAGACTGACGCGGCATCCGACGCAGCGGCGCAGGCGGCCGAAGACGCGGCGACGGACGCCGACGGCGAGGCGTCGAGCGCCGAGTCGGCGGCCGAGCAATCCGACGCGGCGGGTGACGGGCCGACCGTCGCCGACCGCGTCGCCGAGTACGACGACGACCTCGCGGCCGAGGTCGCGGCGCTCGAAGCCCGCGTCGCCGACCTCGAAGCCGAGCGCGACGAGGCAGAAGCGACGGCCGAGGAACTCCAGTCGCGTCTCAAGCGCACGCAGGCCGACTTCCAGAACTACAAGAAGCGCGCGAAAAAGCGGCAGTCCCAAATCAAAGAGCGCGCCACCGAGGACTTCGTCGAGCGCGTCGTCACCGTCCGCGACAACCTCGTTCGCGCGCTCGACCAGGACGGGGACGCCGACATCCGCGGCGGCCTCGAATCGACGCTCAAGGAGTTCGACCGCATCCTCGAAGACGAGAACGTCGAAATCATCGACCCCGAACCGGGGACCGACGTGGACCCGAACCGCCACGAGGTGATGATGCGCGTCGACAGCGACGAACCGGCCGATACCGTCGCCGACGTGTTCCAGCCCGGCTACGAGATGGCCGACAAGGTCATCCGCGCCGCGCAAATCACGGTCAGTAAGGGCGACTAGCGCGCCGTCGACCGGGCGCTCGCCGTCGTCGGGGCGGTCTCGCCCCGCACCGACCGGGGAGGACTTTTGTTCTCACCTCGCTATCACTACGCCATGCGACTTCGTTCTCGTCGGCGGCGGCCGACCGTGCGTGTCACCCAACACGGCGACCCCGGCGACGACGACCTGCTTTTCGTCCTCGGGTGGGGCAACAAGCCGGGTCACCGGAGCGTCGAGTGGCTCCTCGACCGCCTCACCTACGAGGGCTACCACGTCCACGCCGTCGAACTCCCGACGAACGGCTGGGAGTTCGAGCGCCAGTACGTGAGTCCGGTGCGGGCGTACGCAGTCGACCGCGACATCGACCTCGTCCTCAGCCACAGCACCGGCGGCCTCGTCGCCGCCCATCTCGACCTCGCGGTCCGGAACGTCTTCGTGAGCCCGTGGTGGGGAACCGCGGTGTCGGGGCTCGCCACGCTCTTTTTGCCCCTCATCAGCCGACTGCCGACGACCAAAGCCGTCGTCCCGTCCGGCATCTCCCGCGACGACCTCGGCGAGCTGAAGCTCGCGGCCGAGCTGGCCGACGCCCCGGACAATGCTTCGCCCGCCTTCCTCCGCATGATTCGCGGCGCACAGGAGTCGTTGCCGCCGTTCAGCTCCGACGACGTGGTGTTCGTCTCGCTTTCGGACCGGGTCGTGGACGTGCGCGCAATCGGCGACCGGACGCCCGCGGCGAATCTCGTCCCGTACGACGGGGGTCACGAGTTCTTCGCCAGCGAGGGCCGCGAGCGGACGCTCTCGACGGTGCTCGACGCCCTCGATGGGGCCGACGCGTCGTCGCTTCGGGTGAACGGCGCTGACGCGCCCGATTCGGCCGACGGAACCGAACCCCCGCGGCCGACCGACTGACGGTTCGGGGGCCGCGCGGTCGGTCGCCGACCGGGCGTCGGGTCGCCGCCGGGCGCTCACGCTCGGAGCCGTCGCCGCGACGCGGTCGGCGGTTCTACATAAATCGACCGACCTGTTTCGACGCGAGAACAGAAAATCGCAAGACAGCGTCGACTTCGTCGTACACCGTGCGTCGCAGTATCTAGTAACCTTTAACCGGCAAAAGACGGTATTTGCGGGCAAGATGGCGAGCAACAAGATTCTGGGTATCGACCTCGGCACCACGAACAGCGCGTTCGCGGTGATGGAGGGCGGCGACCCGGAGATTATCGTGAACGCAGAAGGCGACCGAACCACCCCCTCCGTCGTCGCGTTCACCGACGACGGTGAGCGGTTGGTCGGCAAGCCGGCGAAGAACCAGGCCATCCAGAACCCAGAGCGCACGATTCGGTCCATCAAGCGCCACATGGGCGAGGACGGCTACAGCGTCGACATCGAGGGCGAGGAGTACACGCCGGAGCAGATTTCGGCGATGATTCTCCAGAAGATCAAGCGCGACGCCGAGGACTACCTCGGCGACGAACTGCAGAAGGCCGTCATCACCGTCCCCGCGTACTTCAACGACAAACAGCGTCAGGCGACGAAAGACGCCGGCGAAATCGCGGGTCTCGACGTCGAGCGCATCGTCAACGAGCCGACCGCGGCCTCCATGGCTTACGGCCTCGACGACGAGTCGAACCAGACCGTGCTCGTCTACGACCTCGGCGGCGGCACCTTCGACGTGTCCGTCCTCGACCTCGGCGGCGGCGTCTACGAAGTGGTCGCCACGAACGGGGACAACGACCTCGGCGGCGACGACTGGGACGACGCCATCATCGACTGGCTCGCACAGGAGTTCGAAAACGACCACGGCATCGACCTCCGCGAGGACCGACAGGCTCTCCAGCGCCTCAAGGACGCGGCAGAGGAAGCCAAAATCGAGCTCTCCTCGCGCAAGGAGACGACCATCAATCTCCCGTTTATCACGGCAACGGACTCCGGGCCGGTCCACCTCGAATACGACCTGACCCGCGCGAAGTTCGAATCGCTCACCACTGACCTCATCGACCGGACGGTCGAGCCGACCGAGCAGGCGCTCGAAGACGCCGGCTACGACAAAGGCGACATCGACGACGTCATCCTCGTCGGCGGCTCCACCCGGATGCCGCAGGTCCGCGGGAAGGTCGAAGAACTGCTCGGCTCCGAGCCGAAGAAGTCCGTCAACCCCGACGAGGCCGTCGCGCTCGGCGCGGCCATCCAGGGCGGCGTCCTCGGCGGCGAGGTCGACGACATCGTCCTCCTCGACGTGACGCCGCTGTCGCTCGGTATCGAGGTCAAAGGCGGCCTCTTCGAGCGCCTCATCGACAAGAACACGACGATTCCGACCGAGGAGTCGAAGGTATTCACCACCGCGGCCGACAACCAGACGACGGTGCAGGTCCGCGTCTTCCAGGGCGAACGCGAGATGGCCGAGGACAACGAACTCCTCGGCGAGTTCACGCTCTCCGGCATCCCGCCGGCCCCCGCCGGAACCCCGCAGATCGAGGTCGGCTTCAACATCGACGAGAACGGCATCGTCAACGTCTCCGCCGAGGACAAAGGCTCCGGCAACGCCGAGTCCATCACCATCGAGGGCGGCGCGGGCCTCTCCGACGACGAAATCGACCGCATGCAACAGGAGGCCGAACAGCACGCCGAAGAGGACAAAGAGCGCCGCCGCGCCGTCGAGGCCCGCAACGAGGCCGAGGGCGCGGTCCAGCGCGCGGAGACGCTCCTCGAAGAGAACGAGGAGAACGTCGACGACGAACTCCGCGACGACATCGAGGCGGCCATCGAGGACGTCGAAGCCGTCCTCGAAGACGACGACGCCTCCACGGACGAACTCGAAGACGTGACCGAAGACCTCTCGAAGGAACTGCAGGAAATCGGCAAGCGCATGTACCAACAGCAGGCGCAGGCCGGCGGTGCCGGCGGTGCCGGCGGCGCTGGCGCTGGCGCTGGTGCGGGCGCGGCCGGCGGCCCCGGCGGCGCTGACCCCGAGGACTTCGTCGACGCCGACGCGGACTTCGACGAGGACGAAGCGGACAACTGACCGACTGACCGACTGACCGACTCTCGAGTCGCCGAGGGACCCGACGCCGGCGGTCGAATCCGGGTGAACTCCACGGTTTGACCCCGCTCGCGCTCGCCGCGATACGAGAGACGGACTTTTCAAATACCTTCACCGGCTACAAGATAGCAACTGATGAGCGAGGACTTCTACGACGTACTCGGGGTCTCGCGGGACGCCTCGAAAGACGAAATCAAGAACGCGTACCGCAAGAAGGCCGCGAAGTACCACCCCGACGTTTCCGACGAGGACGACGCCGAGGAGAAGTTCAAGAAGGTCCAGAAGGCCAAGGAGGTGCTCACGGACGACGAGAAGCGGCAGATGTACGACCAAGTCGGCCACGAGCGCTTCCAGCAGTCCCAGAAACGCGGCGGCGGTGGCGGCGGCCGCGGCGGTGGCAACCCCTTCGGCGGCGGCGGGAACCCGTTCGGGGGCATGGGCGGCGGTGGCGGCGGCTTCGAGGACATCTTCAACAACCTGTTCAACGGCGGGGCGGGCGGCCAACAGCGCACCCGCCCCCAGCAGGGCCGCGACGTGGCCCAGCGCATCTCAATCGACCTCGAAGACGCCTACCACGGCGTCGAGCGGGACGTGACGGTTCGCCGCCGCGAGGTCTGTCCGGAGTGCGACGGCGAGGGCCACCCCGACGACGCAGAGGTGAACACCTGTTCGGAGTGTAACGGCTCGGGCCAGCAGACGACGGTCCAGCAGACGCCCTTCGGCCGCGTCCAGCAGACGACGACCTGTCGCGCCTGCGGCGGCGAGGGTGAGACGTACAGCGAGGACTGTTCGGAGTGCCGCGGGAGTGGTCGCGTCCGCCGCACCCGCGACGTGACCATCACCATCCCCGCCGGCTTCCGCGACGGCCAGCGCCTCCGCTACCGCGGCGAGGGCGAACCCGGCGAGAACGGCGGCCCCAACGGCGACCTGTTCGTCGAGGTTACCGTCCGCGACCACGACGAGTTCGAGCGCGACGGCGACGACCTCCGCTACACCCATCCCATCTCCTTCCCGCAGGCCGTTTTCGGCGCGACCATCGAGGTGCCGACGCTCGACGGCGAGGAGGAACTGACGGTGCCCGCTGGCACCCAAAGCGGGTCGACGTTCACCGTCTCCGACGCGGGGATGCCCCACCTCGACGGCCGGGGCCACGGCGACCTGTACGTCGAG
The DNA here is from genome assembly GCF_042663345.1 of Haloferax chudinovii. Classification (NCBI taxonomy): domain Archaea; kingdom Methanobacteriati; phylum Methanobacteriota; class Halobacteria; order Halobacteriales; family Haloferacaceae; genus Haloferax; species Haloferax chudinovii. The sequence continues at coordinate 137,423 of NZ_JBHTAB010000003.1, forward strand.
GTCCACGTCGTCACGCCGGAGGACCTCAACAAAGAACAGCGCGAGGCGCTCAAGGAGTTCGCCGAGGCCGGCGGCGAGGAGGTCAAAGAGGGCCTCTTCCAGAAGCTGAAGAACTCCCTGTAACGGATTTCCGGCACCGTCACGCTCTCTTGTCCCGCGGCCGTCAGTTCAGGCGATGTCCTACACGAAAGCGAACTACGAGGACGTAGACCCGGTCGGCGGCGGGCTCCACTTCCTGCGGGACGCGCTCGACTGCGCCGAACTCGGCTTCAGCGTGTTGGAGGCGGACCCCGACTGGTCCGGCCAGCCCCACGACCACGCCGAACAGGGCCACGAAGAGGTGTACTATCTCGTCTCCGGCGGGGCCACGCTCGTCGTCGAAGACGAGGAACTCGACCTCGAACCCGGCGACGCCGTGCGCGTCTCGCCGGAGGACACGCGCGAACTGCGAAACGGTCCCGAGGAGAGCACGTTCGTCATCGCGGGCGCGCCCTGACTCACATCGAGGGACGACGCCGTTTTCCCGTCGCGTTCTCGAACCGCGAGCGCGCCTCGGGGGCTTTTTTCACACCGACTCCGTACGGTCGGCTATGGACGTTATCGGCGACCTCATGGCCCGCGACCGGCGGAGCGACCGACTCGCGCTCCGGGTCGACGGCCCCGGCCGGACCTACACGTACCACGACCTCATCACGACCTCGTACAAGGCCGGGAACGTCCTCCGCTACCTCGGCGTCCGTAAGGGCGCTCGCGTCGCGGTCGACCCGCTGTCGCTTCCCGAACCGCTGTTGACGTTCCTCGGGGCGGCGCAACTCGGCGCGGTGACGGCGTTCGACCCCGCGGTCGAGGCGCGGGCGACCGTCGTCGCCGTCGCCCGCGAGTCCGAGTTCGACGACCTGCCGCCGGGGCAGAAACTCGCCGTGTTCGGCGGCCCGCCGAGTTCGCCCGCGACGACCCACTGGGAACAGGAGGTCTGGAGCGAGAACCCCGCGGTCCACCCCGAAGTCGTCGCGCCCGCCGACCCGGCGCTCGTCGCCGACGACCGCGAGTTCGCCCACGGCGACCTGCTCGACGCGGCCCGCGAGGTCGTCGCCGACTTCGACCTCGAAGCGGGCGACACGGTCGCGGTCCGGTCGTCGCTCTCCCGGCCCGGCACCGTCGTCGCCGGCGTGCTCGCGCCGCTTTTGGCCGGCGGGACGATTCGGGTTCCCGCGGGCGGCGAGGCCGTCGAGGCGGCGCTCTCGGTCGGCGACGGGGCTCCCGAGCCGGTCGCGCTCGCACCCGGCGACGCGTGGTGACGACGGCTCTGGCGGTCTATTGTTCGAGAGTCAAATATTTATTCGATACTTGAGTTTAAATTCCACGAACGTGTTAAATCCTGATTTTCAACCGTTACATTTATGATTTGGCTGTAGGGTTAGTTCACACACATTATATGTCACAGACTGGTATCGTCTCTCTCTGGAACCGGTATCGCTCGGTCGGCATCGTCTACCGAATCGGAGTCGCGTTCGTCCTCGGGTCGCTCGTCGGCCTCGTCGTCGGCGAACCCGCGACGGCCCTGAAACCGGTCGGCGACCTGTTCGTCCGACTCCTGAAGATGCTCATCGTCCCCATCGTGGTGTTCACCCTCCTGATGGGCGTCCGACAGCTCTCGCCGTCGTCGCTCGGTCGCGTCGGTGCGCAAGTCGTGGGCCTGTACGCGCTCACGTCCGCGTTTGCGGTCGCCATCGGACTCGGTGTGAGTAACCTCGTCTCCCCCGGTTCCCGCGGGCTCGAAGAACTGCTCGCCGGTGCCGAGGCACAGAGCGCCGAGGCCCCCGACGCCGTCGAAGTCGTCCTCAACATCGTCCCGACGAACCCCGTGGGCGCGATGGCCGACGGGAGCGTGTTGCCGACCATCTTCTTCGTCGTCGTGTTCGGCCTCGGTCTCACGCTGGCGTGGGAGGAGACCGACGACGAGCAGGTCAAACGCGGCATCGAGGCGTTCTTCGACCTCGCCGACGCGGGCGCGGAGGCGATGTACAAGGTCGTCTGGGGGGCGATGGAGTTCGGCGTCCTCGGCGTCTTCGCGCTCATGGCGAACGTCTTCGGCACCGCCGGCGTCGACGCTATCGTTCCCTTCGCGCTCCTCATCGGAACGATGCTCCTCGCGGCCGTCGTCCACATCGGACTCGTCTACCTCGGCGCGTTCGTCGTCGGGGTCGCGGGTCGGTCTCCGGTCGCGTTTCTCTCCGGTGCGCGCGACGCGATGGTGACCGCACTGAGCATCCGGTCGTCGTCCGGGACGCTCCCGGTCACGATGTCGGACGCGGACGAGAACCTCGGCATCGAAGAGCGCATCTACGGCTTTACGCTCCCGCTCGGTGCGACCATCAACATGGACGGCACGGCGATGTACCAGGGCGTCGCGGCCATCTTCGCGGCGAACATCGTCGGCGTGAACCTCTCTCTGGCCGACCAGTTCGCCGTCGTCGCGGTGGCCGTGCTGGCGAGTATCGGTACCGCCGGCGTGCCCGGGTCGGGACTCATCATGCTCACGCTCGTCTTGACGCAACTCGGCCTACCGCTCGAAATCGTGGGGCTCGTCGCCGGCGTCGACCCAATCCTCGACCGGATTCGGACGATGGTGAACGTGACCGGCGACCTCGCGGTGACGACGGTCGTCGCCACGTGGAACGACGCGGTCGACTTCACCGCCGACGCGTGGAACGACGGCGTCGGCGCGGCGCTGTCCGACTGAACGAAAGCCGAAACCGCCTCAGGACGCGTTCGCTATTTTTTCGAGCGACTCCGGGTTCTCGATACTGCTCATGTCGCCGAGGTCCTCGCCCGTGTAGATGGAGGCGATGGCGCGGCGGATTATCTTCCCCGACTGCGTCTTCGGGAACTCGTCGACGAACAGGAGTTCCCGCGGGCGGAACGGCTTGCCCAACTCCTCGCCGACGACGCCCCGAAGCTCCTCGCGGAGGTCGTCGCTCTCCTCGATACCGTCTTCGAGGACGACGTAGGCGACGACGGCCGTCCCGGTGGTGTCGTCGGGGACGCCGACCGCGGCGGCCTGATTCACCGCGTCGTGTTCGATGAGCGCGCCTTCGACCTCGGCGGGACCGACCTTGCGGCCGGCCACGTTGAGGGCGTCGTCGGCGCGGCCGTGCAGGAACCAGAAGCCGTCTTCGTCCTTCTGCGCCCAGTCGCCGTGGTCCCAGCGGTTCTCCCACGACGACCAGTAGGTGTCGAGGTAGCGCTCGTCGCCCTCCCAGAGGCTCTTGGTCATCGAGGGACAGGAGTCGCGCGCGACGAGGAAGCCGCGCTCGTGGGTGTCGGCGATGGACTCGCCCGCGGCGTCCACGATGTCGATGTCCATCCCGAGGCCGGGGCCGCCGAGCGAGCAGGGCTTGAGCGGTTGGGTCGGCATCGGCATGAGGAAACAGCCGCAGATTTCGGTGCCGCCGGAGATGTTCATGATGGGTGCTTCGCCGCCGCCGACGTGTTCGTAGAACCACATCCACGACTCGGGGTCCCACGGCTCGCCGGTCGACCCCAGCAGGCGCAGGCTCGACAGGTCGTGTTTCTCGACCGCCTCGTCGCCGTACTTCCGTAGGGCGCGAATGGCCGTCGGCGAGATGCCGAAGGTGGTGATGCGGTGGCGCTCTATCATGTCCCAAAAGCGGTCCGGGTTCGGGTAGTCGGGCGCGCCCTCGTACATGAAGACCGTGCCGGCGAACGTGTGGTTCCCGATGAGCGTCCACGGGCCCATCATCCAGCCGATGTCGGAGACCCAGAAGAAGCGGTCCTCGGGCTTCTGGTCGAAGCCGAAGTGAATCTCCTTTGCGGTCTGCATCTGGACGCCCGCGTGGGTGTGGACGATGCCTTTCGGCTTGCCGGTCGTCCCCGAGGAGTACAGCAACATCGACTCGGCGTCCGACGGGAGGGATTTGGTTTCGTACTCGGAGTCGGCCGCGCCGACGGTGTCGTCCCACCACTCGTCGCGGTCGTCGTTCCACGGCACGTCGGCGTCGCCGCTCTCGTCGCCGAACCGCCGGTAGACGACGACGTTCTCGACGCATCCGGCCTCTTCGACGGCCTCGTCCGCGGCCGCTTTCAGCCCGATTTCGGAGCCGCGGCGGTAGAAGCCGTCGGCGGTGAAAAGCACCGAGCACTCCGGGTCTGCGAGGCGGGTCGCGGTGGCGTCGACGCCGAACCCGGAGAAGATGGGGACGGCTATCGCGCCGACCTTGAAACAGCCGTAGAGAATGGAGATGACCTCGGGCACCATCGGCATGTACAGCCCCACCGTATCGCCGGTCTCGACGCCGTACGATTCGAGGACGTTGGCGACGCGGTTGGCCTCGCGGTAGAGGTCGTGGTAGGTCCGCTGGACGACCTCGCCGTCTTCGCCCTCCCAGATGCAGGCGACGCGGTTCCGGTTTCCGGAGTCGACCGCGGCGTGGCGGTCGAGAGTGTTGTGGGCGACGTTTAGCTCGCCGCCGGGATACCAGCGGGAGAACTGCGGCCCCTCCGAGTCGTCGCGGACCGCGTCGTACTCCTCGTAGAAGTCGATGTCGAGGTAGTCGACGAGCTCGTCCCAGAACCACTCGACGCCGGACGCGTTGACCCCCGGAACCTCGGTCGTCGTCCGCTCGATGAGTTCGTCGTAGTCCTCGATGTCGTGTTCCCGCATGAAGCGGGTGACGTTGGCGTCCTCGACGAACGCCGGGTCCGGTTCGTGTACCACGGTGTCGGTGTCGGGCACGTCCATGAACCGTGGTTCCGCGAGCGGAACCATGAATCTTTACTGTTCTTTCGTTGCGTTCGGCCGACGCGGCGGGAATCGGCGTCCCCGACTGAGGCGTAATCGGCGTCCCGGCCCGAGGCGTTTTTGTCGGGTGGTGTGCTACTGATAGGCATGTACGTCCGAGACGCGAAGAACCGAGACGAGGTCTGGTTGCTCGACTCGCTTGAGGAACTCGGACTCGACGACGGCTCCTTTCGGTCCCGCGATTACGTGATTGCGCTCGACGAGGAGTCCGGCGAGAAGGCGGGATTCGGGCGCATCCGGGTCCACAAGACCGACGAGCCGTTCTGCGAGGTCACCTGCGTCGGCGTCTCGGAGCGGTGGCGCGGGCAGGGCGTCGGGGCACACGTCGTCGAGCGACTGGTCGACCGCGCCGCGGCCGAGGCGTTCGACACCGTCTACGGGTTCACCTCGGACCACGGCTACTGCGCGCAGTTCGGGTTCGAGCCGGTCGACGCCGAGGACCTCCCGGCGGGGCCGCGGACGCGACTCGACGGAGTTAGGGGGGACGACGCGGACGCCATCGCGCTCCGACTCGACCGCGAGGCGTTCTCGATGCCCGAGCGCCTCCGCGAGCGGTTCAAAGTCGCCGCGCCCGCGAGCGCCGGGGACGCCGACCCGGAACTGACCGCCGAGGACTTCGGCTACGACGAGGAGACGCCGACGAAGTACTCCACGAACCTGCGGCGCTGAATCGAATCCCCGGCACCGAGTCGCGGCCGGCTCAGGTCCGGTCGTCGAGGAAGTCGGTGCTGAAGACGATCCAGGTCAGCACGCTACAGAACAGAATCGGCGGGAGGATGGCGAAGCCCCAGAGCGGTTCGAGGCCCTGCAAGAGGATGAGTACCACGTCGGCCAGCCCGAGCGCGAGGAACGGCGCGGTCGCCAGCGCGGCGCGCTTTCGGTTCTTCCCGCTCGTGTCCTCCGGGAGCGGGCCGGGGGTGGCGTCGCCGGCCGAGGCGTCCGAGGTCGAGGTCGACGAGGGCGCGTCCATGCGGGTCCGTCGGGGCCGGACGAGCAAAAGCGGTCCGCCTTCCGGTCGCGGTTCCCCGACCGAGACGGGCGTTTCGATGCGGTGCGAGCCCCCGTTACTGAGCGTTCTCCACGCGCGAGGCGTACTCGACGAGCGCGAACAGCACCGCGAGGATGACGGCCGAGAAGGCCATCCCGTAGAGGCTGAAGGCGAGCGGACTGGTCGGCAGTGAGAGGACGCCGAACAGCGATATCTCGGCGGCGACCTGACCGCCGTTCTCGCCGATAAAGACGCCGAGGATGCCCGAGATAACTACGACGCTCGCGCCGACGAGAAGCAGGATTCGTCGTCCGCCGGATGTGTCGTTCACGACGCCGCGTTAGGGCCGCGTCGTATAGTCGCTTGCGGGACGACGCGATTGGAGATGTCCCTCGGAGCCGCCGCCCGCGCCCATCGGCCGAGGCGACAGTCTCGGGGAGCCGAACGAACTAAACCACCCCACGCGAATGAGCGCCCAATGCCCGACTCACTCGTCGAACGCGCCCGCGAAGCCCTCGACAACGCCTACGTTCCCTACTCGGAGTACGCCGTCGGAGCGGCGCTCAGGACCGCCGACGGCGAGGTCTACGTCGGCTGTAACATCGAGAACGCGAACTACTCGAACAGCCTCCACGCCGAGGAGGTCGCCATCGCGGAGGCCGTGAAAAACGGCCACACGGAGTTCGACCGCCTCGTCGTCACCTCGGGCGCGCGCGACGGCGTCACCCCCTGCGGGATGTGCCGCCAGACGCTCGCGGAGTTCTGCGACGAAGACCTCCCGGTCGTCTGCGACCTCGGCGGCGACGACGTCGTCGAGTACACCCTGAGCGAACTCCTCCCGAACACCATCTCGCTGGACACGCTGGAAGCCGCCGCGGCGAACCGCGACGCCGACGAGTAACGTGTCGCTCGCCGCCGACCGCGGAATCGCCGCACTCGCGCTCGCTTTTCTCGTCGTACTTTCGGGGTGTGCGTCGCTGTCGCCGTCCCCGCCGGTCGTGGACGCCGCCCTCGGTACCCCGTCGGCCGACGCGAGCGACGGCGACGACGGGGCCGTCTCTGCCGCCGTCGGTAGAACCGGGTCGTCGGCGATGCCGGAGACGCGCCCCGCCGACAACCCGTGGGGCCACGCGCCCGTCGTCGTCGGTATCGACGTGCCCGCGGACGGCCGCGATTACGCCTCGCTCGTCGAATCGGCGGTGAACTACTGGCGGGCGAACGCGTCGGCGGTCACCTCCGACCCGGCGTTCGTCGTGGTGCCGAACGCCTCGGCACCGGACGTGACCGTCTCGGTCGTCGAGCGAATCGACGCCTGCGGCGACTACGCCGGTGGCGACGCGGTCGGCTGTGCGCCCCTCTTGGACGGCGACGAACCCACTGGGCCGACGGAGTCGGTCTCGGTGGTCGTCGCCGCCGGTTACGACGACCGGACGACCGAGACGGTGTTGCGCCACGAGTTCGGCCACCTGCTCGGGCTGACCCACGACGACGCCGACGCGTTCCCCGTGCTGTCCGAGCGCGTCGAGACGACGCGACTGCCAGAGCCGGACGCCGCCGAGCGGGAGTCGCCCTTCCGCGAGCGGACCGTCGCAGTCCACGTCGACCTCTCGAACGTCTCGCCCGGCGAGCGGGCGACCTACGAGGCCGAAATCGACCACGCGCTGTCGTACTACGGGTCCGGGTCCGACGGCGTCGCGCCCGCGAACCGCTCGTTCGAGCGCGTTTCCGACCCCGCGATGGCCGACGTGACGCTCTCGGTGTCGGCGTTCCGAGACGGCGGCTCTGGCGTGCGCTGGCGGCGGACCGGCGTCGACGCCGACGACGACGCGGCGCTGGAGTGGTACACCGGCGGCGACCTCGTGGTAGACGCCGACCTCGCCCCGTCACTGGTCGACTGGTACGTCGGCGCGGGACTCGGCTACCTGCTTGCGGCCGACGAGCGGGCTGACCTCCCGCCGCCGTTCCGAGACGGCGACCCCGCCGACGACCCGGCGTGGCGCGGCGTCGCGGGCGAGCGGCGGTCGACGACGACCCCACGTGCGACGGCCTCGCCGGCCGCGACCGCGAACGAGAACGCGGACGAGAACGCGACGACGCCCGCGGGGGTCCCCTCCGAGAACGCAAGAATTTCCACCGCGCGCCCGCGAGTACTGCCATGAACGACAGCGAGGACCCGAACGACGAGGTCCAGTACCACCTCGAAGTCGGTCCCGCGGACCTCGCCGACGCGGTGTTGCTCCCCGGGAATCCAGAGCGCGTGGACAAGGTGACGGCGCTGTGGGAGGACCACGAGGAGAAGGCCTACCACCGCGAGTACCGGACCGCCACGGGGAGCTACGACGAGACGCCGATTTCGGTCACTTCGACGGGTATCGGGAGTCCCTCGGCGGCCATCGCCGTCGAGGAACTCGCCCGCGCCGGCGCGGACACCTTCATCCGCGTCGGCTCCTGCGGAGCGATTCAGCCCGAGATGGACGTGGGCGACCTCGTCATCACCTCGGGCGCGGTCCGACAGGAGGGCACCTCCAAGGAGTACGTCCGCGAGGACTACCCCGCCGTTTCCGACCACGAGGTCGTCTCGGCGCTCGTCGCGGCCGCCGAGCGCCTCGGCTACGACTACCACGTCGGCCTCACGATGAGCGCAGACTCCTTCTACGCCGGGCAGGGACGCCCCGGCTTCGAGGGCTTCCGCGCCGCCGGCTCCGACTCGCTGGTGGAGGAACTCCGCGAGGCGAACGTGAAGAACATCGAGATGGAGGCCGCGGCGCTCCTGACCATCGCCAACGTCTACGGGTTCCGCGCGGGGGCCGTCTGCTCGGTCTACGCGAACCGCGTCACCGGCGAGTTCCGCACCGAAGGCGAGTCGCGCGCGGCCGAGACCGCCAGTCTCGCGGTCCACCTCCTCGCCGAGATGGACGAAGTCAAACGCGAGGCGGGCGTCGACCGCTGGCACGCGGGCCTCAGCCTCGACTAGTCCGACAACCGTCGAACTCGTATTTCGACGTTTCGGGGGCGTAGCGGTCAAAATTACCCCGGCTGTGGAGACGGTTTCAAAGCCCCTTTATCGGATGACTACACAGACGACGACATGAGCACGCAGGTCGTCGTTCTCGGCTCGGGGTACGCCGGGGCCGGCGCTGTCACAACCCTCGAAGAAGAGCTCGGTCACGACGCGCAACTCACGTGGGTCGCCGAACACGACTACCACCTCGTCCTCCACGAGGTCCACCGCTGTATCCGTGACCCGAGTGTCGAGTCCAGCATCACCATCCCCGTCGACGAAATCAAGTCCGACTCGACCGACTTCGTCAAGGGCCGCGCGACCGACGTGAACGTCGACGAGCGCGTCGTCGAACTCGAAGGCGGCGACGACGTCGACTACGACTATCTGCTCGTCGCCATCGGCTCTTCGACCGCCTTCTTCGGCATCGAGGGCCTCGAAGAGTTCGCCCACCAGCTCAAGGGCCTCGACGACGCCCGCGAGATTCACCAGGACATCAAGGAGGCGGCCGCCGACGCCTCCCGCGACGACCCCGCGGAGGTCGTCATCGGCGGTGCGGGACTCTCCGGCATCCAGACGGCCGCCGAGGTCGCCGAGTACCGCGACACGAACCGCGCGCCAATCGACATCAAGCTCGTCGAGGGAATGGACGAAATCTTCCCCGGCAACGACCCCGAACTGCAGGGCGCGCTCCGCCGCCGCGTCGAAGACCTCGACATCGACATCCTCACGGGCGACTTCATCTCGAAGGTCGACGAGGAGACCGTCTTCATCGGTGGCGGCGAGGACGAGGCCCCCGAGGAACTCGACTACGACGTGCTCGTCTGGACCGGCGGTATCACTGGCCAGCCCGAGGCGTCCGACGTCGAACTCGAACAGGACGAGCGCTCCCACCGCTTCTTCGCCGAGGAGGACTTCCAGGCTAGCGACGACCGCGTCTTCGCGGTCGGCGACTGCGCCCTCGTCGAGCAGGGTCCCGACAGCGTCGCGCCGCCGACGGCGCAGGCCGCCTGGGACGCCGCGGACGTCGCCGGCGAGAACATCGCCCGCGCCATCGCCGGCAAGCCGCTCAAGCGCTGGACGTTCACCGACAAGGGGACGGTTATCTCCATCGGCCACGATGCCGTCGCCCACGGCGTGAAGTTCCCGGTCTTCGGCGAGTTCCCCGTCAACGTCTTCGGCGGCCCGCTCGCGCGGACGCTGAAGAAGGGCATCGCCGCGAACTGGATCGCGGACGTGACGTCGCCGAAGCGCGCGCTCTCTGCCTGGAACGACCTCTAACTCGACCGCATCCGACCGACCGCCGGGTGACGCGCCGCCCGACGCTCGCCGACTGCGTTTCGGTTTCTTCGGCTCCGTTACACTGTCGAACACTGCCGAGTCGCGAGCGACGCATCGCGTCGTCGCTTGCCGAGCTCAATCGCTGGCCGAACCGTCTCATCACGTCGGACGGACCGCTTCGCCGTCCGCACGCCGAACCAGCCGGTCGGAGTGGGCGGAGAGTGCCCGGAAAAAGACGAAGAGATATGCGTGGTTAGTGCTGGGGTTCGCCGACGGGTGCCTGCATATCGTCGATGCGGAGGATGAGGATGTTGCTCGTGTCGTCCTTGCCGTCGAGGGTGCCGTCGATGACGAGCTTCGAGAGGGGCGTCGGACCGACGCGAATCTTGTCGCCCTCGTGGAACTCGCGGACGGAGCCCTGAACGTGAATCTCGGCGCGGCACAGCTCGGGGTGGTGGACGCTGGAGAGGTCGATTTCGTCGACGTTGACACCCTCGACTTCCTCGTCGTTGTGGAACAGGGGGACGAACGCGGGCTCGTCCATCTTGTCCACGTCGAGCGCCTCGTAGGCGTTGGCGGTCGGCTTGTAGCCGCCCTTCGGACCGGGGACGCCCTCGACCAACTGGAGCGCCTTCAGGCTCTGCATCTGGTTTCGGATGGTGCCGGGGTTTCGGTTGACCTCGGTCGCGATGTCCTCACCCTTTACGGCGTCTTCGGAGTCCCGATAGAGGTTGATGAGGGCAGTCAAGATGGTTTTCTGACTCGACGTGAGCTCGATTGATGACATGGAGAATGGTTCGCTACATACGTCCTTAAATCCGATGGATGACGGTTCAAATCTGCCGTTCGTCTACTTTGTAACCGTATCACACTCATGAATGTTCATTTTGAACCTCGATTCGGCCTCGATGCTGTCGATAGCACTATACGGCTCACGAGAGTCCGGTAGCGCATGAACGGGAAACGAGTCCTCGTCACCGGCGGTGCCGGCTTCATCGGCTCGAACCTCGCGAACCACCTCGCCGACGACAACGAGGTCGTCGCGGTCGACGACCTCTATCTCGGGACGCCTGCGAACCTCGACGACGCGGTCGAGTTCCACGACGCGAGCGTCCTCGACGACGACCTCCCGACCGAGGGCGTCGACGTTGTGTTCCACCTCGCGGCGCTGTCGTCGTACAAGATGCACGAGGAGAACCCGACGAAAGGCGCGCGCGTCAACGTCGAAGGCTTCGTCAACACGGTCGAACAGGCGCGGAAGGACGGCTGTGACACCGTCGTCTACGCCTCCACGTCCTCGATTTACGGCTCTCGGACCGAGCCCTCACCGGAGGATATGCCCGTCGAGGCGCGCACGGGCTACGAGGCGTCGAAACTGGCGCGGGAGCGCTACGCGGAGTACTTCCACCACCACTACGACGTGCGGACGGCCGGACTCCGGTTTTTCTCGGTGTATCAGGGCTTCGGCGGCGCGGAGGAACACAAAGGCGAGTTCGCCAACACGGTCGCGCAGTTCGCCGACCAGATTGCGACCGGCGAGTCGCCGGAGCTGTTCGGCGACGGTACCCAGACCCGCGATTTCACCCACGTCGACGACATCGTCCGCGGCATCGAACTCGCCGCCGACCACCGGCTTCAGGGCATCTACAACCTCGGCACCGGCGAGAGTTACTCGTTCAACGAGATGGTCGAGCTGATAAACGACGCGCTCGGAACCGACGTCGACCCGGTGTATATCGAAAACCCCCTCGACGTGTACGTCCACGACACGATGGCCGACTGCACGAAGATGCGCGAGGCGACCGGCTGGGAACCTGAAATCCCCTTCGAGGAGGGCGTCCGGCGCGTCTGCGAACCGTATCTCGCCGAGTAGCTCCCGCATTCCGCCACACGGCGGCCTCCCCGGAGTCGACAGACGGCATCATCGATAAGGGTGTTTTTCCGATGCCACTAAACGCCCCGAACGAGTGCATCAGCTATGGAACGGAACGTCAGAATTCTGGGTGCGCCGACGGACTACGGTGCCAATCGACGCGGGGTGGACATGGGGCCCTCCGCGATTCGGTACGCCGGGCTCGCGGAGGAACTCGAGTCCGCGGGCGTCTCGCCGACGGACGCCGGCGACCTCGCGGTCCCGCACCACGCGACGCGGGACGCGGACGCCGGGGCGGCGAACGCCAAGCACGTCCAAGAGGTCGAAGAGGTAACGACGAGCCTCGCCGACGCGGTCTCGACCGCGCTCGCCGAGGGGACGACCCCGCTCGCGCTCGGCGGCGACCACTCTATCGCCATCGGCTCGCTGGTCGGGAGCGCCCGCGACGCCGACATCGGCGTCATCTGGTTCGACGCCCACGGCGACTTCAACACTCCGAGCACCTCGCCGTCCGGCAACGTCCACGGCATGCCGCTGGCCGCCGCGCTCGGCGTCGGCGACTTCGCGGGCGTCGAGTGGGCGAACGCCGCCGGCCTCAAGGAAGAAAACGTCGCAATCGTCGGCCTGCGCTCCGTCGACGGCGTGGAGGCCGAGGCGATTCGCGACAGCGACGTGACGGTCTACACGATGTCCGATATCGACGAGCGCGGCGTCACCGAGGTGACGAACGACGCCCTCGACGTGGCGACCGCCGGCACCGACGGCATTCACGTCAGCCTCGACCTCGACTGGCTCGACCCCCGCGAGGCCCCCGGCGTCGGGACGCCCGTCCGCGGCGGCGTGACCTACCGCGAGGCGCACGCGGCGATGGAGCTCGTCGCCCGCTCGGAGGCCATGCGGTCGTTCGAACTCGTGGAGGTCAACCCCATCCTCGACCAACACAACGAGACCGCGACGCTCGCGACCGAACTCGCCGCAAGCGCCTTGGGCAAGCGCATCCTCTGATGTCGACGCCGAGAGAAGCCCCCGCTCCGCACGACCTGGCCGCCGGCGTCGTCGTCTTACGGGAGAACTCGGTGCTCGCGGTCTACGAGAAGGACCGCTGGGGACTGCCGAAGGGCGGTTCCGAACCCGGTGAGTTCTTCTTCGAGACCGCCGCCCGCGAGGCCGCAGAGGAGACCGGGGTCGAAGTCGAAATCCAGTCGCTCGCGTTCACGAGTGAGATTCGCGCCCCGGACCACCGCATCTATCTCCAGCGGTTCTACCACGCGACGCCCGTCGCCGACGACCCGACGCCGTCGCCGAGCGACCCCGACGACGAAATCGAGGCGGCGAAGTTCCTCCCGCTGACCGCCCTCGGGTCGACGCTCACCTACCGGCCGCGGGTCGAACCGCTCCGCGACTGGCTCCGGGACCGCAAGCCGCGACACTACACCTACGACCTGACGCGAGAACCCTCGGACGTCGAGAAGTAAAGTAGCCGACTACGAGGTTCGACCGCTGGCTGTCCCGCGTTTCCGCACGACTCGAACGACGTAGCCGACGGCCTCGCCGACACCGCCCGCCGCGAACGCAAGCGCCGAGACGCCGGCGATTCTCGCCCGCGGCCGGACTCTCATACCGAGACGACCTCTCGGCCGAGGTAAATGCCTTCGGGGCGCGACGTTCGGAGCCGCGGCTCTCCGGTGGGTGCATAAAAGAATCCGTCGTCGCGGAAAGTCGACTTACTCGTCGGCCGCGTCGGCTTCCGCGTCGCCTTCCACGTCGTCGAGTTCCTCGGCCTCGGTCGTCATCGCGGCCGGAATCACGTCGACGGAGGCGACGTCGTCGCCCTCGTCGAGGTCCATCACGATGACGCCCATCGTGTTGCGGCCGACCGTCGAGATGTCCTCGACGGGCGTCCGGAGAATCTGGCCCTCGTCGGACATGACGACGAGGTGGTCGCCCTCGCCGACGGTGTTGATGGCGCAGACCGGGCCGTTCCGCTCGTTGGTCTTGATGTCGATGAGACCCTTACCGTTTCGGGACTGCTTGCGGTAGGCGTCAAGGTCGGTGCGCTTCCCGTAGCCGTTCTCGGTGACGGTGAGAATCCAACTGTGGTGGGCCTCGTCGATGGCGGCCACGCCGGCGACTACGTCGTCGCCGGTCAGTTTGACGCCGCGGACGCCGCGGGCCGACCGGCCCATCGCGCGCACCTCGTCCTCGTCGAAGCGGATGGACATCCCCTGTTCGGTTCCGATGACGAGGTCGCTTTCGCCGTCGGTGACCTCCACGTCGACCAGTTCGTCGCCCTCGTCGAGTTTGGTGGCGATGATGCCCGTCGAGAGGATGTTCTGGAACCGGTCGGTGCCGGTCCGCTTGATGTAGCCGTTCTGGGTCACCATCGTCAGGTAGCCCTCGATGTCTTCGAGGTCGTCGCAGTTGACGACGGCCGTGATCTCCTCGCCGTCGTCGAAGTCGAGGAGATTGACCGCCGACTTCCCGCGGGCGGTCCGCGACATCTCGGGCACCTGGTAGGCCTTCAGTTGGTAGACCTGCCCGTGGTTGGTGAAACAGAGCAGGTCATCGTGGGTGTTCGTGACGAACACGGACGAGACGTTGTCACCCTCCTTGAGGTCCGTCCCGATGATGCCCTTGCCGCCGCGGTGCTGGGCGCGGAACCGGGAGACCGGCATCCGCTTGATGTAGTCGTCCTCGCTGACGATGACGACCACGTCCTCCTCGGGGATGAGGTCGGCGCGGGTGACCTCTCCGGTGTTGGCGACGAACGAGGTCCGCCGGTCGTCGGCGTACTCGTCTTTGATGTCGAGGAGTTCGGACTCGATGACCGCGTCGAGTTCCGACCGGTCGCCGAGGATGGTTTCGAGGCGGTCGATGGTCGCTTGGACGTCCTCGTACTCGTCTTCGATTTCGGCGGCCTCCATCGAGGTGAGCGAGCCGAGTTGCATCGAGACGATGTGGTTGGCCTGCTCTTCGGAGAAGTCGAACGACGGGAGCGGCGCGCCGTCGACTTCGACGGTGACCTCGCCGCGGAGCGCGGCCTTCGCGTCGTCGCGGCTCTCGGAGTGCCGGATGGTCTCGACCACGTCGTCGATGTTGTCGAGGGCCTTCAGGCGGCCGTCGAGGATGTGTGCGCGGTCTTCGGCCTCGGCGAGTTCGTACTCGGAGCGCCGGCGGACCACGTCGCGGCGATGGTCGAGGTAGTGTTCGAGCGTCTGCTTGAGCGTCAGCACCTGCGGCTGGCCGTCGACGAGCGCGAGGTTGATGACGCCGAACGTGGATTCGAGGTGGTTGTCGAGAAGCTGATTCTTGACGACCTCGGCCATCGCGCCGCGCTTGAGTTCGATGACGACGCGGATGCCGTCGCGGTCGGACTCGTCGCGGATGTCGCGGATGCCCTCGATTTTGCCCTCGTTCACGTCGTCGGCGATGCGCTCGATGAGGCGGGCCTTGTTCTCCTGATACGGGAGTTCGTTGATAACGATGCGGCCCTCCTCCTCGAACACGTCGTAGTCGGCGCGGACGCGGACGCGACCGCGGCCCGTCTTGTACGCCTTGTGGACCGCGTTGCGACCGACGATGTTCGCGCCGGTCGGGAAGTCCGGGCCCTTGATGTGTTCCATCAACTCCGGGATGGTCGCCTCCGGGTTTTCGATGAGTTCCACCGTGGCGTCGATGACCTCGCCGAGGTTGTGCGGCGGGATGTTCGTGGACATCCCGACCGCGATGCCGGACGACCCGTTGACCAGCAGGTTCGGGAACGACGACGGGAGCACCGTCGGCTCCTGCTTGCGGTCGTCGTAGTTCGACTGGAAGTCGACGGTGTCCTTGTCGATGTCGTCGAGGAGTTCCTCGGCGATGGAGGACATCCGCGCCTCCGTGTAGCGCATCGCGGCCGGTGGGTCGCCGTCGACGGAGCCGAAGTTCCCCTGCCCGTCGACGAGCGGGTAGCGCATCGAGAAGTCCTGCGCCATGCGCGCGAGGGTGTCGTAGATGGCGGAGTCGCCGTGGGGGTGGTAGTCACCCATCGTCTCGCCCACGATGGACGAGGACTTGCGGTGCGACGAGTTGGAGGTCACGCCGGCCTGATGCATCGCATAGAGGATGCGTCGGTGGACCGGCTTGAGGCCGTCGCGAACGTCGGGGAGCGCCCGACCCGCGATGACCGACATCGCGTAGTCGATGTACGACTGCTCCATCTCGTCTTCGATGCGCGCGTTTTTCACTTCGGCCGCGATACCCGCGCCCGGTTCGAAAGAATCTGGTGCGTCAGAACTCATATTAGATGTCTACCCATTCGGCGTCGTTCGCGTGGTCCTTGATGAACTGCTTTCGCGGTCCGACGGCGTCGCCCATCAGGATGTTGAACATCCGGTCGGCGGCGGCGGCGTCCTCGACGGTGATGCGCTTGAGGACGCGGTTTTCGGGGTTCATCGTCGTGTCCCACAGCTGGTCGGGGTTCATCTCGCCGAGCCCCTTGAACCGCTGGACCTGCGTGGGGTTACCGTTGCATTGCTCCTCGATGATGCGGTCTCGCTCCGCCTCGTCCATCGCGTCGTAGGTGTTGCCGCGGTAGCGGACGCGGTACAGCGGCGGTTGGGCCGCGTACACGTAGCCGGCCTCGATGAGCGGGCGCATGTGGCGGTACAGGAGCGTGAGGAGGAGTGTCCGGATGTGCGCGCCGTCGACGTCGGCGTCGGTCATCAGGATGAGCCGCTGGTAGCGCGCCTTCTCGATGTCGAACTCGTCGCCGACGCCGCCGCCGATGGCGGTGATGAGCGCCCGTATCTCGTCGTTTTCGAGGATGCGGTCGAGGCGGTGTTTCTCGACGTTCAGAATCTTCCCCTTGAGGGGTAAAATCGCCTGGAACTTGCGGTCGCGGCCCTGCTTCGCCGAGCCGCCAGCGGAGTCGCCCTCCACGATGAACAGCTCTGACTCCGAAGGGTCGCGGCTCTGACAGTCCGCGAGCTTCCCCGGGAGCGAGGTGGACTCGAGCGCGGACTTGCGGCGGGTGAGTTCCTCGGCCTGCTTCGCGGCCTTGCGGGCGCGGGCGGCCTCGACGGCCTTCGAGATGATGGCCGTCGTCGTGTCCGGGTTCTCCTCGAAGAACGTCCCGAGCTGTTGGTGGGTGACGCTCTCGACGATACCGCGGACCTCGGAGTTTCCGAGCTTCGTCTTCGTCTGGCCCTCGAACTGCGGGTCGGGGTGTTTGATTGAGATGACGGCGGTGAGCCCCTCGCGGACGTCCTCGCCGCGGAGGTTGTCGCCGTCGAGGTCGTCCAGCATATCGTGGCTGTTCGCGTAGTCGTTGACGACGCGGGTGAGCGCCGTTTTGAACCCGGTCAGATGCGTGCCGCCCTCGCGCGTGTTGATGTTGTTGGCGAAGGCGTGAATCGACCCCTGTAGTTCGTCGGTCGCCTGCATGGCGATTTCGACCTCGATGCCCTCCGACTCGTCGTCGTAGTAGATGATGTCGTCGTGGAGAGCTGTCTTGGTCTCGTTGAGGTACTCGACGAACTCGCGGATGCCGCCCTCGAAGCGGAACGTACTCGACTCGTCGGTCCGCTCGTCGGCGAGCGAAATCTCGACGCCGGAGTTGAGGAACGCGAGTTCGCGCAGGCGGTTTTCGAGCGTCTTGAAGTCGAACTCGGTCGTCTCGAAGATTCCGTCGTCCGGCCAAAAGCGGATGGTCGTCCCGGTGTCTTCGCCGGGTTCGAGGTCGCGGACGCGCTCGAACTCGTCGACCTGCGGCTCGCCGAACTCGAAGCGGTGTGTCCACACCGCGCCGTCGCGTTTGACCTCGACTTCGAGCTCGCTCGACAGCGCGTTGACCACGGAGACGCCGACGCCGTGGAGGCCGCCGGAGACCTGATAGGACTTGTTGTCGAACTTCCCGCCGGCGTGGAGGACGGTCATGATGACCTCCAGCGCGGGTCGGTCGTACTGTTCGTGCGTATCTACCGGAATCCCGCGGCCGTTGTCCGTGACGCTGACAGAGCCGTCCTCGTGGAGGGCGACCTCGATGGCGTCGCAGTGCCCCGCGAGCGCCTCGTCGATGGAGTTGTCGACGACTTCGTAGACGAGGTGGTGGAGTCCGCGAGAATCGGTGGACCCGATGTACATCGCCGGACGCTTTCGAACGGCTTCGAGCCCTTCGAGGACCTGAATCTGTCCGGCCCCGTACTCGTTATCCTGAGACATCTGAACTGGCCTAGGATAGCCCGTCCCTTAAAGGCTCGCACGCGCGGGCGCGAACTACTTACTGGAGTCCCGCGTAGCGGTTTCCGAGCCCGGCGATTCCGACTGGCTGACCCCGCGTTTCGTGGGTGACTCTGTATAACACGATTCGGCGTTCCGTTGCGGACGGCCCTCGAAGGGCGTCAACGCCGCGATTTCACTTTCACTCCGTTGCCGGTGAGTACTTAACGCGGGACTGGGTAGATGCGCATCAGGAAATGACCTCGTTCCAGTCGACACTCGGTGACGAGCCGGGGATCGCAGAGGAGCTGGCGAAGGGCCAGCGGGAGATCTCCATCGCCGAGTTCTTCGAGAAGAACAAGCACATGTTGGGCTTCGACAGCGGAGCCCGCGGGTTGGTCACCGCCGTCAAGGAGGCGGTGGACAACGCGCTCGACGCCACGGAGGAGGCGGGCATCCAACCCGACATCTACGTGGAAATCGCCGAGGCGGGCGACTACTACCGCCTCGTCATCGAGGATAACGGGCCGGGCATCACGAAAGAGCAGGTGCCCAAAGTGTTCGGGAAGCTCCTCTACGGCTCTCGCTTCCACGCGCGCGAGCAGTCCCGCGGCCAGCAGGGTATCGGCATCTCCGCGGCGGTTCTCTACTCGCAGTTGACGAGCGGGAAGCCCGCCAAGGTGACGAGTCGGACGCAAGGTTCGGAGGACGCCGAGTACTTCGAACTCGTCATCAACACGGACCAGAACGAACCCGAGATTCGCACCGAGAAGACCACCTCGTGGGACCGCTCCCACGGCACGCGCATCGAGTTGGAGATGGAAGCCAACATGCGCGCCCGCCAACAGCTTCACGACTACATCCTCCACACGGCGGTCGTCAACCCCCACGCCCGACTCGAACTCCGGGAACCCGGTCTCGACGAGCCGATGAAGTTCGAGCGGGCGACCGACCAGCTTCCGAAGCAGACGAAGGAGATTCGTCCCCACCCCCACGGCGTCGAACTCGGGACGCTCCTGAAGATGCTCTCGGCGACCGAGTCGTACTCCGTCTCCGGTTTCCTCCAAGAGGAGTTCACCCGCGTCGGCGCGAAGACCTCGGACAAGGTTCACGACGCCTTCCGCGACCGACACTTCGGCCGCGAGATGACGTGGCGGACGCCCGACGCGACCGAGGCGGCCGACCTCGTCGCCGTCGTCGAGGACGCCGTCGCCAACAAGGGCAAGGAGGCGACCGCGGCGTTCGCCGAGGAGTTGGTCGATATCGTCGTCGGCAAAGAGCGCATCGCCCACGGCGAACTCGTCGCAGTCGTCGAAAACGTCGCCGAGACGGTCGGCGAGGAGACCGACACCTCGTTCGGCGAGACGGTCCGCGAGAACGTCATCGAGGCGCTGTGGCCCGCTCTCACCGACGACCGCGAGGGCGACGTGTACGCCATCGTCGACGACGTGACGACCACGCAGAAAGACGACGCCGGCAAGCTGTCGATGGCGCGCTCCATCGCCACGCAGTTCGCCGAGACGACCGGCCCGGCCGACCGAGCCACCCGCGGCGACGTGGCCGAGTTCGTCTCGTGGGCCGCCGACCGAACGGAAGAGCGCGAGGACGAGACCTACGGCGAGACGGCCCAAGAGAACGTCGCCGACGCCATCTGGTCGCGGATGCGTACGGTCTCCGACGAGGTGCCGAAGGTCCGCGAGGTCGCCGACGACCGCGACGTGGCCCGCGACCTGCTCGACGCGATGCGCGAGACGGACATCCTCGCGCCGCCGACGGACTGTCTCTCACCCATCTCGGCGGAACTCGTCGAAGCCGGCCTGAAAAAGGAGTTCGACGCCGACTTCTACGCCGCGGCGACCCGCGACGCCGAGGTCCACGGCGGCGACCCGTTCATCGTCGAGGCCGGCATCGCCTACGGCGGCGAACTGAAGTCCGAGGGGAAAATCGACCTGCTCCGGTTCGCCAACCGCGTCCCGCTCGTCTACCAGCAGGGCGCGTGTACCATCACCCACGTCGTCAAGGACATCGGCTGGCGGAACTACGGGCTCGACCAACCCGGCGGCACCGGCATGCCGAACGGCCCCGCGGTCCTCATGGTCCACGTCGCCTCCACGAACGTCCCCTTCACGAGCGAGTCGAAGGACGCGCTCGCGGACGTGCCGGCGATTCAAGACGAGGTCGAACTCGCCATCCGCGAGGCGGCCCGCGACCTCAAGTCCTATCTCTCGAAGCGGCGGTCGCTCCAGAAGCGCCGCGAGAAACAGGACGTCCTCGGTCGCATCCTCCCGCAGATGGCGACGAAGCTCTCGGAGGTCACCGGCCGACCCGAGCCCAACATCGACGGCGCGCTCGGCCGCATCATGAACAACCTGACCGTCGAGCGGGCCGTCGACGACGGCGAGGTGACGCTCACGGTGACGAACCACTCCAACACGAACGAGTCGCCGGACATCACGGACATCGTCTCGGCGGAGCCGGCCGGCCTCGACGGGGAGGCGACGGTCGTCGACCTCGACGGGGAGTGGTTCGTCAAGTGGAACCCCGAGGTGTCGTCCGGTGAGACGGCGACGCTCACGTACTCGGTCGCACAGGACGCGTCGTTCGACATCAACGTCGACGGCGTCGAGACGGAGAAACTCACGGTGAACGTATAATGGCATCCGAACGGCAGACATCCGAGGAACGCGTCCGCGAGCGTCTCATCGACCTCGCGGCGGAGTTCTACGACCAGTTCGACGCGGGGGAGATTCCGTACATGACGCTCCCGACGCGGACGAAAAGCAACATCGAGTACGACGAGGACGCCAACGTCTGGGTGTACGGCGACCGGACCTCGAAGCGCTCTGCGAACAGCGTTCGGGGCGCGAGAAAGCTCCTGAAGGCCGCCTACACCATCGAGTTCCTCGCGCGGCAGTTAGACGAGGACCGCTCGTCCACCCTGCGTGAGCTGTACTACATCTCCGAGTCGTGGGACAACGAGGAGGCGCACTTCTCCGACCAAGACGAGTCCAACAAGCTCATCGAGGACTTGGAAATCGTCAGCGAGGTCAAGCGCGAGGACTTCCACATGCGCCCGGAGGAGTCCGGCGCGAAGCTCATGGGCCCGCTCAAAATCCGCGAGCAGACGAACCGCGGCGACCGCGAGATTCACTGCCAGTTGGACGTGGGACAGGGCGGCTACCAGATTCCGAACAACCCCGACACCATCGAGTTCCTCGAACACGACATCGACTTCGTCATGTGCGTCGAGACCGGCGGGATGCGCGACCGACTCGTCGAGAACGGCTTCGACGACGACTACAACGCGCTCGTCGTCCACCTCGGCGGCCAGCCGGCGCGCGCCACCCGCCGTATCACCAAGCGCCTGCACGACGAACTCGACCTGCCGGTCGTGGTCTTCACCGACGGCGACCCGTGGTCCTACCGCATCTTCGGCTCGGTCGCCTACGGCTCCATCAAGTCCGCGCACCTCTCGGAGTATCTCGCCACGCCCGACGCGAAGTTCGTGGGTATCCAGCCGCAGGACATCGTGGACTACGACCTCCCGACCGACCCGCTCGCGGACTCCGACGTCAACGCGCTCCAGTCCGAACTGGAGGACCCGCGGTTCATGGGCGACTACTGGACCGAACAGATAGAGCTCCAACTCGACATCGGCAAGAAGGCCGAACAGCAGGCGCTGGCCTCTCGCGGTCTCGACTTCGTGACCGACGAGTACCTGCCGACGCGCCTCGACGAGATGGGTATCATCTAACCCGAGCGCCGGTTTCCGTCCCGGTCAGGGATACAGCCCGTCGCCGCGGAACCCGTCGAAGTAGCGTCTGACGACGCCGTTCAGCGCTCGCGGTTCGCTCGTGGCGAGATGGTGCCCCGCCCCGGAGAACAGCGCGAGCGTCGCGTCCGCGACGCCGTCTTTGAGTTCTCGAACCCGCGGCTCGGGGAACAGTCGGTCGGACTTCCCGACGGCGACGAGTGTCGGCGCGTCGACGCCGCCGAGTATCTCTCGGGAGTCGTGTTCGAGGCAGGCCGTACAGGAGACGACGGCGTCGGCGGGGACGGCGGGTCGGAGGTCGACGAGCCGACCGGCCGCCTCGATGAGCGCCGGAGCGACCGTCGCTTCGAGGCCGGTCGCTGACTCCCGCTCCGCGTCCGCGACGACCTCGGCCCAGCGGCCCTTGCCCGCCAGCGAGCGCCAGCGCGTCACGATGTTCTCGCCGTGGCCGCCGAGTCGCGTCCCCGCGGAGACGACAGCCAGCGAGTCCACGTAGTCGCCGTAGTCGGCGGCGAGATACTGGGCGACCAGCCCGCCAATCGAGACGCCGATAACGTCCGCCGGCCAGAGGTCCTGTTCGTCGATGACGCCCGCGTAGCCCGCGGCCATGTCGCGCGTGGTCGACCCGACCGGGAGGTGTCGCGGTCGGCCGACCACCCACACGTCGCGGTCGTCGAACTCGCGGAACAGACCGGCGAGCGCCGCCGCAGCCCCGCGGTTCGGGTCGATGCGCTGGAAGGCGTCCGAGAGGCCGGGAAGCACCACGAGTGGGTCGGCGTCGGCGTCGCCGAAGCGGTAGTAGGGCCGCCGGCCGCCGAGCATGCCGTAGTCGAGGTCCATACCCGAACTGACGGCCCGGCGCGGCAAAATCGTTCTGTCCGTCCGGTTGTCCGTCTGTCCGTCCCGCCGCTCCGCCTCAGACTTGGTCGGGGTCGTCGATGACGACCGGGATACCGCGGTTCGCCACGTCGACGACGAAGGCGTCGGGGTCGGTTTCGAGAAGCGGAATCGTGTCGTAGTGAATCGGGAGCACGAGGTCCGGGTCGAGCGTCTCCGCGAGGTCGGCGGCCTCGTGGCGGTCCATCACGACCGACCCGCCGATGTTGGCGAGAAACAGCGACACTTCGAGGTGTTCGTGGCCCGCCAGCACGTCGGAGTCGCCGGGCCAGAAGACGGTTCGGTCGGCGAGTGAGATGTGGAAGCCACAGCCGAATCCGCGGGGGTGGACGACGTCGCCGTCGCGGAGGTGCGGCCCGTCGGGGTCGTTGAACGCCGGGAGCGACCACACGTCGACCTCGCCGACGGTGAGGTGGTCCTCCTCGCCGACGCGGACCGTCTCGTAGGGGAGGTCTTCGACCGGCACCACGTCGCGGTCGATGGTCGCGGCGTCGACGCCCTCGAAGGCGACGACGGTCGCGTCGGCGTCGGCGACCTGCTCGATGGCGTCGGAGTCGTAGTGGTGGTTGTGCGTGACCAAAATCAGGTCGCCGTCGCGGGCGTAGTAGTCGTCGAGGACGCCGTAGCGGCCGGGGTCGAAGTAGACGACGAAGCCGTCGGGCGACTCGATTCTGACGGTCGCGTAGCCGAGCCACGACACGTCGAGGCCGTCGTGTTTGATAGTCATACGCGACACCTCGAACCGAGGGGTCAAAAGCGCGGCTCTTGGGCCGGACGGGACGGACGCGAGGGCGTCGAACGCCGTGTCAGACGAGCGTGTCGCGCAGGACGCCGAACACGACGAGGCTCCACAGGAACACGCCGGCCCCGTAACACAGGAGGGCGAGTCGGAGCGAGGTGTTCGTCTCGACGGGCGACCACAGCCCCGCGTTCGAGACGACCCTGTTCGTCCCGCCCTTTTCGCCCGCGTGTTCGACGTTGCTGGGCCCCATCCGGCCGACAGCCCCGCCGCCGAGCACGACGAGCAGTACGCCGGCCCCCGCCAACGCCAGCATGTACATCCCCGAGTGCGTGGCGAAATACACTGTCCCGACCGTGAGCAGTCCGAGGAGACCCGTATAGCGGACGACCGGCTTCAGGAGGGCGTCAACGTTCACGTGTCGTCACCATGATAACACGTCGAATCCCAGATAGTATCTCTCTTTGGGCGCGACCCGCGGGGAGCCTCGGTCACTGCGAGTCGGCCAGTCGCTCCACGCGGTCCAGCGAGTCGGCCGTCTCGGCGGTCTTGTCCTCGCGGACGGTGACGAACCGCGGGAACCGAAGCGCGTAGCCCGAGGAGTACGTCGGCGACGCCTGAATCTCCTCGTAGCCGACCTCGAAGACGACCGACGGGCGGATGTCGACCTCCTTGCCCGCCTCGCGTTCGATTTCGGGTTCGAGGAGGTCGGTCAACTCGGCCAACTCCTCGTCGGTGATGCCCGTGGCGACCTTGCCGATGGTCTCGAAGGCGTCGTCGCCCGAGTCGGCTTCGACGCGGGCCGAAAGCAGGAACGTTCCGAGGGACTCCGCGCGGCGGCCCTCGCCCCACTCAGCGCCGGTGACGACGAGGTCCAGCGTCTCCACGTCGGGCTTGCGCTTCAGCCAGTTCTTCCCGCGGTCGCCCGGCGAGTACGGCGCGTCGGGGTTCTTCAGCATGATTCCCTCGTGGCCGGCGTCGAGCGCGTCGGCCTCGTAGGCGGCGATTTCGTCGGGGTCGTCCGAGAGGAAGAGGTCGGAGACGGCCGCCGACTCGTCGCCGAGCACCGCGGTCAGTCGGTCGTGACGGGCGGAAAGCGGGTCGGTGAGGAGGTCGTCGCCGTCGGCGTGCAGGCAGTCGAACGCCCGGAGTTCGACGCGGACCTCCTCGCGCATCCGACCCACGTCGTGCTTGCGGCGGAAGCGCCGGAGAATCTCCTGAAACGGGAGGGGTTCGCCGCCGTCGTCCATCGCCACGACCTCGCCGTCGAGGATGACGGGTTCGTCGACCGCGTCCGCGACGAACTCGACTACCTCGGGGAGCGCGCCGGTTACGTCTTCCATGTTGCGCGAGAACAGCGAGACCTCGCCGTCGGCGTCGCGGTGGACCTGCACGCGCGCGCCGTCGAACTTGGTCTCGACCGCGGCGGTCTCCCACTCGTCGAGCGCGTCGGCGGCGGTGCCGGCCTGCGCCAGCATCGCCTGCACGGGGCGACCGACTTCGAGGCGGACCTCGTCGAGGCCGGCCTCGCCCTCGTCGCGGGCGAGTTCGGCGACCATGCCGTAGTCGTTCGACACCTGCAGGGCGCGGGCGACGGCGGCGATTGCCTCGTTCCGGCGGTCGCGGGCGGCGGCTTCGGTCTCCGAGTCGGCCTCGTCGTCGCGGATGGCGGCGGCGTCCGAGGGGTCGACCACGAACGCCTCGGCGACGGCGTCGCGGACGGTTCCCTCCCCGACGCCGATGCGCATCTCCGAGAGGACGAGCCGGGCGAGGAAGCGCGCCTCGTCGGGGTCGGTCCGGTTGAACAGGCCGTAGAGCGTCTTGAGCTTCGTTTCCTCGCTCCCCGAACCGGAGGCGGCCGCGAGGGCGCGGAGCTCCGAATCGACTTCCGCGACGGTCAGGCCGTCTCGACCGCCCGACCCGAAGGCGGCGAGGCCGCGCTGGCCGCCGAAGTCGTAGCTCGCGGCGACCGCGCCGATTTCGCCGCGGTCGGCGAGGCGGTCCTCCACGTCGTCGGCCGAGACGTTCGGGCCGGCCGCGCGGGCGATGGCCTCGTGACAGAGCCGCGGGCCGATGTCGAGCGTGGTCGAGTCCCACGCCGGGAAGACGCGGCCCTGGACGAACCGGGCGACTGTCGGGAGGTCGTCGCGAGCGTCGCGAAAGAGGTCTGAGAGGAGCGAGACGACCGCGAGGTCCGCTGGCTCGGCTTCTATCTCGGCGGCGCGGGCGGCGAACTCGGCGAACTCCATCGTCCGTGGGTATCGCCGCGCGGGGCAAAAGCGTCTCGACAGTCGTCGGGGGTGTGATTCGCTACCGAACGACCGCGGTGCCGGGAAGTTGAAGACGTTCGCCGTCAGAACGCCGGGTATGAGCGACGACCTCGCAGAGCGCGTCGAAGACGTGCTCGCGGTCGACGCGGCCGAGTTCGAAGCGCAAGCGAAAGCCGACGCCGATGTGCTCAAGCGCGAACTGCGCGAGGGGACCTTCGACAACCACCAGTCTATCGTCGGCTTGGAGTACGAGTTCTACGCCGTTTCCGACGGTCGCTGGTCCGCGAGCGAAGACGACGTGCACGCGCTCATGCGGGTCCCGCGCCGACTGCTCGGACTCATGGGCTTCGAGAAGGAACTGGGGCTCCACAACGCCGAGATGACCACGAGCCCCCAGCCGCTGAACCCCCACGGCCTCCGCGCGCAGGAGTCCGAGGTCCGCGCCCGACTCGACGCCGCGCTCGACTGCGCCGCCGCCGAGGGGATGCGACTCGTCTCCGACGGGATGTGGAGCATCCCGCCGGCCGGCGAGAGCGCCCGCGAGTACCTGACGGACTCCGTCACCGACGGGGGCGTCCGCCTCGCGACGAACATGAGCAACTCCGTGCGATACCACGCGATGGCGAACGGACCGACCGCCCCAGAGTCGTTCAGGCTCGACGCGCCGCACGTCTCGCTCGAAGCGGACACCGTGATGCCCGAGGCGCTCATCACGTCCATCCAGCCGCACTATCAGGTCCCGCACGCGGCCGACCTGCCGCACCACTTCAACTACGCGCTCCGGGTCGCCGGACCGCTCCTCGCGCTCGGCGTCAACTCGCCGTTCTTCCCGGCCGACCTCTACGACGAGGACGTGACGGGCGAGGAGATTCTCGTCGACGGCTGGGACGAAAACCGCATCGCGGTGTTCGAGTCGGTGCTCAACTCCGGCGACCACGAGAAAGTCGCCTTCCCCGGCGACCTCGACACCGTCGAAGACGCCGTCGACCGCGTCGTCGAGGACTCCACGATGGTCCCCATGTCGGTCGAGCGCGGCGACCGCTTCGACGACGACTTCGCCACGCTCCGCCGGAAACACGGCACCTACTGGCGGTGGGTCCGCCCGGTGTTCGACGGCGCGTCCCGGTCGTCGGCCAACGCCCGAATCGAGTTCCGCCCCATCGCGGGCCAGCCGACCGTCCGCGACTCGGTGGCGTTTCAGGCCGCCTTCGCGGGCCTCATGGAGCGGCTCCCCCGACTCGACCACCCCGTCATCGACCTCGACTGGGAGACCGCAGAGAAGAACTTCTACACCGCGAGGCGCGAGGGGCCGCACGGCGACCTGCGCTGGATAGACGTCGACGGCGACGAGGTGACTGGCGCGGACCTCTACGAGGACTTGCTCGTCCACGCCCGCGACGGGCTTCGGCTCGCGGGCTGTTCCGAGGAGGAGGCCAACTACTACCTCGAACCCCTGCGCAAGCGCGTCGAGATGGGCGTCACGCCGGCCGACTGGAAGCGCGCCCGCGTCCGCGACGCCCTCGGCGACGGCGGCGACTTCGAGGCGGCGCTCCGCGAGATGCAACGCGAGTACGTCGAGCGACAGTCCGACTCGCTCCTCGAAGGCGCGTTCGCCGACTGGCTCTGAGGGAACTCGAGCGCCCGCGTCCGCGACGGCGCTCGCGGCCGTCTCGTCACTCGCTGACGCTCTCGCGTTTTGTCGGAGAAATACCTATTGTCGCGTCCCACGAAGACCGCGTATGGTCTCCCGTCGGACGAAAGCGGTCGTCCAACTCGGTATCGCAGTTCTCACCGCGCTGTGGATGGTGTCGATGCGTCGTCTGCTCCGCTCCAGCGACGACGAGTCCCACGAGCCGACGCCGCTGTCGCCGAGTGGGTTCGCCGTCGGTGGGGTGTGGGGTGCCGGGCAGGTGTGGGCCAACGACCGCGATAGCTGGCAGGTTCGCACGAATCGGCGTCGCGGGATGGCCGTCAGCCTCGTCGGTATCGCGGTCCAGCGCCGACTGCTCCCCCGCACCGAGTCGTTCCGGTACAGTTTCGGGTTCGGGCGCGTCTTCGGCGTGGTCGCCTACCGGACGTGGTACGGGTTTCTGCGGCCGCTTCCGAGCGACGACTGAGTGAGAACTGCGACCGCGGGGGTTCCGTGGCGGGAGTCCCATCGCGGGAGTCCGGCCAGTCCCGCCGGTGGACAATCGCGAAAACGGAGAGAGACCGCCGACTGCGGGCGACTTATTCGAGGCCTTCGAAGTTCTGGTGGCGCTGGATGTCGACGCCGTCCTCGGTGACGACGGCGATGTTGATGCCGTTGCCGGAGGCGAGGTCGCGCTCGACCGCGGAGCGGATGGCCTTCGTGGCGACCTGTTTCGCCTCCTCGATGCTGAGGCCGTCTTCGAACTCCTGTTCGAGCACACCGAGGGCGTACTGACTACCGGAGCCGGTGACGGTGTACTCCTCTTCGAGGATGGAGCCGGCGGGGTCGATGCTGTAGATGTGCGGGCCGGTCTCGTCGACGCCGCCGAGGATGGGCTGGACGACGTAGAACCCGCCCGAGCGGAGGAAGTTGCCGACGAGCGTCGACAGCGCCTGCATGCTCATATTCTCGCCGCGGCGGGCCTCGTAGAGGCGGACCTCCGCGCGCAGGGAGCTGATGAGCGACTGGGCGGCCGAGACGGAGCCGGCGATGGTCAGCGCGCCCGTCGGGTGAATCTCTTCGACCTTCTGGACGTCCTTCGAGGAGACCATGTAGCCCATGCTCGCGCGCATGTCGGTCGCGAGGACGACGCCGTCTTCGGTCTTGATACCGACGGTGGTCGTTCCGGTCTTCGTCTCTTTGTCACCGAGCGAGTCGGCGCGACGCTCGGCGTGCGAGAACTCGCCGAGCTCGGGGCCGAACACGTTCGAGCGGTCGCCGTTCAGCGAGTCGAGACGGCCGGAGAACTCGTCGTGAGTCGGGGTACGCATTGTCAGCGATTGCACTTCGGCGCTGATAAATGCAACCCTTCACCTCGCCGTTGCCGGTGCCAAAGCGTCAGACGCGCGTCGGCGGCGGCCGCGCGGCGCGGTCGCTCGCGGCGAGTATCATCGGACGGAAGCGGTCGCGCGAGTCGGGTTAGCGACCCGCGGCGCGTTTGTAGGCGGTTCCGGTCGTTTCCACGAGCCGGCGAATCGGGAGGGTCACACCCATCCGGCGAGCGGCGAGCGCGACGGGGAGGAGCGCGATACCCATCGCGACCGATAGCTGGTAGGCGGCGAACAGGACGTACTTGGTTAGGCGGGGAATCATCACCGTGTCTTCAGTCGAGGCTCGGGCGGTGCCCGTATATAAGTCTTCTCTCACCCCGGTGCGTAACACCCCGGCGCTGTCTGCCGATTAAAGCACAGTTGTCTCTAATCCAACTAGACCGACTATTCGGCGTGGGTCGCACGTGACCCGCGGAGCGCTTTTTCGTAAGTTATAGCGATTATCGCCGTGGCATGCGCGGGTCGCGCGCGCTCCGGTCGAACGGGGGGAGTGTCGCGGATTCGGGCGCGTCGCGGCCGGCGCGCGCGCCGGGCGTGTGAATCCCACACGCCCCGGCGCTCGAACCACAAGACACGAAACCCCACCGGCGCGTAACGTGTGTATGAGCAACTATCTCGTCGCGATGGAGGCGGCCTGGTTGGTCCGGGACGTAGAAGACATCGACGACGCCATCGGCGTCGCGGTCAGCGAGGCCGGCAAGCGACTCAACCAGAAGGACAAGGAGTACGTCGAGGTCGAAGTCGGCGCGACGCCCTGTCCCGCCTGTGGCGAACCGTTCGACTCCGCGTTCATCGCGGCCAACACCGCGCTGGTCGGCCTGCTCCTCGAAATCAAGATTTTCAACGCGGACGGCGAGAAGCACGCCTCCCGCATCGCGAAAAGCGAGGTCGGCGGCGCGCTCCGCGACGTCCCCCTCGACGTCATCGACATCCGCGAGTTCGACTCGGACGAAGATCAGTAACGCCGCGCTGTCGCGCCCGGCCGCACCGCGTCGCGCCGGCCACCGCACTCGGGGCGACCGCCCGACACGAGCGACCGGAACACTTTTTCATAACTACAGGTAATTACCTCGGCATGGAACTCCCCACGCCCCAAGACCTCAGGGAACGGCGGAACTCCCTCGATTTGACGCAGAGCAAACTCGCCGATATGGCCGGCGTCTCCCAGCCGCTTATCGCCCGCATC
Source organism: Haloferax chudinovii (assembly GCF_042663345.1). Taxonomy (NCBI): domain Archaea; kingdom Methanobacteriati; phylum Methanobacteriota; class Halobacteria; order Halobacteriales; family Haloferacaceae; genus Haloferax; species Haloferax chudinovii. The sequence goes on from NZ_JBHTAB010000003.1 coordinate 167,471, forward strand.
GAGGGCGGCGACGTCGACCCGCGGCTCTCGACGCTCCGGCGCATCGTCGAGGCGCTGGACGAGGCCGAAGGGCGCATCGTTCGCGCGGCGGACATCATGAACACGACCGTCCGGAGCGTCGCCCCCGACAACTCCGTCCGCGAGGCGCGCGACATCATGCTCGACGCTGGCTTCTCGCAGTTGCCCGTCATCGAGAACGGCCGCCCGCTCGGTATCATCTCGAACGCCGACATCCGCCACGTTCAGGAGGACGACGTCACCGACCGCCCGGTCAACGAGGTCATGTCCGAGGGCGTCACGACGGTCGAACCCGACACGACGCTGGACGAAATCGGCGTCTACCTCGACCACAACTCGGCCATCATCGTCGTCGAGAGCGGCGAGACGGTCGGCATCATCACCGAGGCCGACATCGCGGCCCACATCTGAGAGGGACCCCGAAGCCGACGACGACTCCTCGAGGCACGCCGCCTCGGACTCAGCGCCGCCGGACGACGAGCGGCGTCTCGCCCTTCGGTTGGGTCGTCATCTCGGGCGCGATTGCTAACTCCCCGTCGCCGCCCCAGTCGAGTTCGAAGTCGCGGAGGACGGTTGCGAGCACGATTTTCGCCTCCGTGAGCGCGAACGCCCGACCGAGACAGCTCCGCGGTCCGGCCCCGAAGGGGAGATAGGCGTAGGCGGGGCGGTCGGTCTCGTCGTCCCATCGCTCGGGTCGGAACGCGAGCGGGTCGTCGTACCACCGCTCGTCGCGATGGATGCGGATGACAGAGAGGTGGACGTCCGTGCCCGCCGGGATGACTCGGTCGCCGGTCGAAAACGGCTTGGCCGTCTCCCGCGGGAGCGTGTGGACCGGCGGATAGAGCCTGAGCGCCTCCTTGATGACGCGTTCGAGTACCGGGAGCGCTCGGGTCGCGTCGGCGGTCACGGGGCCGTCGCCGACGACGCGGTCGACCTCGGCGGCGGCGCGCTCGCGGGTCTCGGGGTCGGTCGCGAGCAGGTACAGCGCGTAGGTGAGCGCGAGCGCGGTCGTCTCGTGGCCGGCGAAAATCATGCCCACGAGCTGGTTCTCCAGCGACTCGACGGTCGTCGGGTAGTCGGCGTCGCTTCCGAGCGCGTTGGCGAGTCGGCGCGTGAGGCTCGCCTCGTCGGCGGTCTCGACCAGTTCGCGGACCTCCTCGCGGAGGGCGCGGTCGGCCCGGTCGAACCGGCGTCGGCTCGGCGTCGGCACCCACGAGGGCAACACCCACGACGCGGGCGCGAAGCGACCGTTGAGGCCGTCGGCGGCGGCTCGAATCCGCTCGTCGCCGTCGAGGTCGAGCTCCCGTCCGAGGATGGTGTCGAAGATGATGTCCAAGGTGACCGCCTTCATCTCGGATTCGAGCGACAGCGTTCCCGAGTCGGGCCACGTGCGCAGGCGGCGCTCGGCCTGCCGGCGCATCGCGGGCGCGTACTCGTCGACCCGCTCCCAGCGGAAGAAGGGCTCGAGCTCGTCGCGCTGTCGCCGCCACTCGGCCCCCTCGGCGGCGATGACGGCGTCGCCGAAGGCGGCCTCGAACTCGCCGCCCTTGACGACTGAGTCGCGGTCGGTCACGAACGCCCGCTCGACGTGGTCGGGGTGGGCGAGGACGTACAGGTCGTCCATTCCGACCACGTCGAGGCCGACCGCGTCCTCGACGCCGTGGTCCGCGAGGAGGTCGGCGACGAAGCCGAACGGGTCGGCCGCGAAGCCGACGGTGTGTCCCACGAGCGGGAGGCCGCTCGGGGTCGGTGGCGGTGAAGTCACATCCCCAGTACAGCGAACATCGATACAATAGTGCTTCCCATCGAACAGTTCGACTCGGCGCTCGGTTCGGCCTCAGAGGTCGAGCCCGCGAATCGAGACGCCTTCGCCCGCCTCGACGCGGCCGATGACGCGGCCGTCGGTCGCCTCGACCAGCGCCTCGGCGTTCTCCTCGGGAACCGCGGCGACGAAGCCGGTGCCCATGTTGAACGTCGTGTGCATCTCCTCGTCGGAGACGCCGCCGCGCGCTTGGACGAACTCGAAGACGGGTTGGGGGTCGAAGGCGTCGTCGACGGCGTAGCGGAACTCACCCATGCGTTCGAGGTTGGTCCACCCGCCGCCGGTGACGTGGGCCGCCGCGTTGGTCTCGGCGGCGCGCAGGTCGTCCAGCAGGTAGGTGTAGAGCCGCGTCGGTTCGAGGAGCGCCTCGCCGACGGTGTCGTAGCCGTCGCCGTCCCACGCGTCGTCATAGTCGCCGTCGGCCGTCGCGGCCTTGCGGGCGAGCGTGAGGCCGTTCGAGTGGATGCCCGACGACGGGAAGCCGACGAGCGCGTCGCCTTCCTCGGCCTCGCCGGGGAAGATGGCGTCTTTCTTCGCCAATCCCGCACAGGTTCCCGCGAGGTCGAGGCCGTTGATGACCTCGGGCATGACGGCGGTTTCGCCGCCGACCAGTTCGATGTCTGCCTCTTCGGCACCCGCGGCGAGGCCCTGTCCGACCTGCTCGGCGAACGTCTCATCGGGGGCGTCGACCGCGAGGTAGTCCACGAACGCGACGGGCCGGACGCCGGCCGCGACGAGGTCGTTGGCGTTCATGGCGATGCAGTCGATGCCGACCGTCGAGTAGTCGCCGAGCGCCTCGGCGACGAGCAGTTTGGTGCCGACGCCGTCGGTGGCGAGTCCGAGGTAGCGGTCGCCGATGTCGAGCAGGCCGGCGTAGTCGCCCGACCCGCCGCCGACCTGCGCGACGAGCGCCGCGGTCGCGGCCTCGCTCGCTTCGATGTCGACGCCCGCGTCGGCGTAGGTCATCCCGTCGGAGTCGTCGTTCGTCATGTTCGTGTACGAGATAGGCCGAAATATAAAATCACAGGGTACGAACCATACACGTTCTCGCATAGGTGAGCGTTCGCCGGCGACCCGGCCGCCGACGGACGGACGATGGACCGGTGTCGCCCGTTCGGTTACCCATCTCCTGCCGGACGCGCGCGCCCTCCGAGGGCCTCCGCTACGACCCTCCTAATCGGGGGATTTCGACCCAATGTTGACGAATAATCAATAACCTTCACAACATTTGCGAAAAAGCACGAGAGCGGCGTATAAACTTTCTCGGACGATTTGAGCGATTCATAAAACGTTACGAAAGGAGAACGTCTCCCATCTCCCGGCCCTGAACGGTCGAAAAAGGAACCGAATTCACGGTAACGCTCGGCCCCTTATATGGTGGTCCCTGTCGTATGCAGAAGTGACGATGTCCGGAATCCCCTCCACGAACGACTCGATTGCGCTCGACTTCGCATCGGCCGTCGGTCGCCTCGCGTACGCCCCTTTCGAAACCGTCGCTTTCTGGTCGGCAGTCGCGTTGCCCCTCGCGTATCTGCCCGTCCTCAGCGGCGGTCTGAGCTCAGGCGAACTCCCCATCTTCGCCGGGCTCATCGCCTTCCACGCCGTCGCGCTCGTCCTCGGGCGCGACCACGGCCAGCAGTAAATCGCGGTCCTCGGCGCGTACGCCCAACCCGGATTCGTCTCGGTTCCCGCCGACGCCGCCCCTCCACAGAGCGCGCGTCAACCCTGACCGACCGCGAACCGCTCGCTGGCCTGCTCACCCGACAGCGGCCCTCTCCCGAACACCAACCTCAGCCCAACTCCAGCCCGAACACCAACCTCAGCCCAACTCCAGCCCGAACACCAACCTCAGCCCACCTCTGCCCACTCCCGACCTCGCGTCCCGAACTGCACACCACGGTCGCAACCTGCTCTCGAACCTCGACCTCCACGGCGACCGGTCCCCGCCGCATTCGTGTGGTCCCCTTCTCCCTCCATTCGTCACTGTCGCGCTCTGAGTCCCGTCTGTGCATTCTGAGCCGAGCCCTTCGAGCCCTCCGAGTGCTCTCTGCCGCGTCTCGACTCCAGCGGTCGCTTGAGGCTTCGAGAACGGGACGACCCGAAAATCGAGAGTTGAGGGTTGCCCGAAACCGCCCTCGGTCGGCTCAGAACCCGACGAACAGGAACAGGCCGACAGTGAGGAGAATCGACAGGGCGAGCACGCCGGCGAACACCGGCGTGCTCCACGACTGGACCGTCTTGCCGTCGAGCGAGCCGAACGGGAGCATGTTGAACGCCGCGAGAAAGGCGTTGATGATGAGCCCGCGCGAGCCGACGAGCTGGACTACGTCGGAGCCGACGAGGACGCCGACGACGAGCACCGGCGCGAACGCGACGAGGAGAAGCAGGTTCGTCACCGGCCCGGCGAGGGCGATGAGGCCGTGTTCGCGCTCGGTGAGCACGCCGCGGTGGTAGACCGCACCCGGCGCGGCGAAGATGAACCCGACGAGCGCGCTCATGATGGCGATTGCGAGCATGCCGTAGTCGGCGCGGAACTCGGCGACCTGATTGAACCTGACGGCGACGACTTTGTGGGCGACTTCGTGGAGGAGAAAGCCCACGCCGGCCGTCAGGAGGCTCACGACGAGCGCGAGGCCGAACGACCCGCTCGTCAGCAGTTGGATGGTGCGGTTGCCGCCGCCGGCGAAGAAGATGGCGAAGGCGAGTCCGAGCGCGACCCACGCGACGAGCAGGTCGCGGAGCTCGCGCGAGGAAAACGAGACGTTCACGTCAGGGACCTCCAGATGAGGTCGGCGCTGTTGCGCGCGCCCTCGAACATCAGGTTCGTCACGCCCGCGACGCCGCCGAGGTCGGAGGCGATGACGGGAATGACGTAGGTGACGAAGAGGAAGCTCGCGACGATGCTCCCGATGTTCGTCATTGCGACGACCATGATGAGCTTGAACAGCGGCACGTCGAGCATCTGGCCGACGAGTTCGACGATGGGCGTCTCCTCGTCGGAGAGCAGTTCGTTCAGTTTGCCGATATCGCCGACGTTGACCGGTGTGTGTCGAAGTTCGACGTAGCCGGTGAACCAGCCGGGCGCGAGAAGCGGGTTGATGGAGGTCATCCACGCGACGAGGCCGCCGACGAGGGCGGAGGTCCACCGCGCGCCGGCGACCTTGGCGAGCGCGGCGGCGAACACACCGTTGATGAGGAACCACGCGCCGAAGATGGTCAGGAGTCGCTGGTTGCCGACGCCGGCCATCGCGAGGAGGACGAAGAAGGCGACGAACACCGCGGTGACGCCGAAGCCGAGCAGTTTGCCCCACGGGAAGCCGTCCTTCTCCGCGACGCCGACGAGTGACTCCATCGGCGGGAGCGTCTCGGGGTGTTCGAGGTAGCGCTCGATGCCCTCGCGGTGGCCCGCGCCGACGACGGCGACGACGTGCCGACCGGACTGCCGGAGCGCGACGAGTTGGTGGGCGATGTAGGCGTCGCGCTCGTCGATGAGCGCCTCCGCGCCGCCGGGGCTGAACCGGCGGAACTCCTCCATCATCGCCGAGACCACGTCGCCGTCGGTCAGTTCGGCCATGTCGAACTCCTCGTAGTCGGCGTCGCCCTCGACGGGCGCGAACAGGCCGAAGGCGTTCAGGACCGCGCCGACGGTGACGCCCACGACGACGCCCGCGAGGACGCCGATGACGAGACTCCCGACGATGGCGATTCCGAGGCTCCCGAGGACTCCCGAGACGAGGCCGGTGCCGAGGCCGAGGCCGAACCCGGCGACGATGCCGACTGCCGCGCCGCCGCCGAGGCCCGCGAGGACCGCGTCATCGCCCTCGAGGGAGAACGAGGCGACGGTGTAGAGCATGTACGCGGCCGCGGCCCCGAGGACCGCGGCGGTCGCGGTGCGCGTCAACAGGAGGTCGGTGACGCCGACCGCGCCCCCGAACAGGCCGACGAGCGGCCCGAGAACGACGCCGACGGCGATGCCGAACACCGCGCCGATGCCGCGGGCGTCGGCGACCCCGAACAGGAGGTCGCCGGCCATGCGCATCTTTTCGAGCGTGCCCATCCGCCGCCAGAAGCGCTGGATGGTCACCTGGATGTCGCGGTCGACGAGCGCCACGTCGAGGCCCTCGTCTTCGGCGGTTTCGACCGCCGCGAGCATGTCCGCGCCGGGCTTCACGTCGAACTTATCTCCCATCCGCGACTGGACGTACGAGAGCATCCAGTAGGCGATAAACTGGAAGACGGTGTTGCCGCGAAGCAGGTCGCGCGCTTCGATGTCGTCGGGCGTTCCGCCCTTCAGCTGTCGGTAGCGCCCCTCGTCGAGTTCGACCGCGACGACGTCCGGGCGCTCCTCTCTGACGGTCTCTTCGACCTCTCTGACGCTGTCGGCCGAGACGTGGGCCGTGCCGACGACGCGGACGTGACCCTCGCCGGGCGACGAATCGTTCATCGCCGGGTTTACCGCCCCACGGTTTTTATCCGTGTCGGCATCCCCCACGAACTATGCAGGAGTTCGACGCGCGAACCCCGACGCCCGCCCACGAGACGGCCATCGACTGCCTACAGGCCGGCGTCGAGGCCGTGCTCCCCGACCGCGTCGTCCGCGAGTCGGTGTCGCTCGACGGCGACACGCTGACCGTCGCGGACGCCACGTACGACCTGACCGCCTACGACCGCATCCTCGTCGTCGGCGGGGGCAAAGCCGGCGACGGCGTCGCCGACGCCCTCGAAGCCGTCCTCGGCGACCGCATCGACGGCGGCGTCGTGGTGACGCCCGACCCGACGCCGAGCGCCGACGGGCGCATCGAGCGACTCCCCGGCGACCACCCGGTCCCCTCCGCGCGCGGCGTCGAAAGCACCCGACGACTCGCTGACCTCCTCTCTGACCTCGACGACCGGACGCTCGTCCTCGCCGCCATCACGGGCGGCGCGAGCGCGGTCCTCCCGGCCCCCGCCGAGGGCATCTCGCTCGCCGAGTTGCAGGAGACGACCGACAGACTGCTCGAAAGCGGCGCGGAGATTCACGACCTCAACGCGGTTAGAAAGCACGTCTCGACGCTGAAGGGCGGCGGTCTCGCGCGGCTCGCCGCGCCCGCGACGGTCGTCGGCCTCGTCCTCTCGGACGTGGTCGGAAACGACCTCGGCGTCATCGCCTCCGGCCCGACCGCGCCCGACGAGACGACGTACGACGACGCCCTCGACGTGTTAGACCGGTTCGACCTCGACGTGCCGACATCGGTCCGCACGCGCCTCGCCCGCGGTTCCGCCGGCGACCTGCCGGAGACGCCGAAGCCCGGCGACCCGGTGTTCGACCGCGTGACGAACCACGTTCTCGCGGACACCTTCACCGCGCTCGACGCCGCCCGCGAGGTGGCCGACGAACGCGGCTACGACCCGCTCATCCTCTCGTCTCGCGTACGCGGCGAGGCCCGCGAGGCCGCGAAGACCCACGTCGCCGTCGGAGAGGAGTCACTCGCGACCGGGAACCCGATTTCCGCGCCCGCCGTGGTGCTCTCGGGCGGCGAGTGCACCGTGACGGTCCGCGGCGACGGCGACGGCGGACCGAACCTCGAATTCTGCCTCGCGGCCGCCGCTGAACTCCCCGGCGAAACCGTCCTCGCCAGCATCGACAGCGACGGGAAGGACGGCGGGACCGACGTCGCGGGCGCGGTCGTGGACTCCTCGTCGGTCGCCGCCGGCGACGCCCACGCCGCGCTGGCGAGAAACGACGCGCTCCCGGTGCTCCGGGAGGCCGGCGCGCTCGTCGAGTCCGGCGCGACGGGGACGAACGTCAACGACCTGCGCGTCCTCGTGGTCGGCGAGGGCGTCTGAGCGCCGAGGAGTCTTCGGCTGGCGGGACAACAGGTTTGTATCCTCCGGCGGAGTACTCCTCCCCATGGCCGGTTTGTTGCCCTCCACTCCCGACACCTCCGCCGCGGAGGAGTCCTCCCCGCGGGTCATCGGTCTCGACGACGACGAGGCGTCGGACCTCCTGTCGGCGCTCTCGTCGGAGACGGCCCGCCGCGTGCTCGCCGCGCTCCACGAGGAGCCGACGAACGCCGCGGAACTCGCAGAGCGGGTCGACACGTCGCTCCAGAACGTGCAGTACCACCTCCGAAAGCTCGACGACGCGGGCCTCGTCGAGGTGGTCGACATCGTCTACTCCGAGAAGGGCCGCGAGATGAAGGTGTACGCGCCCGCCGACAGGCCGCTCGTCGTCGTCGCCGGCGGTGAGGAGACCCGGACGGGTCTCGCGTCCATGCTGACGAGCCTGCTCGGGGGCGTCGCCGTGTTGGCTCTGCTGTCGGCGCTCGTCCAGTGGGTCACCACGCGCGGGCTCGGCGTCCTCGGCGGTGCCGGCGGTGCCGCGGAGTCCGCCGACGCGACGGCGGTCTCGACGATGGCCGCGGAGGCCGCGCCCGCGGCGGCGCAGGGAGTCCCGCCGGGGCTGGCCTTCTTCGCCGGCGGCCTCGTCATCCTGCTCGTCGTCGCGGCCGTCCAGTTCGCCCGACGGTGAGGCACCGCGGGAGTCGACGGCGACCGGGTCGGCGATTCGCGCTGGGGTAACTATTCGTACTCCCGCCAACTACAGCATAGCATGAAACACCGTGCCGTGGTCCGCGGTATCGGGGTCGGCGTCGGCGAAGACGGCTCGAACGTCCCGGCGGTCGTCCTCGAAGCGCGCGACGAGTTCCTGCCCATCGTCATCACGTCGGACCAGGCTCAGGCCATCCAACTCGGTCTCTCCGGCGAGCAGTTCGAGCGCCCGCTGACCCACGACCTCTTGGTCGAGATGGTGACGGAGTTCGGCGGGGCCATAGACAGCATCCGCATCGACGACCTCTCGAACGGCACGTTTCTCGCCAAGGTCGACGCGGAGCGCTACCACGACGGCGAGGCTCGGTCGGTCGTCTTCGACGCGCGCCCGAGCGACGCCATCGCCCTCGCCATCCGCGTGGACTGCCCCATCCTCGTCTCCGACGAGGTGCTCGACGCCGCCGGCCAGTCGCCCGAGGCGTTCGACGCCGATTTCGACGGCTGAACGCGGGGCGTCGCCGCCGCGCCCCACGATTTCAAGCCCCCTCGGCGTGATCCTGCTCGCATGAGCGAATCTACTGCGACGCTCGGCGAGTCGCGCACCGAGATGACCGAGCTCCTCCTGCCGAACGACACGAACAACCTCGGGCGAGCCCTCGGCGGGGCGGTCCTCCACTGGATGGACATCTGCGGGGCCATCGCCGCGATGCGCTTTTCGAACCGCCAGTGCGTCACCGCGTCGATGGATCACGTCGACTTCATCGGCCCCATCGACCTCGGCGAGGTGGCCGTCATCGAGGCGTACGTGTTCAACGTCGGCCGGACCAGCGTGGACGTGAAAGTCGACGTGCACGCCGAGAATCCGAAGACCGACGAGCTTCGGAAGACGACCACGTCGTTTCTGACGTTCGTCGCGCTCGACGACGACGGGAAGCCGACGCCCGTCCCCCGACTGGTCTGTGAGACCGACGAGGAAGACGAACTCCGCGCCGAGGCGGTCGCCGCCCGCGCCGACCAGCTCGAATCCGTCATCGAGCGCATGGAGTAGGGCGGAAGACCCCACCGGCGACAGCGCCGAACCCTTTTCCCCGACGGCGACCGACTGGCGACCATGCTCGACGTTCCCGTCCCGGACCCGCCGTCGCTCCCGACGGTGGACCCGAATCAGTACGACGACGCGCAGGTGGCGGCCGACGCCGACTTCAAGCGCGCCGAGTTGGAGGCGTTCCTCGAAGCCGGCGCGTGGACCGACGCCTTCGAGGCGTGGGCCGCCGAGACGCCCGTCACCGAGGCGCAGTGGGAAGTCGTCCTCGACCTCGACCTCCTCACCTACTTCGACTTCTTCTGGGACGACTTCGCCGACCGCGTCGGCTACCACGCCCCCGGCATCCCCGAGGACTGGAAGGAGCGCGACCTCCACCCCGACCTGACCTCGTGGGGCGAGGTGTCGTCTATCAACGCCGGCCTCACCGAACTCGGACAGGACGTGTGCGACGTGCTCAAAGACGACTACATCGACTGGGAGTCCGAGTACGAAGCGCCCGACGACCTGCCGGACTTCTGAGGTCGCCGCTTTTCCCCTCCCTGTCGTTTTTCTCGGCTCGGCTTCTCACGAATCACCTCCAGAAAACCGTTGAGAATAGTCTCTTATTCGTGATATTCTCACGAGATATACATATTTGTGGAGGGATTGTGGTCAGATTTGGGAAAACGGTGATATTCCAATCGGCGCTCTCATCACCTGTCGCTATGACGAACATAAAACGACGCGACGTACTCCGTGGATTCGGTGGCGTCGCTATCGCGGGCGGACTCGCAGGGTGTATGGGCGGCGGCACGGCCGACGACGAGACCGAGACGACCACGACGTCGACGCCGACGCCGACGCCGACCCCGACGCCAGAACCGGAGACAGCGATGCTCCGCGTGGCGCATCTCTCGCCGGACGCGCCGAACGTCGACGTGTACGTCGACGACTCGGTCGCGCTCTCTGACGTGCCGTTCGGCGCGGTCAGCGACTACCTCTCGGTTCCCGTCGGGACCCGGACGGTGAAAGTGACCGCCGCCGGCGACGAGTCGACAGTCGCCTTCGAGGGGGACCTCGACGTCGCCGAGGCGACCTACACCGTCGCCGCGGTCGGCGAACTCGCCGAAGGGACGTTCGAACCGCTCGTCCTCGAAGACGACGTGTCGCTCCCGGCCGACGACACGGCTCGGGTCCGGGTGGTCCACGCCTCGCCCGACGCGCCCGCCGTCGACGTGACCGCCGGCGACACGGTGCTCTTCGACGGCGTCTCCTTCACCCAGTCCGGGAGCGTCGAGGTGCCGGCCGACACCTACGCGCTTCAGGTCAGGGGCGATACGGAATCGAACGACGGCGACGCGGTCGCCGAGTTCAACGTGGAACTCGCCGGCGGTACCGTCTACACGGTGTTCGCGGCGGGTTACCTGACGCCCGACGACGAGTCGGCCGACGCGGGCTTCCGGCCCGTCGTGGTCGTCGACGCCGGCTCCGGCGGCGGGGGACTCGTCCAGCGCGACGTGTCGCTCCGCGCCGCGCATCTCTCGCCAGACGCGCCGAACGTCGACGTCCTCGTCGACGACGCGGTCGCGCTCGCCGACGTGCCGTTCGGCGCGGTCAGCGACTATCTCGCGCTGACCGCCGGCTCGCATCAGGTGACGATTCGCGCGACCGACGCGCCCGACACCGTCGTCTTCGACGAGACGCTTGACCTCGCGGCCGGCGCGTACACCGCCGCGGCGCTCGGCGAGCTCGACTCGGGAGCCGACAACGGCTTCGCCGTCTCGCTCCTCGAAGACGACCGGTCGGCCCCCGCGGACGACGCGGCCCGCATCCGGGTGCTTCACGCCTCGCCGGACGCGCCAGCCGTCGACGTGACCGTCGTGGGGTCGGGCGACGCCCTCGTCGACGGCGCGGCCTTCGGCGACGCCGCGACCGTCGAGGTTCCCGCGGGCGAATACACTCTCCAGATACGGGGCGACACGGACTCGAACGACGGCGACGTGGTCGCCGAGTTCGACGTCGCGGTCGAGGGCGGGCGCGCCTACACCGCCATCGCGCTCGGCTACCTGACGCCCGACGGAGAGCCGGCGGACGCCGCGTTCGACCTCAGCGTCGTCGCGGACAACTGACCGCAGACCGGCCCGTCCGGCCTGCGAGCGCCCCCGACCCGACACCGCATCCGGGAGACCTTCCACCCGAACGAATGACGCCAACGCGACCCCGACGACGCGGACCGCCCCGCGCACAGCGGCGGCCATGAGCGTCTGGGTCGACGCCGCGCGGCTCTCGCTCGGCGCGAGCGCGGTGTTCCTCGTGGTCCTGCTCGGCGTCTGGGGGCGGAACTACCTGCTGTTCCGGTCGAAGCACGCGCTCGGCTTGGTTGTCTTCGGCGCGTTCCTCCTCGCCCAGAGCCTCTTCGCGCTCTACTACTACCTCGTCGACCCGACGCTATCGGTCTGGTTCGCCACCGCCGTCCCCGCCGCGGCGTGGCGGGTGCTGATGGGAATCCACGTCCTCCAAGCGGTCGCGCTGGCCGTCCTCCTGTGGATCACGTGGGATTAAACGTTAACTCGGAGGCCTCCGAGCCTCCTTGCATGCACCGCCGAGCCCTCCTCTCGAGCGCCGCCGCGCTCTCGCTTGCCGGCCTCTCGGGCTGTCTCGCCGACGCCCGACGAACCGCCAGCGGTCGAATCCGCGCCGACACCGGCCACTCGCAACTCCATCCGGCGGACGAGCGATACGTGACGGGGTCGTTCCCCGAGGACGCCGACTTCCGCGGGTGGCTCTTTTCCGACCCGCCGGCCGACCAGCGGGACGTGTTCACCGACCGCGCGATGCAGGGGCAGTACTCGAACGACCTGCTGGGGGCCGACGGCGACTCGTTCGTCCTCCTGTTCGAGGTCCGCATGCCCCGCGAGGACGCCGCGTTCTACAACGTCGCGCTCTCCCCGTCGTGGAGCGGGTGGCGCGACGCCGACATCCCGATTCGACGGTCGCCGCCGTCCGACCCCGAGGTGTTCGAGGCCGACACGCTCGTCTGCACCCATCTCTCGACGTTCGACGTGGGAAGCGACGCCGCGCCGACGAACGCCACGCTCCGGGTGTTCGAGCGCGACGACGACGCCGGCAGTTCGCTTGGGTCGGACTCCGAACAGACTGTGGCGACCTATCGCGTCGGTCGCTGGTCGGACCGGTAGCGTCGGGGTCTCGTCGGCGTCCCCTCGCCGTCGGGGTCGGCGTCGGGGTCGACCCCGGAGTAAGCGTTATACTCCTCGCGCGACTGGTTTCGGATACCATGCGACCACGCTGGACTGTCCCCCGCTCGCCCGCGGTCGGCCAGTCCCGACGCTCGGTCGTCGCCCCGTCGCCCAGTATCGCGGGGCGGTAGCCTCGCACATCTCTCATCCTCACTCCACCGTCCGTATCGACCTCCGAGCGACAGCGGTCTCCCTCCGGTCTGACCACCGGAACTCCAATGGAGCGACACACTCTCCCCACCCGACAGGCGTATCGACAGCGACCAGCAGGCCATCGACAGCGACCAGCAACCCGGCGACCGCGCCCGCGAGCGCGGCGGGTCGCCCCCCGACAGCGGAGGGTCGACCGTGTCTGAGACCGACCCGACGGAACGCCCGGGCGACGCGGACCAGACCCGCCGTTTTGATATATATCCACGAGAAGGACGGGGTATGGAAGACATCGCAGACCAGTACACGCCGTCGGACGTGGAGTCCGTCGTCGGCGAGTACTGGGACGAAAACGACGCGTACGAGGCGACGAAGGAGGCACACGCCGACGACCCGTCGTTCTTCTTCGTCGACGGCCCGCCGTACACCTCCGGCCAGATGCACCTCGGCACGGCGTGGAACAAGACGCTGAAGGACGCCGTCATCCGGCACAAGCGCATGACGGGCCATCAGGTCACGGACCGCCCCGGCTACGACATGCACGGCCTCCCCATCGAGGTCAAAGTCGAGGAGGAACTCGGCTTCACCTCGAAGCGCGACATCGAGGAGTTCGGCATGGAGCAGTTCATCCAGAAGTGCAAGGAGTTCGCCGTCCGCAACCGCGAGGCGATGGACGAGGACTTCCAGTCTATCGGCGCGTGGATGGACTGGGACAACCCCTACCAGACGCTGTCGCCCGAGTACATGGAGTCCGCGTGGTGGGCCTTCTCGAAGGTCGCCGAAAACGGGCTGGTCGAACAGGGCAAGCGGAGCGTCAACTACTGCCCGCGCTGTCAGACCGCCATCGCGGCCAACGAGGTCGAGTACGACGAAATCACCTCGCCGTCTATCTACGTCAAGTTTCCGCTGAAGGGCCGCGAGGGCAACCTCGTCATCTGGACGACGACGCCGTGGACCATCCCCGCGAACACGTTCGTCGCCGTCGACGGCGAGATGACGTACCAAGAGGTCCGCGCCGAGAAGGACGGCGAGAGCGAGGTGCTGTACCTCGCCGAGCCCTGCGTCGAGGCGGTCCTGAAGAAAGGCCGCTACGAGGACTACGAGGTCCTTTCGGAGGTCACGGGCGAGGAGATGGTCGGCTGGGAGTACGACCACCCGCTCGCCGGCGTGGTCACCGAGTACGCCGACTTCGAGGGTGCGGGACAGGTGTACACCGCCGACTACGTCGAGGCCGACCGCACGGGCCTCGTCCACTCCGCGCCCGGCCACGGTCAGGAGGACTTCGCCCGCGGGCAGGAACTCGGGCTCGACGTGTTCGTCCCCGTCGACGACAAAGGCGAGTTCACCGAGCAGGGCGGCGACTACGCGGGCACCTTCGTCCGCGACGCCAACCCGGAGGTCATCGAGGACCTCGACGAACTCGGCCACCTGCTCCACGCCGGCGAGCACGACCACCGCTACGGCCACTGTTGGCGCTGTGACACGGACATCATCTTCCTCGCTACCGACCAGTGGTTCATCACGGTCACGGACGTGAAAGACCAGCTTCTCGACAACATCGAGGAGTCCGAGTGGCACCCGGACTGGGCCCGCGACAACCGCTTCCGCGACTTCGTGAGCGACGCGCCCGACTGGAACGTCTCCCGCCAGCGCTACTGGGGCATCCCGCTTCCCATCTGGGTCCCGCAGGACGCCGACGCGGAGGGCGCACAGGAGAGGATCGTCGTCGGCACCCGCGAGGAACTCGCCGAGCGCGCCGACCAGAATATCGACCCCGAGACGGTGGACCTCCACCGCCCCTCGGTGGACCCCATCACCATCACCGAAGACGGCGTGACCTACGAGCGCGTCCCCGACGTGTTCGACGTGTGGATTGATTCCTCGGTCGCCACGTGGGGCACGCTCGACTTCCCCGGCGAGACGGAGGCCTACGACGAGCTGTGGCCCGCCGACCTCATCATCGAGGCGCACGACCAGACCCGCGGCTGGTTCTGGTCGCAACTCGGCATGGGCACCGCCGCGACCGGCGAGTCGCCGTACAAGGAGGTCATCATGCACGGCTTCGCCAACGACAAGGACGGCCGCAAGATGTCGAAGTCCGTCGGCAACATCGTGACGCCCGAGGAGGCCATCGACCGCGCCGGCCGCGACCCGCTTCGCGCCTACCTCCTCAGCCACGACCAGCAGGGCGTCGACCTCTCGTTCGAGTGGGACGGCCTCGCCGACACCCAGTCGACGCTCAACATCTTCTGGAACGTCTTCCGATTCCCGCTTCCGTACATGGACCTCGACGGCTACGACCCCGCCGAGGCCGACCGCTCGGACGGCGAACTCACCGTCGTCGACGAGTGGGTGCTCTCGCGGCTCCAGACCGTCGAGGCCGAGATGGCCGACGCGTGGGACGACTACGAGGTCTCCACCGCGCTCAACGCGCTTTTGGACTTCATCACAAAGGACGTCTCGCGGTTCTACGTGAAGGCCATCCGCGAGCGCATGTGGGACGAAGCGGACTCGGCGTCGAAGCTCGGCGCGTACGCCACGCTCTCGACGGTGCTCTCGGAGTCCATCCGGCTCATCGCGCCCTACGCGCCCTACATGGCCGAGCGGATGTACCAGCGGCTCGACGGCTCGGAGACGTCCGTCCACATGCTGTCGTATCCCGAGGCCGACGAGGAGCTCCGCGACGAGGAGCTGGAAGCCAACATGGCCGTCCTCCGCGACGTGGAGGAGGCCGCGGCGCACGCCCGCCAACTCGGCGGCCGCAAGCTCCGCTGGCCCGTCTCGCGAATCGTCGTCGAGTCCAAGGACGACGCCGTCGCCGAGGCGGTCGACGCCCTCTCGGACCTCCTCGCAGAGCGCGTGAACACCCGCGACGTGCAGGTCGTCGAGGTCTTCGACGAACTCGTCGAGACGGCCGAGCCGCAGATGAGCGTCATCGGGCCGGAGTTCGGCGCTGACGCCCAGAAAATCATGGAGGCCGTCGAAGGGCTCTCGCGCGCCGAGGTCGAATCCGGCGTTGCGGTCGACGGCGAGACGTACGACCTCACCGACGAGATGGTCTCGTACCGCGCGGAACCGCCCGAACACGTCAGCGGTGCCGACTTCGAGGGCGGCACGGTCTACGTCGATACGGAACTCACCGACGACATCGAGTCCGAGGGCTACGCCCGCGACGTCATCCGCCGGATTCAGGAGATGCGCAAACAGCTCGACCTCGACGTGGAGGCCGAAATCGACGTGTCGCTCGCGGTCGACGACGAGCGCGTCGCCGGCTTCGTCGCGGAGAACAGCGACCTCATCGCCGAGGAGGTCCGCGCCCGCGAGTTCGACCTCGGGTCGGCCGAGGGCGAGACGGTCGAGACGTGGGACGTCGAGGACGTGTCGGTGACCATCGCGGTCACCCAACTCGACTGAGGCGGTCGCGCGCCCGTCCGCACCGGCTCGCACCGGCCCGCACCGGCCCGCGGCGTCTCCGCCGGCCCGACGCTCGGCCGCCGCCGCGACCCGTACAACGCGGGGTTCTTTAGGCCGATTTTTCGCAGATAGCGACCGTATCGACTTCCGACTGACCAACACTTTTGGCCTTATCGAACGTGATGGACGGTGAGTCATGAAGAAACTCATCAACGAACCCGGTGCAGTCGTAGACGAGATGCTCGACGGGATGGTCGCGGCGCACCCCGAACTCCGCCGGCTCGACGGCACGAACGTCCTCGTCCGCGGCGACGCGCCGGTCGGGGGGAAGGTCGCGGTCGTCTCCGGCGGCGGGTCGGGCCACGAGCCGACGCACGCGGGCTATCTCGGTGAGGGGATGCTCGACGGCGCGGCGGCCGGTGAGGTCTTTACCTCGCCGACGGCCGACCAGTTGAACGAGATGATTCAGGCGACGGACGCGGGCGAGGGCGTCCTCTGCGTCGTCAAGAACTACGAGGGCGACGTGATGAACTTCGACACCGCCGCCGAGATGGCCGGCATGGAAGGCGTCGACGTCGAGCAGGTCGTCGTCAACGACGACGTGGCCGTCGAGGACTCGCTGTACACCTCGGGCCGCCGGGGCGTCGCGGGCACAATCTTCGTCCACAAGTGCGCGGGCGCGAAGGCCGCCGCGGGCGGCGACCTCGCCGAGGTCACGGCGGTCGCGGAGAAAGTCGTCGACAACGTGCGGACGATGGGGATGGCGCTCACCTCCTGTGTCACCCCCGAGAAGGGCGAGCCGACGTTCGACCTCGGCGAGGACGAGATCGAACTCGGCATCGGCATCCACGGCGAGCCGGGAACCGAGCGCGCCGACCTCATGAGCGCCGACGAGATTACCGAACACCTGACCGAGAACGTCCTCGACGACCTCGACCTCGACGAGGGCGAGGAGGTCGTGACGATGGTCAACGGCATGGGCGGCACGCCGCTGTCTGAGCTGTACATCGTCAACCGAAAGCTCCAGTCCATCCTCGACGACCGCGGCGTCGAGACGTGGGACGCGTGGGTCGGCGACTACATGACCTCGCTCGACATGATGGGCTGTTCGATCTCCGTGCTCCGCGTCGACGACGAGCTGAAGGAACTGCTCGGTGCGCCCGCGGAGACGCCCGGTCTGACCGTCACCGAGTAAGCGACGCGCCGCGTCGTCGGTCGCCGGGAGCTAGCGGCGGCGACCCCCGACACGTCACCGATTTTTCGCGGCAGAACAGTCCCGCGGGACAAGGGATTAACCCCCGGCCGACGAAGGTCAGCCATGGCTGACTCAGAGACACAACGCGAAGCGGTGCTGGACGCGCTCGATAACGTCGCCGAGCGCCTCGCCGAGGAAAAGGAGTATCTCACGGACCTCGACTCCGCCATCGGCGACGCCGACCACGGCGCGAACATGGAGCGCGGCTTCGGCAAGGCCGCCGACAAGCGCGAGGAGTTCGCCGAGATGGAGCCGAACGAGGTCGTCAAGAACGTCGGGACGACGCTCATCTCGAACGTCGGCGGGGCGTCCGGCCCCCTCTACGGCGGCTCTATCATGTTCGCCAGCCAAGAGTTCGAAGAGGGCATCACCGTCGAGACCTCGGTGGCGTTCGCCGAGGCGTATCTCGACAAGGTCAAAGACCGCGGCGGCGCGCAGGTCGGCGCGAAGACGATGGTCGACGCGCTCGTCCCCGCCGTCCACACCTACAAGAAGTCCATCGAGCAGGACGACCTCCCGCCGCTCGAAGCGCTCGCCAAGGCCGTCGACGCGGCCGAACGCGGCGTCGCCTTCACCGTCCCCATCAAGGCGATGAAGGGGCGTGCGTCGTTCCTCGACTGGCGCTCTGTCGGCCATCAGGACCCCGGTGCGACGAGCACGCTGTTCATCCTCGAAGAGCTACTGGCGACCGCCGAGGAGTACCTCGACGGTGAGGTCGACCGCGACGCGCGGGCCGAAGACGCCGTCGGGAGAGACGAATGATCGGCCTCGTCGTCGTCTCGCACAGCGCGAAGGCGGCCGAGGGAATCGCGGAAGTCGCGGCGCAGATGGGCGGCGGCAACGCCCGCATCGTCCCCGCCGGCGGCGACGAAGACGGCATCGGCACCTCGCCGGACCGCATCCGCGAGGGCATCGAGGAGGCGGACGACGGCGACGGCGTCGTCATCCTCGTGGACCTCGGCAGTGCCGTGATGAACGCGGAACTCGCCATCGAGATGGCGATGGACTCCGAGGCGGTCATCGCGGACGCGCCGGTGCTGGAGGGCACGCTCAACGCGGCCGTCGAGACGACGAGCAAGAAGGCGACGCTCGATTCGGTCGTCGAGCGCGCCGAGGACGCCCGCGACTACCGGAAGCTGAACTGAGCCGGTCGGGGCCCGGGCGTCCGGGCCACCGAACCGACTGCCGAAAAGAGCGTCCGCCGCGCGACGCGTCGGCCCGCGGTTTCGTTTCGTTATTCTTCGTCGCCGGCTTCGGGCGTCGAGAGCACTGCTTCGAGT
This sequence comes from Haloferax chudinovii, assembly GCF_042663345.1. Taxonomy (NCBI): domain Archaea; kingdom Methanobacteriati; phylum Methanobacteriota; class Halobacteria; order Halobacteriales; family Haloferacaceae; genus Haloferax; species Haloferax chudinovii. The sequence continues at coordinate 186,222 of NZ_JBHTAB010000003.1, forward strand.
GCGTCGAGCGCGGCTTCCGCGTCGTCACCCTCGGCGACGAGGCGAATCTCCTCGCCGTGGCCGACGCCGAGGCCGGTGACGGCGAGCATGCTGGCGGCGGGGACGAGGTCGTCCTCGTCGGCGCGGCCGAGTTGGACGTCGGCGTCGAAGGAGTTCGCGGTCTCGACGAACTGGGAGGCGGGACGAGCGTGCAGGCCGTCTTTCGGGACGACGGCGACGATGCGTTCCATACGTCGGGTATCGACCGCGGAGCGTTATCGCTACCGGTTGCGGAACGCGGCGGCAAAAAATCGTGAACGACGTGTGCGGGACCGGGGGTGTGCGGGGCCGGGGGCGTCCGGGGTTAGAGCCCGAGGTACGCCGCGTTGGGGATGACCCCGAGGAGGAACAGCACGCCGAGGATGAGCGAGTAGATGGTAATCGACATCGCCGGCGGGTCCACGTGCGTCCCGGAGTGGGAGTAGACGACGCGCTGGGTGACTTCACCGAGGAGCGCGCCCACGAGGCCGCCGACCGCGGCGGCCACGAGGATGAGCGGTTCACTGCCGCCGACCATCGGCGCGGCGACCGCCGCGAACGACGAGCCGCCGAGCGTGATGTGGTGGGTGACGGGGAAGTTCTCGACACCGAGCTGTAAGAACAGCAGGCTCGCCGCGGAGATACCGTAACCGAGGAAGAAGCTCCCGGTGACGAGCCACGCCCAGCCGCCGAGGATGCCGGCCGCGAGGCCGATGGCGGAGACGCTAGCCCACTCGTACTGCTGGGGGAGCCACGGCTCGACTGCCAGCCGGTCGCTTCCGTCGCCGCGGAGCGTGCCCTTCTCGAACGGCGTCATGTCGAGGTAGCCGTCGCCGGCGGGCGTGCCGATGAGCGGGTAGTCGAACGCGAGTCGGGCGATGAGCGCGGTCGTCATGACCGACAGCGCGACGCCGTCGAGCGGGAGGCCGATACCGCTGGAGATGCGGGCGATGAGCAGGCCGAGCACGCCGAAGACGCCGCCGATGGCGAGCACGTCGGGTCGAGTCCCGAACGCGTGCAGGATGTTCTTGCCGTCGACGTCGAACTCGGCGTTCTTGCCGGCGTAGGCGCTGGCCGCGACGCCGGCCGCGAACACGATGTGCGGGCCGACGAACGGGCCGAACCCGATACTACCGGTGATGCCCGTACCGAGTTCGCCGGCGGTGACGAGGTCCACGCCTTCTAACTGTCGGATGACCGTCCCCGCCGTCTCGCCGAGGAGGACGACGAAGCCGGTGAAGACGAACGAGGGGAGCGCTCCGACGGACGCGCCGAACATCCCGCCCGCGAACGCCGCGAGCAGGAGGACGACGAACCGCTCGGCGCTGACGCCGATGACCGGAATCTGGAGTGCGAATGTTTCGAACACGAATTATTCCTCCCGTGCCCAGTCGAGCGAGCGGTCGACGGCCTCCTTCCAGCGGCCGTAGCGCGTTTCGACGTTCTGTGGGTCTTTCGGGGCGAACTCGCGGTCGACCTGCCAGTTCTCGCGGAGTTCGTCGAGCGTCTCCCAGTAGCCGACGGCGAGACCGGCCGCGTAGGCCGCACCGAGGGCGGTCGTCTCGTCGACCTGCGGGCGCACAATCTCCGTGTCGAGGATGTTCGACTGGAGCTGACAGAGGAAGTTGTTCTTGACAGCGCCGCCGTCGACGCGGAGACTGGAGAGGTCGATGTCGCTGTCGGACTCCATCGCCTCGGCCACGTCGCGCGTCTGGAACGCGATGGATTCGAGCGTCGCGCGGACGATGTGCTCGCGGCGGGTGCCGCGGGTCATGCCGACGATGGTGCCGCGGGCGCGCTGGTCCCAGTGGGGCGCTCCGAGGCCCGTGAACGCGGGGACGAAGTAGACGCCGTCGGTGGACTCGACCGACCGAGCGAGCTTCTCGGACTCGGTGGCGTTGTCGATGAGCGTCATGTCTTCGAGCCACTCGATTGCCGCGCCGGTGATGAAGATGGAGCCTTCGAGGGCGTACTGGACCGGCTCACCGGAGCGCTGGAAGCCGACAGTGGTGAGCAGGCCGTGTTCGGACATGACCGCCTCGTCGCCGGTGTTCATCAGCATGAACGAGCCGGTGCCGTAGGTGTTCTTCGCGTCGCCCGCGTCGAAACACGTCTGGCCGAACAGCGCGGCCTGCTGGTCGCCGAGCGCGCCGGCGACGGGGACTTCCGCGCCGAGGAAACCGTTCGCGTCGGTCTCGCCGTAGTGGTCGTCGTCGGACGACGGGCGGACCTCGGGGAGGAGCTCCCGCGGGACGTTGAACTCCTCGAGGAGTTCGTCGTCCCACTCCATGTCGTGGATGTTGAACAGCATGGTCCGCGACGCGTTCGTCACGTCCGTGATGTGGTTCCCCGTCAGCTTGTAGATGAGCCACGTGTCGATGGTCCCGAACGCGAGTTCGCCGTCGGCGGCGCGGTCGCGGATGTCCTCGGGGCGGGAGCGCTGGAGCTTGATGGGGTCGGAGTTGTCGAGTAGCCACTCGGCTTTCGTCGCAGAGAAGTACGCGTCGGGTTCGAGACCCGTCTTGGCGCGCACGTCGTCGGTCTTACCGTCCGCTTCGAGCGTCTCGATGCGTTCGGTCGTCCGACGGTCCTGCCAGACGATTGCGTTGTGAATCGGCTGTCCGGTCTCACGGTCCCAGATGAGCGTCGTCTCGCGCTGGTTCGTGATACCGATGGCCTCCAACTGCTCGGCATCGACCCCGGCGCTCGAAAGTGCCGCGTCGATGACGTTCTTCGTGTTGTCCCAAATCTCGTTTGCGTCGTGTTCGACCCAACCGGGCTCTGGGTAGATCTGTTCGTGCTTCTCGTAAGCGTTAGCGACCACCTTGCCGTCGTGGTCGAACACCATGAACCGCGTGCCTGTAGTGCCCTGATCGATGGCACCGACGTAAGTTTCTCCTGACATTTCTAACCAACCTCGATACGAACTCTCGGTGTGAGAGTCCTACCACTACAAACGTGTACAAATTATATGATAAATGTTTCTTTACTACTCCCTCGTATTATGCAACGACTAAAATCGATGTAGGGGGCCTAAAGCGCTTTATTTCTGGGAGTACTATTTCACACGGGCGCTTTTTCGGACGTTTTAATCAGTAGGATGGTCCCGTGGACAAAACGACCGCGTCCGCCGAGTAACGGCAAAAAACGGCGATTTAGGGGCAACATGGTCCGCAAAAACGCCGGCGACTCGGCGCGCGCGCCGAGCGCGACGACGTTCGAGTGGTCCGACGCTCGAACGAGGGCGGGTCGTCAGCCGTGCGCGCGCGTCAGACCAGTGCCTCTTCGAGGAGTTGGAGCGGGTGTTTGATGTCGTACCCCGTCCCGTGTTCCATCTGCATCGAGCAGGTTGGACACTCGGTCATGCCGACGCTTCCCTGCGCGTGCTCCATGTGGTCGAACATGTCCGCGGCGATCTGCATCGACTTGTCGTATTTTTCCTCCTTCCAGCCGTAGGTGCCGGAGATACCGGAACAGGAGTCGCCGACGTCCTCGATTTCGACGCCGTCGAGCTGGCGGAACAGCTCGACCGCCTGCCGGTCGAGGCCCTGATTGCGGCCGTGACACGGCGCGTGGTAGGCGAACGCCTGGTCGTCGACCGAGGCCTCGCGAACCGCGTCTTCGAGGTCCTCGTGGATGCGCAGATACTCCAGCGCCTCGTAGGTGTGCGCCGAGAGGTCCTCGATACCGTCGATGTCGAACAGTTCGGGGTACTCCTGTCGAAGCGACATCGAACAGGAGGTACACGACGCGATGATGTCGTAGCCCTCGGGGATGAGCCCCGCGAAGTTGTCGACGTTGATGCCGGCGGCGCGCTTGGCGTCGTCGAGCATGCCGTTCGCGAACATCGGCGTCCCCGAACAGCGCTGTTTGGGGACGACGACCTCGTAGCCGAACGACTCGAAGACGCGGACCATCGCCTTGCCCACCTCGGGCGTGTTGTAGTTGGAGTAACAGCCGTGGAAGTAGGCGACGCGCTTCTCCTCGGAGCGGACCTGCGGGCCGCCGCGTTCGTTCCACCACTCGCGGAACGTCTGGGTGGCGAACTCGGGGAAGTCGCGCTCGGCCGTGATGCCGAGCACTTTCTCGTTTATCCGCTGGACGACCGAGTTGCCCATGACGGCGTTCGCCAACCGCGGGAACATGCCTCCCAGCTGGGCGAGCGTACCGTAGTTAGCGAGAATGCGGTTGCGGATGTACTCCCGCGAGAGCTTGTCCATCTCCTCGTCGACGTACTCGCCGCGGGCCGTGTTGTGCATCTGGCTGAGCGGGACGCCCGAGGGACAGGCGTCGTCACAGCGCATGCAGTTCGAACACGACATGATGGAGTCGTCGACGGCTTCGTCTTCCTTGCGCTTGAGCCGCCACTGCTCGGGGCCCTGGAACTTCGGCCCGGGGAACTCGTCGTCGACCTCCGCGACCGGGCAGGACACGTCGCAGGCGGTGCATTTGTAACAGTTGTCCGCGCCGGGACGGAGGTCCATGTCGGTGCTGTCGGGGAACACCTCGACGGCCTCGAAGTCGTCTGTCTGTGCATCGGGGGTCAAAGTCGGGTTGCTTGGGGATTCTGCGTCACTCATCTGGTTGCCTCCTCGCCCGCGAGTCGCCCGGCGACGGCACCCGTCGCCAAGGAGACGCCGCTCGCGGATTTCTCGCGCGCCACGTCGGCACCGCCGACGACGCCGCCCGCGGCGCGCAGGTTCTCGAAGTGCGGTTCGCCGTCTTCGTCGGTCGGCCGAAGCTCGTCGTCGGGAACGACGCCGAAGCGCGCGAACGCGTGGTCGCCGAACGCCTCGGGTTCGGACCAGTCGTAGCGGTCCTCGGGATGCGGCACGTGACAGCCGAAGACGGGCTCTGTGACCGACTCGCGGTCGGAGTCGAGACCCTTGCCGACGAGGCCGCCCGTCGCGAGGACGACCTGCTCGGCCGAGTAGGGCGTCGGTCGGCTCTTCTGGTCGACGATGACGGTCTCGACGCGGCCGTCGGCGGCCTCGAAATCGACCGCCGGGTTGCCCGTCGAGATGCGAACGCCAGCCTCGTCGAGCGCGTCGAACAGGATGTCTTCGAGCTTGAGCCCGAGCAGGCTCGGCGGCCCGGTCGGCACCTCGAAGACGGGGACGCCGAGCCGGTCCGAAAGCTCCGCGCGGACTTCCTCGTCGTGGTCGTCGCCGAGCATCGCCGGGAAGCCGACGCGCGACTCGCCGTCTATCTCCTCGGCGACGGTGTCGGCGAGGACCGAACGGACCGTGCCACCGTTGACCTCCTCGTCGCGGTCGAGCGCCTTGGCGAACCGGGTCACCTTCGCGTCGGCGCGGAACCGCTTGGGGAACTCCACGGTGACGCCACGGGCCGAAAACGGCACGCCGGCGGCCGCGAGGTGGTCCGCGGCGACGGGGGCGTCGAAGTCCGTGAGACCCGCGAAGCCGACCAGAAGCGTGTCGCCAGAGGTGCTGGCGAGACCGGGCGCGACCGACTCGGGGTAGCGCGCCGTCGGCTTCACCGCGCCGCCGTGGGTCATCACGAGCGCGTTCGAGTCGGTGTGACCGCCGCGGTAGACGTCGCCGACCGCCTCGTCGAAGATTTGGAGACCGGCGCGGACGCCGTCTTCGCCGACGACGCGGTAAGGGTGTCCCTCCGGGAGCGCGTCGAGGCCGGCGTAGGGGTCCGAGAGTGGACCGTCGCCGCCGGCGTAGCCGAGCACGTCCACGAGGCCGCTTGCCTGCCGGAGCGTGCTCTTCTTGTGGGCGAGCAGGCGCACGCGAGCGCCCATCTCGGCGGCCGAGAGCGCGGCCGTGCAGGCGGCGATACCGCCGCCGATGACGAGCACGTCGTCAGTTATCGCCATCGACACCTCCGGGCGCGTCGTCGCTTGCGCGGTCCGCGGTCCGTCTTCGACCACCGTCTGCGACCGCCCCGCCGGACGCGACGCCCGAGGTGTCGTCCTCCGAAGCGTCGCCGTCGTCGAAGGCGGCGAAGTCGATGTCGGCGTCGCCCGCCGCGGGGTCCTCGTCGCGGTTCATCGTCGCCGCGTGGAGCAGGTGCTTCAGCGCGGTCTGCGAGAGCTGGGTGCCCCACATGGCGTGGCGCTCGCCCTTCCAGCGCTCCTGATAGAGGTCGTCGAGAGAGGCCCGGACGGTCTCCTCGTCGTACTCGGGGGCGAGTTCGTTCGCCATCCGGTGACAGCAGATCGCGCCCTGACAGTTGCCCATCGAGGCGCGCGTCTGGATGCGAACGGAGTTGAGTTCCGTGCCGGCGGTGTCGAGGGCGTCCTGAATCTCGGCGCGGGTGACGGCCTCGCACTCGCAGACAACCGGGTTGGGGTCGACGCTGTTGAGCACCTCGTCGGCGCGCGAGCCGAGCCGCTGGGCCGACCGGCGGCCGATGGGCGACCGCAGGCCGAAGTCGTCCATGTAGTCGCGGAGGACGGTGAAGTCCTCGCTTCCCGGAAGCGGCACGTCGGCGGTGCGGCACTCGGCCTCCACGTCGAGCTTCTCGCAGACGTGGTCCGAAATCTGCTCGGCCATCATCCGGTAGGTCGTGAGCTTGCCGCCGACGATGCTCGTCATGCCCGGGAGGTCGTCGCGGTCGGCGTGGTCCAACAGGAAGAACTCGCGGGTGATGTCCGTCGGGTCCTCCGTGCCGGTGCCCGGCGGCTCGTACAGCGGGCGGACGCCCCAGAAGGAGCGAATCGTCCGCGCGTCGGCCAACATGGGCACGAGCTCGGACAGCGTCTCTATCATCAGGTCGACTTCCCAGCCCTCCTCGGGGTAGTCCTCTGGGTCTTCGACCTCTTCGTCTGTCGTCCCGAGGATGCACGTCGTCTCGTGGGGGACGATGATGTCGGCGTCGCCTTTCGGGCGACAGCGGTTGACGACCGTGTCCACCTGCCGGGTGTTCATGATGGTCATGACGCCCTTCGACGGCCGGACCTCGACGTCGACGCCCGCGAAGTCGCCGATTTGGCCGGCCCACGCGCCCGTCGCGTTGACGACGTAGTCGGCGCGGATTTCCTCCACTTCGCCGGGTTCGCCGTGGACGTACGGGCCGGTGCCGGTCTGGTGGGTGACCTCGACGCCGACGACCTCGCCGTCCTCGACGAGCACGTCGGTGACTTCGGAATGCGTCTCGATTCGCGCGCCGTGTTCGGCGGCGCTCGCGGCGTTCGCCACGCAGAGGCGGAACGGGTCGACCGCCCCGTCCGGGACCTTGATGGCGCGTTTGATGTCCTTTGCGAGGTACGGCTCTATCTCGCGCGCTTCCTCGGCGGACAGCACCTCGGCCGGAATGCCGCACTCGCGGCAACCCTCCAGTTTCTGTTCGAAGTACTCGTCGGAGTCCTCGGGGCGCTGGACGAACAGCCCGCCCGTCATCTCGACGCAGTGGCCCGCGATGCGCCGGAGGACGCGGTTCTCTTCAATACACTCCTTTGCGGACGGCTGATCCGATACCGCGTACCGGCCCCCGCTGTGGAGGAGTCCGTGCATCCGCCCCGTCGTCCCGTGTGTGAGGTTCCCCTTCTCAACGAGGGTCACGTCCAGCCCGCGCATCGCGAGGTCGCGCGCGATACCCGTGCCGGTCGACCCCCCGCCAATGACGAGGACGCTCGGCGATTTTTTCATCTGTCTTTCGTGAGGTAGGACCGACGGCACTTTATTTTACCTTCACTCGTCTCGCGTCCCGTTCGTCTCACGAAACAGACCACTTCAGTCGCGAGACTACCATCTGAGTGCCCGTAGAACGCCGTAGCTCGGCGTTTCTACACCGAATCGAAACGACGGCGATAATTCAAAATCATTGTTCCAATTAGTTACGCTCGACTCGATTAGGGAGGCGGACCAGAACCTCTCAACTGGCTTTGAGGCGGCCGTCACGGCCGATTTCAGTGTTTCGTGTTCTCACTTGTCAGGGTCGTTGTCGGGAGTGGTCGGTTTTTACGCGTGCGCCGGATACCGTCGGCCAGAGACCTACCACGCCATGCGCCTCGAAGACAGAATCACCAGGCGACAACGCCGCGGCGGGAAGCGCCCCCGACTCGTTCGGGACCTGAGCGAGCTCGACCCGACAGCCCACCCCGAAGAGCCGACCGGCCGCGGTCCGACGCTCGAACGCATCCTCGACCACCTCGACCCCGTGTTCGACGGCGACCTGCCGTCCAACGCCCACGTCCACGGACCGAAGGGCGTCGGGAAGTCGGCGGTCGTCGCGTCGCTGTTCGACCACCTCGCCAGCGCGCTCCCCACCGGACGGTCGGTCATCCACACCACCACGCGCACCGCCGCCACGCCGACGACCTCGTTCGCCTACGTCGACTCTCGTGACGCCCCGACCGAGTTCGCGCTCCTCCACGCGGCGCTCGACGCGCTCTGCGAGGAGCCGGTTCCGTCGCAAGGTGTCGGCGTCGAGGCGCTCCGCGAGCGGCTCGCGGAGTGTGTCGCTCACGACGAACACACGGTCGTCGCCGTCGACCACGTCGGCGAACCGGAGACCTACTCCGCGGCGACGGCGGTCGAGACGCTCGCGTCAGTGTCGCCGCACCTCTCGGTGCTCACCGTCGGCCGCGAGCCCCGCGACGACCCGAGTGCGGGCGGCGAGACGGACGGCGGCACCGCCGCGACCGACGCGACGTCAATCGCCGTCCCGGCCTACGAACGCCACAGCCTCGTCGACATCCTCGTCGCGCGCGCGTCCGACGGCGTCACCCGAAACGCGCTTCCCCACGAGGCGACGCGCGAGGTCGCCGAGTGGGCTGACGGCGACGCCCACGACGCGCTGTCGGCGCTCTACGGGGCGGCAACGCTCGCCGCCGCCGACGGCGCGGACACCATCGACACCGAGTACGTCTGCGCCGGCATCGACGCCGTCCCCGACGACGGCTGTTCGCTCGGCCGCGTGTTCGCGCTTGCCGAGAGCCGTCGCCGCGTCCTTCGGGCGTTCGTCGCGCTCGACGACGAGGAGACCGCCTCCGTGTCGGCGGCGACCGAGCACATCGCCGCGTCGCCGCGGGTGTCGCTGTCGCCCGCGACCATCCGGCGCGTCCTCTACGAGCTTTCGGACCTCGGAATCGTCCGGCGAGTCTCGGACTGTGACCCCACCGACGGCCCGGGGCGGCCGGCGACGCGGCCCGTCCCGAACTTCTCGACGCTGGCGTTCCGCGGGCTGGACGACGGCGAGCGCTGAACTGTGCGAGCGACGACTCGGCCGACTCACCCGCGCCGACTCACCTGCGCCGACTCATCCCGCCTCGCCCCGACCTGCGGCGCGCTTCTCCCCGACCGCTGAACCTTTTTCCCCCGTCTCCCAACTCCGGGTATGGTTCCGCCCCTCGTACTCGACATCGACGGGACGCTCACCGACGCGGAAGGCCACCTCGACCCCCGCGCATTCGAAGTGCTCCCGACGTGGGACGCCCCCGTCATCCTCGCCACCGGCAAGGCGTTTCCCTACCCTGTCTCGCTGTGTCACTACCTCGGGCTCCCGCAGACGGTCATCGCGGAGAACGGCGGGGTCGTCCTCGCCGACGGCGAGGTGACCTACGCCGGCGACCGCGAGGCCGCGCAGGCCGCCGCCGACGAGTTCATCGCGCGCGGCGGCGACCTCGGGTGGGGCGACGCCGACACCGTCAACCGCTGGCGCGACACCGAAATCGCGGTCAACCTCGACGCCGACGAGGCGCTCCTCCGGGAGGTCGCCGCCGAGTTCGACCTCGAAGTCATCGACACCGGGTTCGCCTACCACGTCAAGACTCGCGGCGTCGAGAAGGGCGTCGGCCTCCAACACGTCTGTGAGACGCTCGACTACGACCCGGCCGACTTCGTCGCCGTCGGCGACAGCGAGAACGACGCCTCGACGTTCGGCGTCGCCGGGCGGTCGTTCGCCGTCGCCAACGCGGACGACGTGGCCAAAGAGGCCGCCGACACGGTGCTCGACCAGTCGTACATGGACGGCACGCTGTCCGTGCTCGAATCGCTCCGCGAAAACGAGTAGGCGTCCGCTCTGTCTCGCTCCGCACCGCTCTGTCCCGCTCCGCTCCGCCCCGCTCCGCCCGGCCGACGACATCGACCGGCGACGCAGACTACGGCGGTGCAGTCGCTCCGCCCGATGTGACTGGACCCGAACGGCCCGGTAGCGGAGCCGGACGGCGTCTCAGGCCGGTTCCTCGAAGGGGGCGAAGCGCCCGTTGATGTCCCACTCGTGGATGCAGTAGGCGCTTCCGACCTGTTTTTCGCCGTCCGCTTCGGCGACGAGCCACGTCGCGGCGTCGTCGTCCCAGCGTTCCACCCGACCACAGCGCTCGCAGACGCGTCGCGTCGGCCGTCGAAGTTGGGGTTCCATACGTGTGTGACCGGTTGCCGAGCAAAAAAGCCCATCGCCGTCGGCAGTTTCGCGGCCGGCCGCTGGGCCTCGCGTCGCCCCGCCAGCCGACCGACCTGCGGACGGATGTGCACGAGTCGAACACGACTCAGGTCGGAACCGATGGGACTTACGGGCCGGGGTGCGGAGTGTGCGCATGGGCTTTCACACCTTCGACGCCGACAGGGCGGCGAAACTGGACGACCCCGCGCGGTTCCGCTTCGTCTCCCGGGAGGAGCTCCTCTCGCACCTCGGCGTCGCCCCCGATAGCGTCGTCGCCGACCTCGGAAGCGGCACCGGCTTTTTCACCGACGAGGTCGCCCCGCACGTCGGGACGCTCTACGCCGTGGACGTACAGGAGGTCATGCACGACTTCTACCGCCAGAAGGGCGCGCCCGACACCGTCGAGTTCGTCACGGCCGACGTGGCGTCGCTCCCCTTCGACGACGGCCACCTCGACGCCGCCTTCTCGACGATGACCTACCACGAGTTCGCCACCGACGACGCGCTCGCCGAACTCGCCCGCGCCGTCCGTCCCGGCGGCACAGTGGTCGTGGTCGATTGGTCCACGTCCGGTTCGGGCGACGACGGGCCGCCGCTCGACGAGCGATTCGGCCTCGGGGACGCCGTCTCGGCGCTGGAATCGGTCGGATTTACGGTCTCTCACGCCGAGACGCGACGCGAGACGTTCGTCTGCGTCGCCCGGCGCTGACGCGAACGGCGTCAGCCAAACCGCCCACTTCGAAAACTGAACACTACTGTGGGAGATGTCGGCTTCTCCCCTACCTCGGGCACTAATCTCGGAATCTAATATTAATATCCTAGAGTAATTCGGAGAATATCAGGACAACGCTTACGGCGAAAGATATGGTATCATACATCATGGTACTACATAACTCAGTCATCGACGACTATCACCCGAAAGAGGGGTATTACGAATGTCGCTCCTGTCGCACGCGAACAGTCAGCGCGAGTTATCTGTCGGAGTGTCCCGACTGCGGCGGGTCGGTCCGGAACATCGCCGTCGCTCGCGAGTGACCAGCGACTCGCGCGACCGGCGCGTCACCGACTCCGAACAACTCGACTTCCTTCTCACGAGGCACACGGAGCGTCGTAGCCCCCGTCAGTCGCCCGCCGTGTCGCGCCGCCACGACGCGCCGCTCACGACTCGATAACGCCGGTGTAGCGGTCGACGAGCAGGACGACCGCCGCGCCGACGACTGCGGCCACGGCGAACGCGGCGTAGAGTTCGGTCGTCCACGACCGCCCCGCGTCGACGAGCGCGGCGGTGCTCTCTACCACCGGGGCGCGGAGCGCCCCGACGATGAGGCTCACGAGGAACGCCAGCGTCGCCCGGCGGTAGTGTTCGAGCGCCCAGCGGACGACGTGCGCGATGGTGAACAGGCCGACGACGGCTCCGAGCATGAACGTGACGACGACCGTGCCCGACTCGACGACGACCGACGGCGGCGCGCCGCCGGCGACGTCGAGGAGGCTGTCGATGAACGCGTTGAGCGCCGCGTTCATGTACTCGTACTGCCCGAGAATCAACAGGAGAAGCGACCCGGAGACGCCGGGGAGAATCATCGCGCTGACGGCGATTCCGCCGGCGACCGCAATCGCTGGCGGCGAGTGCCCGAACGCGCCGCCGCTCCCGCCCGAGGCGACGAACGCGAGGCCGAACCCGACGACGGCCGCCGCGATTTGACGCGGGCCGTCGAGCGACACTTGGGCATAGAGGACGACCGCCGACGCGGCGATGAGCCCGAAGAAGAAGCCGTAGGTGGGCACCGGCGCGTCGGTGAGCGCGATGTGGAGCACGCGCATCACGGACACGATGGCGGTGGCGATACCCGCGCCGAGCGCGAGCAGGAAGCCGATGTCGATTTCGCGCATCGCCGCGACCGCGTCGGCTCGGCCTCCGGGGACGACGACGCCGAGGACGCGTTTGATGCGGCCGGGCGTGATGGCCGTCACCGCGCCGATGAGCCGTTCGTAAATCCCCGTGATGAGCGCGATTGTTCCGCCCGAGACGCCCGGAACGGCGTCGGCGGCACCCATACAGACGCCTTTCAGGTAGATGAGAAGCCACGAGAAACGGGCTGTCGACCCGTCTGAGTTCCTCGACATTTCGTTGTCGGATGCTCTCTCGGCGAGGATATCAGTCCACCGTTCGACGTTGCGGCGCGCTCGGGTGTGAACCGTACTCGGAAAGAATCAAAGCTCACGGCGTGCACAGCTCTGTCAATGAAGCTCAGCATCATCGGTAGCGGGTACGTCGGCACGACGGTCGCGGCCTGCTTCGCGGAGCTCGGCCACCACGTCGTCAACGTCGACATCGACGACGATATCGTTCGGGCGTTGAACGAGGGCCGGTGCCCGATTCACGAGCCCGGTCTGGCCGAACTCGTCGAACGGCACGCGGGAGACCGACTCCGAGCGACGACCGACTACGACGAGATTCTCGACACGGAGGCCACCTTCCTCGCCCTGCCGACGCCGTCGAACGACGACGGCAGTATCGACCTCGGCGCGATGAAGGCCGCGGCGACGTCGCTCGGCGAGACGCTGGCGCGGAAAGACGGCCCGCACCTCGTCGTCACCAAGAGCACGGTCGTCCCGACGACGACGGTCGACGTCATCGGACCGCGAATCGAGGAGGCGTCGGGGAAACGTGTCGGCGAAGGGTTCGATATCGCGATGAATCCCGAGTTCCTCCGCGAAGGCACCGCCGTCGACGACTTCCTCGCGCCGGACAAGATTGTCCTCGGCGCACAGACCGACCGCGCGTACGAGCAGTTAGACGAACTGTTCGCCCCGCTCGTCGAACGCGCCGGGAACCCGCCGGTCGTCAAGACCGGCATCAGCGAGGCCGAGATGATAAAGTACGCCAACAACGCCTTCCTCGCGTCGAAAATCAGCCTCGCCAACGACCTCGCGAACATCTGTAAGGAGTTCGGCGTCGACTCCGCGGAGGTGTTGGAGACTATCGGCCTCGACTCCCGTATCGGGTCGGCGTTCCTCGGTGCGGGTCTCGGATGGGGCGGGTCGTGCTTCCCGAAGGACACGGCCGCCATCATCGCCGCCGCCCGCGGTCGGGGCTACGAACCACGTCTGTTGCAGGCCGCCGTCGACGTCAACGACGGCCAACCGGAGCGACTGCTCGACCTCCTCCGAGAGCGAATCGACCTCGGCGGCAAGCGCGTCGCCGTGCTCGGGCTCGCGTTCAAGCCCGGCACCGACGACGTCCGGACGTCGCGGGCGACGTTACTCATCAGTTCCCTCCTCGACGCCGGAGCCGGCGTCGTCGGCTACGACCCCGTCGCAACCGAGAACATGCGCGAGCGATTCCCCGACATCGAGTACGCCGACTCGGCCGCCGACGCGCTCGCGGGCGCCGACGCGGCGCTCGTCGCGACCGACTGGGACGAGTTCGCGGCGCTCGACGACGAGTTCGACGCCATGCGCTCGCCCATCGTCATCGACGGCCGCCGCATCGTAACCCGACGCGAGGGCATCGACTACGAGTCGCTCGTCTAAGGCTCTCCCACGAGTCGCTCTCTGAATCGGTCTCACGAGCCGACCGTCTGCGTCGGCTCCGAAGGCTACTCTCGAACGGATTCTTCGGTGTGTGTTCAGCTAACCGACGGTCGGTTCGAAAATCGACCTCACAGAAGACGAGAAAAAGCCGTCGGCGTCGCCGTTCGTTCCGTTACGGAGCGACCGCGACCGCGCCGGCATCGACTGACGCCGAGACGGAGGCCGACGTCGACTCGTTCGTCTGCGAGTCGTCCGATGCGGAGTCTCCGGGCAGGTTGAGTTCCTGTTCGTTCCGTTCGAGGGTGACCTGCACGGCACCGTCTTCGGCACCGTTGACGAGGCCCTCCCCGACGGTGACGTTCTCTGCCTGGTAGCTGACGATGGTGTTGTTCCCGGCGACGGAGGTCGGCCCGGTGAACGCGTAGCCGCCCGTCGCGCGGACGCTGACGTTCGTGTAGCCGTTGTCCGGGCCGTACTCGTCGTAGCCGGTCGTGGAGTACGGGAGCGTCATCGCGAACTCACCGTCGGCGTCGGCCTGCGCCTGCTGTGTGTAGGTGAAGTTCGTGCCCGTGGTCAGGTCGCGCATCTGGACGCGCGCGGTCACCGTCGCGTTGGCCGGGGCACCGCTGCCTTCGACCGTCGCGCCGGGGACACGCTCGAACGTCTTGACCCACGATGGGTTGTTGGGGACGAGCGTCTGTGGCTGGATGCCGTAGGTGTTGCCCTCCCTGACGATGGAGTTCTGGTAGGACCCCGAGCGGAGCGCCGAGCTGTTCGAGGACTTCACGAGACGGTAGTGTTCGAGTGCCGAAACGCGCTCCTCGGGGAACGTGCCGAGACCGCCGATCTGTGAGGTCGGGTCGCTCGCGACGTACTCCTCGGCGGCGCTCATGTTGTCGAACACTCTGACCGCCTGCCCGTCCGAGGGCGTCACTTTGAACGTCACCGAGCCGTCGGCGGACGTGCGTTCTTCCCAGTCGACGACGACCGGCGACGCATCGCGAGCGCTGCCGTGGTACGCGTAGAGCCGAACCATCAGGCTCTCGTAGTAGCGTTGGTCTTTGACGTTCGATGCGGCGGCGATAGTCGTCTGCCCGTTCTGTTCTTGTAGGCGGTACATCGGACTGTAGAAGTCCGACGTAGAGACGTTCGACTCGTCGTAGAAGACGGTCGGCGCGCTGAACTTCGAGTCGGTCGAAGCCATCTGCCAGTCGACCATGACGTAGCGGGTCTGATCGCCTTCGCCGTCGTCACCCATCGAGGTGAGCACCGATTCAGCCTGCTGTTCGTCTTCGGCGAGGAGGTAGTTCGCTGCCTCGGTGGCACCACCTTGGAACGGGTTCGCGTTCGGGATGCGCTCGCCGAGGACGGTAATCCAGTGACCGTAGTCCCACCAGGACATAACGCCGTACGAACCGTCCGGATAGTCGAAATCGTCTGCGTACTCGTACGTTCCGTAGTACTCCATCCGGTTCGACGCGCCGCCGAACTCGCCTTCCGCGGGTGTGTTGTTCTGCATCCAGGAGAGGCTCCCGTCCCACTGCGTGACGGTCCCTGGGCCGGTCTGGGACGCTTGCATGGCGGTTTGAGACACGCCGCCGTTACCGAGTTGGATCGGGATGATGAGGACGGGCGTGAGGATGAGGAGGACGGCAATCACGACCGCTGCGACCTGTCCATACGAGACGTCCTCGAGGCGATCGACAGTCGCGAGGCCGATGAAGTCGATTCTGAGGGCCTCTCGGAGGAGGTAGGCGTTCATCACCGCGACGACCACCGCGAGGTAGTAGTTGAAACGAACCTGCGTGAACGCTGCCGAAGTGATGATCGCTGCCCACACGAGGACGAACAGCTGTTCGCTCTCGTAGTCGGCTTGCATCAACGCGCCCACGATGAGTGCGGTGACGATGGTCAGACTGACGAGCGACGATTCGACGCCGAGGGCACTCCCGATCCCTGCCGGAAGCGCCGGTATCAAGAAGAGTACTCCGATGAGGGCAAGGCTCCCGATGACGTAGCCGATCTTCCGCGAGTTCCCACCCTTGACAAGTGGTTTAGCGACGAGCCAAACTGCTGCGAGAGCACCTGTGAAGAAGGTGAAACCGTACTCCGACATGATACGGCCGACAGCAGTTTGACCGCTTGATTGGAGGACGTTTGCTGCGAGGAACGGTTGGGCTTCACTGATGGTTCGGGTCGCAGCACCGGCGCTGAACCCGACCGTGCGGAGGAAGTTGCGTGCAATCGAATCGAAAACACTCGGGAGGGCGAGAGAGAACAGCACTATTCCGACAAGCATGGTTCCGCCAACCACTGCAGGATAGTACCGATCGTCGACGCCGCTCGATTCCCACCACCGGGCGAGTGCAGCGAGGAACACAGCACCGAGGGCTACACCGAGTGAGAACACTGGTTGCAGGAAGCTGAAGCCGGTCACACCGAATCCCGACTCCTCAATTGGGATAAACATCAACATGCCAGTGACTGCCATCGAGACAGCACCGACGAACGCAGCATGTTCGGGTGACCGACCGCGGACGTAGTCGGAGACCATCTTCAGGACCAAGAAGAGGCCAAAGATACCGACGAGAAGGATTCCCGGTGGCCACGACCACATGTATATGGCCGTTGCGACGCCGGCGAGTACGGACCATTTCAGGGGTTCACGGAGCGCATCGAGGTCACGTGCCTCAACGAGTTCCCAGACGGGTTTCTCTCTTTCCGCAACCGTCAGAGCGATCATGATCGCCAAGACACCAAATCCCATGAAGAACGGTTCTGCGATATTGTGATCTGCGAACCCGACGAGTCCACGTTGGAGGAATGCTCCTGGGAGAAGCATCAGAATAATTGCACCAAAGAGACCACCGAGGCGACCACCGAGACGTTTCCCGATAAGGTAGGCTGGGATAACGGTTAACGCACCGAAGACAGCCGGAGCTACCAAGAGCGTCTTAGCCACAAGATCTGAAGACGGGCTTCCCAGACCGACGACGAGCGCGGCGGTCGCGATGATTTGGTCGTAAATTGTCCCGAACTGGCCTGCGGTCCGGCCGAACGGGAATTCAGTCCACGGATCGAACGGCATCGTGGTGGGCCAGTTCCGGACGGTGTATTCCACCTGACGAAGATGATACCAGGCGTCGTTTCCTGAGAAGAATACCGAGCCCCCTCGAATGAACGCGTCATAACTGCGGAGGCGTATCCACAGCATGACGAGGATAATAGTCGAGAGGACTGGTATGTGATACCAGTCGCGAGCGAGATCCGCTATGGAGGGCGAATACTCTGTTTGCTCGTCGCTCATTGTGAGCAACAACCGCCAAGCCGTTCATAAGCCTTGTGATAGTCTGTGTCTGTAGAAATAGCTAGTCACATATCGAAGGACAATGCTTATTCGTGACTCCTCGGTAACCCCGACTTATGAAAGTCTCCGTCGTGGTCTGTACGTACTCGATGGAACGGTACGAGTCGTTCTCCGAGACTGTCGAGAGTGTCCTCGAACAGACCTACGAACCCCTCGAAATCGTCATCGTTGTCGATGGAAACGAAGAGGTGTTCGCCCGCGTGCAAGATGACTTCGGTGACATCGACGATGTCGTTATCCACTGCAACGACGAGAATCAAGGTATCTCTTATAGTCGAACAAAGGGGGCAGAAATCGCCTCCGGTGAAATTGTTGCAATGATCGATGACGACGCGACGGCGGAACCCGACTGGATAGAGAAACTCATCCAGACCTACGAGGAAACACCTGAAGCTGTCGCTGTCGGTGGTCACGTCGTTCCAGACTGGGTCGCCCAAAAACCCGACTTTTTCCCTGAAGAGTTCTACTGGCTCGTCGGCTGTGACGAACGTGGATTCGGCGAACATATGGAGGAGATTCGGAACACCTACGGCTCGAATATCTCGTTCAAGCGCGACATTTTTCTCGAAGTAGGCGGCTACGACACGAACACCGGTCGAAAAGGTGATAAACACGTACAGGCACACGAAGCACCTGTCTGTATCCGTATCCACGAGCAGACGGGCAAACGCGTTATCTACAATAAGAAAGCGCGCGTAAACCACAAACTCTTCGAGTATCGAACTAAGTTCGACTGGCTCGTCTTTCGTTCGTTCTGGCAGGGCTACTCGAAGCGTGTGATGGACTTGTTGTACCCGCAAGCATCAGATGACAAAAACGAGTATCTGAAGGACTTGATGCTCGTCTATGTCGTTAACCGACTCAAAAATCTCGTCAAAGAGCCATCGATGGCGAAAGCCCAACAGCTAATTGCTATCTTCGTATTCACTGCGGCGGTTGGATTTGGTTACGTGTACGGTCTATTGACGCCGAACCTTGTGGAGAAGACAAACGCATAGCGTACCTGTTTCAGATTACTCCGATTGGAGACGCCGTTCTGCCTCTTCTCGGTCTTCTGGATAGCCGATGTCCATCCGCCAGCCGTCGATACGAATCGCGTCAATCGTTCTCCCAGAGCGAATGAGCAGGTCGATTGCTTCACTGATCTCGTACTCGCCACGGTTCGAAGGCTGAACTAGGTGACACGCGTAGAAGATTGCAGGGGTAAACGTGTAGAACCCAGTCATCACGAGATTCGACGGCGCTTCTTCGGGTTTCTCGATAACCTCTGTGATCTCACCGTAATCGTTGGTTACGCAGACGCCGTAGCGGGAGGCTTCGTCCCACTCCACCTCTTCGACGAGGAACGCAGCATCTGCGCGATCCTCACGCTGTCGCTTGACAACGTCGCTCAAGTTGGCGTTAAAGATGTTGTCGCCGAGCATAAGCATGAAATCTTCATCAACATGGTCTTCCACAGTTAGGAGGGCGTGTGCAAGACCCTTCTGTTCACGCTGGTGGGAATAGGTGATGGGAACTCCACGGTACTCGTCGTCGTAGTGGCTGATGATAACCTCTTTTTTATATCCGACGACGACAACGAGCTTCTCCGCTCCGAGTTCGACTAATTGGTCAAAACAATGTGTGAGGATGGGTTTGCCGTCGACTTCAACCATTCCCTTAGGCTTGCTTTCGGTGAGAGGCCGAAGGCGAGTCCCTTTGCCAGCGGCGAGAACGACTGCTTGCATATACAGAGCATATTATCAAGCATACTAATAGGTTCTCTGCTGAGGCGAGCGGAGACAATTAATTTTATTGATTTATCTCTGCCGAATGGATGTTCCTAATGGACGAATGGGACTTTGAACGGTAGATTCGAATCTACTGTTTTACGGAAATCCCGTGATATGGCCAACAACGTCAAGAAGTACACCAGTGCCCCAGCTATTATGAGGATAACTAGCCTCCCAGTCGGTCTATCCACAATATGTGTGGTCACCAACACATCCTGTAAGGCGATGACGACAACCGACATCAAGAGTCCCGAACCAACTTGGTAAACGATTTCATTAATTGGCACTCCAAATTCGAGTAAATTTGTGAGGGCTTGGAAAGCGAGTACCACGCCCAACGATGCTGAGAGGACGGTTGCAGCTGCTGCACCGGCCCAACCGACGATGGGTATTAGCAAGACGTTCAGAACGACATTTGTTAAGATGAATACAATATTGATATTGAAGGAAATCTTTGGACGATCTAGGGCATCAATTGCGTTCGTAAGCTGCGTTTGATATCCGTAGATAACCGTCGCCAAAATCAACAAGCTGAGAACTGTTGTTCCTTGGACGAACTCTGGGCCGTATATCTGCAGTATTTGATCGCCGAGAACCATTCCACCAAATAATCCTGGGATAGAGACAAATCCGCTATACCGGAGCGAATCTGACACGAGCTTTCCGGCGATTTGTTCGTCATTTTCGACCTTCGCTTTACTGATTTCTGGGAAGAGTGCAGAACGTAAGGAACTGTCGAAAACCGCCATGAACTTGGATATCCCCCATGCGACTGAATATATCCCGACGAACGTCGAAGATGTCAATGCACCTAGGACAATAATGTCTACATCGTTGTACGTCCTTGCTTTTAATGTTCCAAGCCAAGAGAATTTAGCATAGTTATACATACTCTTGAAATGACGCTTCTTCGGAATTTCAAATTTGGACGAGATATAGGCAAACCCGATAATCCCTGTGGCGATCCCCGCGATGAGATATCCTGCAAGCATCCCCACGAGTTGAAAGCCGTACAACACCAGAAAAATTTGCACGGCACTCCGGATCCCCGTACGCAGTGGTACGAGTATTCCGGAGATATGTACCTGACGTTCACCTTCTAGAACGGCACTTACAAATACATAGATGAGATTGGCAACCAGTAGCGCTGCCGCGAACAGCGCAACGTTCTCTCCGACGTAGTTATTTATCTGAGTTTGAAAAACGAGTATCAACAGAATTCCAAGTGATCCGACAAAAACCAACGTTATACCTCCAGCAGTGAAATATTGATTTGGGTCGGTAGCTTCGCTAATTCGCTTCTTTACAGCAGTAGAAAAACTACGCCCTCCGAGTTCAATCCACGCAACGAGCGAGACTACCAACGCATAATATCCTAACACATCAGGTCCGAGAGTACGTGCAAAGTAGATGGTTGCTACGAACCCCAACAGTGAGGCGACTAATTTTGAGACAAAGAATATAAACGACGTTTGACCGATTCGCATACTATTCTACTCAGTGTGAACGCCGTTTAGAAGTGTCCATTAATTCTTCGAGGTTTTGATGTGCGACAGAAGTCTCACACTGACGTTTCGGTGAGGGTGTTGTATTTGGTGGATACCGGGTGGACCACCTACCGATCTTAGTAGGGTCTTCGCGGACATTACTGTTTCAAACGGGATTTAATCACTCTCGCTGGACTCCCGACGGCAACTGAATACGCCGGAACCGATTCAGTGACAACGCTGCCTGCACCGATAACTGAACCTTCACCAATCGTCACTCCGTCCAAGATTTGACAGCCTGCACCGATCCAGACATCGTCTCCTATTACGATACCCTCCCTGGTTTCACCTTGCTTGTAGATGTACGTGTCAGGATCGTCAAAGATGTGATTTGCGGGAACAATCGTCGTGTGGGCAGCAATACGCACACCGTCCCCAATCTCGAGTCCTCCTTGGCCATATAGGATTGTATAGGGGTTTACTGTGCAATTGTCTCCAATCGAAATATGCCCACCGTAGGTGATTAACTTTACTCCCGACCGGAGTTTACACTTTTTGCCGACGGTGATGTCGGTACCTTTGAACTCAGCACCCATCGAAACTTTCGAACTCCGATGGATGTTGACTCCCAGTAGTGAGATTAATTGCGTCCAAGCGTATGGCACCGCGTAATCCAGAGATTTTCTAAGCAGTGCTCTCACACCGTGTCGATGAACAATTTCCATTACTCGGCGCAGTTTATCCATTAGTTTTGGCTCGCCTCGTGAGTCGTCAGTACGTATCGGGTAGCCCTTACAGCTTCTTACTTGTCCACATGGATGTGACGGCAAATAAGTCGTCAAGACGAACCGATGTTCAACGAATGTCCGTGCAGAAACAAGCAGACATCGCCTTGGTTCAAACGTATCCAAGGTCTTGAAGTCTGTCAGTGACGACTGTATCTTCTACGGAACTCTCGGAAGATTGAGGTCTCTCAGCCTTGATTTTCCTCCGTGTCCCATCGTCGTGGACGTTCCAAGGAACAGTCACGAGCTCGTCCGTGTATATCCCTATTGGATGTCCCCACTCCTTGATCGGAATCGGCGATGCTCGTTCACCAATCATGTTTCCATGGTCAGAGGTAACGACAACTCGACCGTCAATTTCATCTAACAACTCCTGTACTGCTGGAAGTGCTCTCCTGAGTGTATCTCGGTACGCTTCCCAGACTTTGTCCGGTGACACCTCGTACCGACCACGAATCAGTTGGTCCCAGAGATCAAATTTCCCACGTTCTTTCCAGTTCGTTCCCCTGTTAATGTCCGATTCAAAGAATGGGTAATGTGGTTGCATGTAGTGGACGATGTGGCGTTTGTTTGGATAGTCCTGATGGGCCTCAATCGCCGCATCGGTCATGTCTTCTGGAGGAATAGTCCCTAAGTCATCATTCCATCGATTAGAGTTCCATACGTTACTCACCGCGTGAAATTCGGCATCAATCTCGTCACGGCGCTTTTCGAGTTGCGGTGAGCCGTTCGTGTACACGACATCGTGGAGTGTCCGTCCGTCGAAATTCCCGCGAATGAACTGAGATGTGTGCGACCCTCGAGATTCTCGCTTTTCGATTGGTCCCGAGAAGGTGCTCTCCTCGCAGAACATATCGTACCTGCAGGCGTCGAGAATGATTAGAGTGTCCCAATCTTCGTCAAGGACAGATGTTCCATCGTGATTGTAGTCGAACCCTTTTCGAACACCGTAATAAATACGATTCGCTTCTCGAAACACGAGTGACGGACTTTCGAGACCCCACTTGATCCCTTTCCGAATTTGCGAAAGTGAGTACATCTCTTTGAAGTGTAACCGCTACTTCTCCGATTCCAACTGACCTTAGGTAAGTGCTTCCATGTATGTGGTTTCAGTGACTACCAAACTCGGGGGGTGAGAACTGTGCGACGAACCCGATAGCCAGAGACGAATGGGTTGTTTCACTCTACCCGTTAGTTGAGGACACGTCTATAGATCTCGATTAATTGGTCCCCAATCCGGTCCCAACTCACTTCTCTCACGTTCTCACGACCATTCGATCGTGCTCCGGATTCAAGAACCGTTCGCAACAAGTGGACGAGCTCTTTTTTCGTCGTTCCAACTCCTGACGGGGTCACCCCGTCTAACCGTTCTCTCACATCACCGACATCTGTGGACACGACGGGGACGTTACACGCGAGTGCCTCTTTGACAGTGTTCGGTGACCCCTCATGGTCTGACGTGACCAGTACTGCGTTGGCAGCATTGAGATAGTATACGACTTCGTTGTGTGGGATTCCAGAAATAGTTTGAAGCTGTATCTCTCTGCTAAATTCGTTTTGGCAATCTTCGACGACTGACTGTGCAAGTGGGTAATTTTTTCGTTTATACTCTGGTGAGTACGGAAACAAAATATATATCCCGTCGATATCCCACCCCACCCGCTTTCGGGCTTCTTCTCTGTCGATTTGGTGAAACCGCTCCATATCGATTCCGCTTGGGATAATGTGTGCATCGTTCCGACCCAGCAGATCGCGCATCTCTTTACTTCGGACAGTCACAGCATCACACCGCCAAGCACACGTCTTCGTCACGAATCCGTCGAACCCGATTACGTCCGAACCCCACAGGGTTAGGACGACCGGAAGGCTAAATTGCGTGACTGCAAATGGTGCTGTTAACCCATAGTTCGCGTGAATGAGGTCAAACCCTCCTCGACGGAGTTGTCGTCTTACTTTCGGAAAGTACTGCAGATACTCTTTGAGACCCCGTTTCACCCCCATATCTCCGTCTATTTGATCCTGACCAGGAACCGGAAGAACCGTACACTCAACTCCCTTCTCTTCTAAGACATCTATCTGGTATTGAAAGAAAATCTCTTCCGAAGTTACTAAATGAAGGATACTCAGCCCGTTGTTGCTCATCGTGGTGCAGAATATCGGTCCCGACGTGGTTTATCTTGTGGTGAATACGGTGTATCGTCGTCCTGACTCTTAATCCGGAATGGGTTTATTCTGATGATATATTCGTTGATGAGTTCTGACTCAGACACGTGGTTTCGAACCCACTGATTAAGACTGTCGAACGAGCGCGTCGTACCAATCAACGTTGTTTCGATACCAGTCCGCGAACAGGCGTGCCCCTTCTTTGATTGAGACGGTTGGTTCGTATCCAAGGAGTTCGTTCGCCTTTCTAATATCGGCGTGGGTGTGTCTTGTATCCCCATCTCGCGAACTTTCGTATCTGATGTCGATGTCGGGGTTAATCTCGTCTCGAATGAACTTGGCGAGTTCGTTGATCGTGATTCGGTCGCCGCTGCCTATGTTAAGGACGATTCCATCGGCGTTGTCTAATTCCAACAGACGTGCATTGGCGTCGACAATATCTTCTACGTAGGTGAAGTCCCGCGTCTGTGACCCGTCGCCGAAAATTATCGGTGGTTCTCCATGAATGCATCGAGATACAAAATTTGTGAACGCCATGTTTGGTCGCATCCGTGGCCCATAGACTGTGAAATAGCGGAGTGAGACCGTTGGAACTCCGTACACTTCGTGATAAACTCTCGTGTAGTGTTCCGCTGCTAATTTCGAAGCCCCGTATGGGCTAACTGGCTCTGTCGGGTGTTCCTCATCGTACGGCAACGCCTTCGGCTTCCCGTATACAGACGACGAACTTGCGTTGACAAACCGAGTGAGTTCCGTATCCCGTGCGGCTTCGAGCAAGTTCATCGTTCCTGTAACGTTTATCTCGTGTACCTTTGTTGGGTTTCTCACACTAGTTCGAACGCCTGCCTGCGCTGCTTGGTGAAAGATAGCATCGGTATCTGATACCAATTTTCCAACGAGGTCAGTATCTAGGACACTCCCTTCGATGAACGTGTAGCTTCCGTTCGTCTGTTCAGCACTACGCTCAGCCACCTTGCGGTTCTGTCTCTTAAGTTCGAGATTGTAGAAGGGGTCCAAAACATCGAGAGCGACCACATCGTGACCTTCGTTGACGAAGTATTCAGCCAAATGGCTGCCAATAAATCCTGAACCTCCTGTCACGAGTATCTGCATAGTATGTCCGTGGCCGCCGCCGAGATAAAAACTCTACCCATTCTAAATCACAGTCAATAATAGATTCGTTGCGCGAACCTGGAATAAATTGACCAGGTTCAGAAGTACTATACTAACCAAACTAGTTATTTAGATCCATTTAGATTAATCGGTTCTGTATCACTGGTTACTCTCTCTGTGACTATACTGGAGAACTACATTGTTTGACCGATACATTTTCACGATCCGAGTTTGGACTGGTTCACAATGAACCGACTCGTTGTACTCGATGTTGACGGTGTCCTCACCGATGGAAGAATCAATATTGGTCAATCAGGTGAAATTTTCAAATCTTTCGACGTCAAAGACGGCTATGGAATAAGCCAATGGATTTCCTCCGGTGGTGATATTGCGTTTCTCACCGGTCGAAGTTCTGAATTATTAGAACAACGTGCAAGTGAACTTGGTGTTAAAACCGTCGTCCAAGGTGTGAGTGACAAGGAATCTAAGATCTCTGAGTTGGCTGACGAATTTGGAATCTCTCTTGATGACGTCGTCTTTATGACCGATGAACAAGGTGACGTGGGGGCGATGGATCAAGCGGGTATCTCTGCAGCGCCTGCTGATGCAGTCTCAGAGGTTAGGGAACTCGCTGATATCGTTACGACTGCAAACGGTGGTGACGGTGCAGTGCGTGAGCTATTAGACACGCTCAGAGTAGACGATACTCCTGTACTTGGTGTTATCCCTGCGCGATATGCCTCTACTCGTTTCCCAGGAAAGCCTCTTGTAAAGGTTGGTGGAAAACGGATGATTCAGCGCGTGTACGAACAGGTGCAGAAAGCAGATTCGATCGACCAAATTGTGGTCGCTACCGATGATAACCGAATTGTAGAGGCTGTGGAATCGTTTGGTGGGTCTGCGAGGATGACTTCCTCAGACCACGGAAGCGGGACTGATCGCGTCAGAGAAGTTGCCGCGAACGTGGATGCAGGGATTGTCGTCAATATTCAGGGTGACGAACCACTTATTTCTCCCCAAGTCATCGATGCAACGGTTGAGGCACTCCGGTCGAACCCGGTTGGCATTGCGACGCCCATTACGGCTATCGAGTCAGAGTCAGAACTAACAAATGAGAACACCGTGAAAGTCGTCGTCGATTGCTCAGGTCGTGCACTCTTCTTCTCACGGTCAAAAATCCCATCACGTGCAACCGTCGACGAAGCGTGGAAGCACGTTGGACTGTACGCATTTACTAAACAGCAGCTCCTCACGTACACAGAACTGGAGTCCTCTCTCGAATCTCAAGAAGATCTTGAACAACTCCGTTTGTTGGAGAATGGTTACGACGTTCAGACCGTGGAAGTCGAATACCTTGGTGCAGAAGTGAATGTCCCGGAAGATATTCAACGCGTGGAAAAATATCTTTGAGATAAGTCGATGAAAATTGATATTGGTGATTTCACTGCCTCGAATGACGATCCGCTGGTCTTGATTGGTGGCCCGTGTGCACTGGAATCAGAAGAGATTGCGCTTGAAGTTGGCCGGGAACTCAAAAGAATAACAAACGAATTGGGAATCGGGTACGTGTTCAAATCCTCGTTCGACAAGGCGAACCGAAGCTCTGTCGAATCGTACAGAGGGCCTGGTCTGGAAAAGGGATTGGAAATCCTCGATAGTGTTCGGTCAGAACTTGACGTCCCTGTATTGACCGACATTCACACATCAGAACAGGCACAACCGGTGTCTGAAGTCGTCGACGTGATTCAAATTCCTGCATTTTTATGTCGGCAGACGGACCTGATCGTCGAAGCAGCACGAACGGGCGTTCCGCTCAACATCAAAAAGGGGCAGTTCCTCTCAGCCGAAGGGATGACCAACGTTGTTGAGAAAGCCAAATCAAAGGGGAACGAGGACGTGATGCTCTGTGAACGCGGTGCGATGTTTGGATACAACAACCTCGTCGCAGACATGCGAAACCTCGAAGTGATGAAACAGACTGGTCAGCCGGTCGTCTTCGACGCTACACACTCAGTCCAACGGCCGGGTTCCCGTGGAGACTCAACTGGAGGGAACAGAGAGTTCGCTTTCCCACTTGCACGGGCCGCGACAGCAGTCGGTATTGCCGGACTGTTCATGGAAGCACATCCAGAACCAGAATCGGCGAAAAGTGACTCGGCGACCCAGATTCCACTCGAGGATGCCGAGAAAACGCTTCGGGCAGTCAAAGCCATCGATGAGCAAGTCAAAAACTGAAATGGAACGACTCGTTGTTGAGACGCTTCGTACCCAAAGTACCGCGTTAACGAAACTCGCTGACTCTGACTCCCTTTCGGACATTGTGGGCGCTGCTAATGTCATTCACGATAGTGGTGGCCGCGTCATTGTGACCGGTATTGGGAAGTCTGGTGATATCTCGAAGAAAATCACATCAACATTGACCAGTATTGGTCAGCCATCGTTCTTTATCCACCCTGTAGAAGCACAACACGGTGACTTGGCAGTTATCTCCGAGGATGACGTCGTTATTCTGATTTCGAACAGTGGGAACACGTCTGAAGTCGTCGATTTGGCATACTTTGCGAACTCGTTTGAGGCGACGACCATCGCAATCACGTCGGATCCAGAGTCCGAGTTAGGCCAGTTGGCAGACGTTCATATCGACACGAAAGTGGATGAAGAGGGTGCGTTCGTTGACCTCGTTCCGATGACGAGTACGACGGTAACGATGGCAATTGGAGACGCCATCGCCAACATAGTCATGTGCCTCAGTAACTTCGACGAGGAACAGTTTGCGAATTTCCACCCTGGAGGCACTATCGGGAAACGACTGCTCCTCACCGTCGAAGATGTGATGAGTGACGACATTGACTCGGTCTCGGAATCTCACTCTCTTGTCGAGACAATTTATAAGATGAGTGAGGGTGGCAAAGGAATCGCAGTCATCACCGACAAAAACGGTGGAGTTGAGGGTGTAATCACCGACGGTGACCTTCGTCGACTCATTGAGACTGGTTTCGACTTCCACGATACGACTGCTGGGGAAGTCATGACGAGTGACCCAATTTCGGTTAGTCCATCCGACTCTGTCGTGACTGCGTTGCAACTTCTAGAAGATCGGAGTATCACACAACTCGTGGTTGAGCGCGATGGCAAATTCGACGGAATCCTCCATATTCACGATTTAATGAGCGAAGGGATTAAATAACGAGATATTAACCCCTGACCGACCTACGTAACAAAATAGTTTTTATTGCTGTATGGTGATTCCAGGGTATGGATGTACTTTTCGTATCAGACACTTCTCGTGAAGAAAATTGGGGTTCTCAGGCGACTACCGCAGCACTGAGAAGTGCTTTGAAAAAGTCAAATTATACAATATCTGATACGATTTTCCTAGATGAGATATCAAACTCACGTCCAAGGATTCGGATCCCGAATCTGGTGACTGTTTTTCGGTCGGTGTACCGTTTGGGAATCTTTGGAATTAATCGCGGATTCAGGACGTCTCACAATCGTGGCAGAGTTATGTTTCCGCAAGAGTGGTTTGATAACATTCCGACAACGGCATCAGAACTCGATTCGATTGTCAAGAAAGCAGTTAGTGGTAAACGGCACAAAGAACTCGTTGATCGAATTACTGCTGTTGACCACGTTGTGATAAATGGAGAAGGTAGTATCCACGGGTGCCAACGACAGGCACGCTTTTTGCTCTACATCGGCTACCTCTCTTCGGAGTTGGGGAAGCCAACCCACCTAGTCAATCACTCAGTCGAACTGGACGACCCGGTCGTCGAACACATCGCAAAAAAAGCTTATCCAAAGTTTGATACTGTCGCCTTCCGCGAACCTGTGTCTCTTCGTCATTTTCCTGACAAGGTTGAGGTTCAATCTGTACTTTCAGCTGATGCGGCATTTCTCTTCGAACCGACCCGAAACCGGCGGGATGTAATTAATGCAATCTCTAGTGGAGCGATTCCTACCTTGGGCGACCCAGAAATTGATCTTGACCCAAGCGACCCATATGTAGCAGTCGGTGGCAGTTCGGCGTTCAATCTCAAACCCTCGTTTGACCCCAGTGAAGATATCGGAGATATCGTCGAACAGCTTGATCAAGCAACACAAGTTATTCTAACGAGCTCAGCCCGCGCTGACGAACAGTTTTTACAGCAGATTAGCAAGTCACATGATATTCCATTGGTTCCAGTGGATGCATCATACAAAGCCGCTATCGACCTCATCGGAAATGCCTCTGCGTATGTAGGTGGTCGATGGCATCCTAGTATATTCGCCGCGAGAGGTGGTGCAACACTAGTTCTGTTTGGCGGAAACACGCATAAGATACAGGGTTTACTTGAACATTTGGATCTGAACCAGCCCGTTTACAATCCATTTAATCTTTCCAAAGATACAAATGAAATAATATGCCGTGCACTTGATGGGGTGGAACGAGAGAAAAATGACGAAGTAGCTGAAAAAGCTTCTAAAGTTTCTGAACTAGTCAATGAAAATGTTCCTTGAGACTGTCTGAGTATGATGCCTGTTTCTATCAGACTGGTTGAATATCTTAACGTGCGTTTCCATATCCGAAAGTTTTGGGCTATCGATGTGAAACGCTGTTTCGGTCTTATTTCGTTACCTGTATCCAAGATTCTGCAAATGACTGATGGTTGATTCCTTTAATTCGACCGATTCTTCACTGGGTCTCTGGAACTCTTCACCCAGAGTTGAAAGAAGTTCTTTGTGATACTCCGCAGGATTTTCTTCGTCGATCAGTGTCTCTCCCTCAGATAGGTCGTAGAGTTCTCGTTCACCGTTAGAATAGTATATATATTTCGTCTTGTGGTCTCGGATACATTTTTTTCCGGCGTCAAAGTATTCTTTCCGCTCCGGACTCATATATTCCTTATTGTAGTTCAGACTAATGTCTCGTTCACCAATTTCCCCAAATACGTAGGAACGCTCATCACTGTCGAAGATTGATTCTCCGTCAAGTAACGACGGAGACTCTACGTCAGTCAAATCACAGATTGTCGGAAATAAATCGACAAGTGAGCACAGATCATTCCTCACTTCCGATCGTATTCCCTTGCCCGAGACAATTAGCGGTACGTGTAAGAGCTCATCGAACAAAAAATTATTGTGGTACACTAAGCCGTGTTCTCCAAGGAGTTCTCCATGGTCCGCAGTGAAGATAATGGCTGTATCGTCAGCAACATCCAGCTTTTTGAATTCTTCGATAAACCAACCAAACTGTTCGTCTAAGTATGCTAACTCTGCTGTGTACCATCTCTTCCAGATCTCTATTTCGTTCTTATTTAACCAGTTGGAATCTGCGAGATAACGGTCGATACTGTCGCTGAAATTCCAAATCTTCTCAAGATCGACATCTGAGTCGTCAAACCTTCCTACTCCCTGCCCGAGTTCTTGTCGGATCTTTTCTATAAACTGGTATTTAGAGCGTGAGAGTTTCGACGTCGCCTCTTCCATGAAGGGTCTCGGTGCTCGGTATGGTGAGTGGCACCCAGTGAGATTCATCATCAAAAAAAATGGCTGGTCAAGTTCATCAGACATCGCATCAAGCGCATATTCAAACTTCAACCGCCCATAGTTGTCTGGACCATTAGTTATTGCCCTTAGTGTATGGCGTCCGATTCGCGGATCTAAAATGCATTCCTTTAGTCCGTCAAATGTGAATAACAGTTCAAGTTCATCGTAGAATTCGACAAATTCGTCAAATCCTCGATCGTAACCATAATCTGACCCTGCTTTTGCTGGCCCCGGAATAGCGTACGTATCGAAACCGTGCTTTCCTAACCACTCCGCAACGGTGGGCACATCATCCCGTAACGGGGGTTGTGGAGTATCACAAGCGACTCCGTGGTTACTTGGATACAGCCCTGTGAACATTGTTGCATGTGATGATGCACTTTCTGGGGCTGTCGCAAAGGCTTGCTTAAAGAGAACACTATCTTCCGCAAATGAATCTAGGTTCGGTGTTTCCTTCTCTGCGTCGCTGTTGATACACGACAGATAGTCTGCCCTCAATGTGTCAAAAATTATCAATAAGACGTTATCCAAATGACATTCCATAGGTAATAGTCCCTACCCAGGCTTAAAAATCTAAGAGGCAAATGTTCTCTGAATATGGAATGGTTCGGTCGTCGCGCTGGTTATGTTTAGTTAATCCTGACATAAACGAGTTGCTCCATTTCCGACTCTTTTCGACGACAACAACCGCATTAACTGAGATTTTCCTGCGAGAACTCCGCCAGAAACACGATGTCGAATCTGCCGTGTTTCTCGTCGATGGCGCTCAACATCTCCACACTGCACTGGCCAGAGCTAGTCTCCGATTTCAAACTACGCGACATGGAAATCGGAACGCCATCGAACGAATTTTTCGAGAACTCAAGCGCCATACATCTTCGTTCTCGAACTGTTTCAGCCACGTTGAGCCCCAAACTGCCGAAAATTGGCTCCAAGCATTTGCCGCGTGGTTCAATGCCCCAAACTAAACACTACCGTCGCACTAGCCCAAACTAATTTAATTGGTGAGGGTACTCTCCTGAATCAAACTACTACAATCCAATTCTTGAAGGAGTGAATTGACCTCCAATATGAGAGATCATCAACTGTACCGTCTGTATGTGGGTTCAACCAATGCACTGCAGAAGGCGAGACACCGAATCTCCGACGCGAACTAACTCTCTTCCATTCTCTGTTTCTACCGGGCGTGATTCTAATGCGTCCAATAAATCGTCTTCCAGTCCGCGTAATGACTGAGAGAAGTAGACGTTCTTAGTGGGGCCGATCTCTTGTAACCCTCGTTCTGATATATCGACAACGACGCTTGGTGTGCCAAAAACGTTCGCCTCTATGAATGCTGTCGACGTGTCGGTCACTGCGACCTTCGATCGAACCAGTGCCGTATCAATGTCGTCGAATTCACAGACGTAGTTCGCTATCCCCCGATCTTCGTACCATTCGACACTTTCGCGGGGATGAAGTTTTACTGCGAGTTCGAGATCGCGCTCGGCGCAGATCGCTACGAGCATCTCGACCATTTTCTCATACTGTGTGAGTTTCGATTCGAGTACGGCATGTGATTGGCTGATAAACAGAACGTCGATGTCTTTCGAACTCTCTTGTTGGTTCATCGAAGCTAGGCTGTCGTACCAAGGGCTACCGGTTACAACGACAGTAGAGTCTGGATGAGCGAGTCGTTTGAAGTTCTCTTTCCACGCGTCACCCCAGACGAAGTACGTAAGGGGAACGTAGTACGGAACCGATGCCTTGAGGTCGATATCTCGCTGTCCATCTTCGATCCCCGGCCACGTTTGTTCGGGGTAGGCAACCTGCGTTCCGTGTTGATACACGTAGACGTTCTCTTTGCTTGTCGATTCAAGAAAGTAAGGCATCGGTTTCAATGTATGTATCTTCGGTTCTCCAAGCGTCACTGGCTCAATACTGTGGTATTTAACGTACTCTAGTATGATTAGGTTGAACACAAAGACAAAAGTACGCCTATCGATATTTTCCGTTGAGAGTTCTGTCCACAAGTAGTATGTGTCTCTGAAACTTTTAATTGGGATATTGAAAAGCGTTCGTAGGCTGATTGTTCCGTGGAGTTGTTTGTGGGAGACTGTTTCAGCGATCCCGCGCCATTCGTCGATTCTTCCTTCACCGCTTGGCGAGCACAAAAACAGAACATCCTCTCCCTTTGCTTCGAGTTCTTTGGCGACCTCAACTAGGGTGTACGAACGGTACTCACTCGTTGACGTAATCGAAATAATGTGGCCGTATTGAGAGGGTGAGAAGGTATCGCTAGTCAACGATGTTGTCACTCTTTGGTAAATGAGATACCCAAAAATAGCCGGTAGAAACAGTACCGTACGGAGAAACGGGAGGGTGTTCTCCTCAGGAACTACTTCATCATTTTCATTGGCAAAAAGTCCACGATACCCCGCGAAGAGAAATGGATTCTCTGCGAATTCTTGTCCGAGTTCTTCCGTCTTCATAGTGTGAGTATTGGCGTAGTCGCGTTGATGAATTCAAACATAGCCGAGATATTGGAATTAGCCACTGGTTACCGTGATATCAACCACATCCATATTCAATTTGGGTGGTTCTTCGGTGACAGTCCTTTGGTTATCCTTTAACGCTCCATGAGACGGTGGCCAACACCTTAGTAGACCTCTGATTGGACATCGATACTTTTTCTAGAGATTCAGTACGGATCTTTCATCACTTGTAGTTTCTCTTATCTGGATCTGGAGAAACATTAGACGGCGTCGGTTATGAACTGTTAGAACTTGGAAATAAATCGGGGAATCAGCGATGGGCTATCCTGAAGATCCCCGTTTCAGGACAAAAGTAATCACGTCACTAAGGTGCTGTCGGTGATTAAGACGAAGTTGCTGCCCCAGAAGGGTGTGGCGGTTTCGCTGACTACGACCTCGTATCGCTACTCTGTTTGTGGATTTATCTTTTGATAAATTGTTCCGAACTGACGTGGATCTGCCGATCGAAATAACGCACTGTCGAGAGATTGGATTCAAGAGTGGAAATTTCTGCTCTGTTGAATAGCGGTGAGTAGACAGACGATCAGAATGTGAATCGGCTTGTGAGCGGGTGAGCATCGTGGTCCCACAATCGCTGTTGATTCATCCCAGTTCGGACGTCGCTATTCAGCAGAGCAGAAATTTCGATGACGAACTGACTTGGTTGAGGCACTTGATAGGTTTTCGATGAAACTCTGTCAAATGTTGCTCTGCTCTCGTTGGGGCTGCACGGCCTCTCGGATCACGCCATCATCGACGCCTGGTTTTAACCAACTATAGTAATCTCCAGAAGTATCTACTCACGGCACTGTCTAGTTAACCTCTTGAGCTGGCGGTCGTCCGTCGAGCGATTGATGCGGTCGCTGATAGTTATAGTAGTGAACGAACATTGCAAGCCACTGGCGGACGCTCAGCCGACTGCCCACCCATGAATTGTGGAAACGGTCGACTCTCATTTTGAACGTCTGAAACCACTTTTCAATCAGGTTTCGGTCTGTGTAGTCGACCCGACCGTTCAACCTTAATCGAGAGAAGGCAGTCCGATATCCGAAGGCATCAGCCAGAAACACCGTCTCTGAACAGTCGTGTTTCTCACAGACTCCGTGGAGAAATGCAGCTGCTGGATCAGTTCCATGACGCTTGAACAGCGCAACGTCAAGAATCACTTTTGTGTCAAGGTCTATTGCAGCGTACAACCAAGACCACTTCCCATTGATTTTGACAGCGGTCTCGTCGACTGCGACCCGCCTCGGCGTCGCCTTCGGCGGGTCTGAAACGCTGTCAGACAGTCGATGTACCCACTGAAAAACTGCTTGAAACGAGCGTTCCACGCCGAGTAGCTGGAGAATCGCTTCTGTCTCTCTGAGTGAAAGACCGGCAGCATGGAGCCGGACGGCGAACGCCCTGACGGGCGTCGCCGTCCGCTCGCGCTGCCAACATTCAAGCGTAGCTGTGTCCAAACTCTCGCTGAGCAGGTCTTTGAGCAGCATAGGAAACTAGCTCTTCGACCTGTTCATCCCTTAACTAGACGGTGCCCTACTCACAGTTGTCTCTGTATTACTGAGAGTCGGCGTGATACGACCGTTTCCGGCTGGTGGACCCGCAAAGACTTCCAGATTCTACTATAGTTGCGACCCACACACGGCATATTGGCGGTAGTCATGGATCGATAACTGCCCACGTGAGAAGCACTCGTAGGAAACCTCCCTGACTGAACCCAGTGGACGAGGAGACACAAACAGACACAGTTTGGAAATGAAACAGGGGTTCCCATGGTCGTGAGAATACTACGTTATTGGCGGCGTCATCTCACACAGCGTCAACTGCCACAGCGTAGCACGCTCGACAGAGAATGACTCGTCAGGTTCGCGACTAAGCCGTGCCCTTGATAGTGAACTACCCCACCCTACCGCTCGCCTGACGGCTCGCGCTTGAGGGTAGGGCTTCCTGCTTCCACGACGCGCTTTGCAGATACGGGTGTATCCACAGGGAGCGCAGTCTCCACAGGCGTTAACGAATCGCGGAGCGGTTCGTTCGCGCACCAGAAATCATCGATTTCTGGGGACGTTGATTCGGAGTATCCCACTCCTACGTCTTCGAGGCCGCGAGAAAGAATATTCCACCCCGCGTTCGCGTCCCTGTCCGCCTCAAACCCGCAGGCGGGACAGGAGTGTTCACGCACCCACAACGGCTTCTCCGTCGAGACACCGCACGCCGCGCATTCCTTAGTCGTCCCTCTCGGGTTGACCGCCACGAAGTGCGTCCCCTCCCGCTTACACTTGTATTCGAGCAACGAGAGGAACGTCTGCCACGCGGCAGACGCCGTGTTTCGACTGTTCGACGGAGACTCCATCATCCCCTTCACATTCAGGTCTTCGACAGCCATGAGGTCATACTCTCGAGCGTAGTACGCCGAGAGCTTGTGCAAAAAGTCACGACGTTTCCGCCGAAGGTCGGCGTGACACTCCGCGACTCGCCGCCGTTGCGTTTCGTAGTTGTTCGACCCGTGCTGTTTGCGCGATAGCTTCCGTTGCTCGCGCTCCAACCGTTCGCGCTCGTCGGAGAGGTTGAGCGACCCGACCGCAGTGCCGTCGGTGTCGTGGGCGTACTTGAGAATTCCTACGTCGATACCGACACACTTCTTGGGATTCTCAGGCGGTTCGGGCGGCTCACAGTCCATTTCCACGCCGAACGTAGCGAACCACTCGCCCGTCGGTTCCTTCTTGACTGTGACCTGCTTCACGGTGGCGTCGTCGGGGATGGCCCGGTGAAGACGGATCGGTATATCCGAGAGTTTCGAGAGTGACAGGATAGTCTGACCGCCCTTCTTGTCGAGCTTGAAGCCAGACTGACTGTACGTGAAACTGCGGAACTCCCGTGGCGGCTTCCACTTGAGTTGGCCGACGCCGTAGCCGTTCTCCTTGAGTTTGGAGAGTCCTTTGAGGTTGTCGAACAGGCGTTCCACGACGGTTTGAAGAACCTTCGAGTACACGTCCGAGAGGCCGTCCCACCACTTCTTGAGCTCGGGCAGTTCCGACCGAAGCGTGGTCATGGACGGCAGTTCACCGTGTTCGCCTTGGTACTCGCTGAGGCGGTAGAGCGTGTGGTTGTACAGTTGCCTACAAATGTCTCGGTGGCGGTCCAACTTCTCGCGGTGGGCGTCGGACGGCTTGAGACGGTACTTGTAGGCGTAGTACATCCGTTACTCTCGTTCCTCGATTAACTCGTCCAACTGCTCGCGGACGAACGACGAGAGATTGAGATGTTGGTCCTCAATCCATGCATTTTGGTCCTCGCGAATAGTGATTGTCTTCCGTTTCACCGTAATGCACAGTATGCACGATACACGCATAATAGTTATCGTGAAACGTTGGCCTGTGGGCAGAGCGTCGAACATGTTTGAGAACTGTGCGGCGTTGACGAGACGCAGGGCGTCTCGTTCGCCCACGAGAGCTTTGCTCTCGTGAACGCTGTATGCCCTCCTTCTCACTCTCTTCGGTCGCTCCTTGAGGAAGGGGGCTTAGCGACTCAATCAGCTAAAGAGAAAACCCTTTTGAGAAGTCCTCAACCACCACAGTAACAATGCCCACCCCCGACGCCGTCTGTATCCTCGTCCCCACCTACAACGAGGCGGAAACTGTCGCTGACGTCGTCTCAGACTACCGGGACGAGGGATTCACAAACGTCCTCGTCATCGACGGCGGTTCGACGGACGGAACGCGTGAGATTGCCGAAGACGCCGGCGCTCATGTCGTCGTCCAGTCGGGGTCGGGGAAAGGCCAAGCAGTCAGAGAAGCCATCGAGGACTACGTCACAGCCGAGTACGTCCTGATGCTCGACGGCGACGGAACCTACGAAGCGACGGACGCCGCCAAGATGCTCGAACCACTCACCGAGGGGTACGACCACGTCATCGGCGACCGCTTTGCTGACATGCGGCCGGGCGCGATGACGCGGCTCAACAGGGTCGGAAACCGCATCATCAACCGGGCATTCGCGTTCATTCACGGTCAGGACTTCCGTGATATCCTCAGCGGCTACCGGGCGTTCACTCGCGAGTCGTTTCTCGACATGACGCTCACCTCCGACGGCTTCGGCATCGAGACAGAGATGGCCGTCGAGTGCGCGAAGCGTGGTATCGAGACGACGGTTGTCCCCACGACCTACTACCCGCGGCCCGATGGGTCGGACACGAACCTCGACCCGATCCGCGACGGCGGTATCATCTTTCTCGAACTGTACCGCCGCGCCAAGACCAACAACCCTCTGTTCTACTTCGGAAGCGTTGGGTTCGCGTCGACTGCGACCGGAGTCGGTCTCGCTCTCTACGTCGCTTACGAGTGGGTCGTTCGCTCGGTCTCCCACGAGGTCATCGCCGTCGTTTCCATGGCGGGAATCCTCTTCGGGGTGCAGCTACTGATGTTCGGCGTGCTGTCGGACCTCATCTTGTCGTTGCATCGCGAGCAGATGAAGCGCATCGAAGAACTGGAGTGAGCGCCGGGTCGCGCCGGCCGTCGAGACCGGGGATTCGACCGAGGCCGCCGTTAGAACGGGACGAGGGAACGAAGCCGACCCATCAGGCTCTTCGACGCTTTGGCGCGGAACTCCTCGAACACCGGGTGGAGTGTCTCCAGGAGGTCGCGGCGGGAGTCGAATCGGTCTTTCGGCGCGGCGGCGAGGGCGTCGCTGATCGCGACCGTATTGCCCGCGGCGTCAATCGGCACGGCGACGTCGTCGAGTGCTCGCACGATCTCGCTTGCGTCTGCCGGGTAGTCGATGTCTGCGGTGTCGACGTCATCGGCGAGCGCGGCGATACCGAATTCGATTGAGTTCGGCTCCGACGTATCGTTTTGCGGCGGTCTCGCGGCCATCGAACGTGTATAGGATGTCCCGCATGGAAAAACCCCCGACCTTCGGTGATATCGCCGGTGAGCGCCGGGAGACCGGACGAGCGGTCGCGGTCGCCACCGTTGGGGTTAACCTCGCCGGGTGCCACGGTCGAGCCATGACCGAGTACACGACGGTCTCGATCCCGAAGGAGTTGGCCGCTCGCGTCGACGACACCATCGAGGGAACCACCTTCTCGAGCACGAGCGATCTCGTTCGATTCCTCCTGCGCAGTATCGTCATCCAGCACGAGCGCTCCGGCGGCGACCTCTCGGAGGCCGAGTTCCAAGAGATAGCGGAACAGCTCACTGACCTCGGGTACCTGCGATGACATCCTCCCCGCCGTGAACGACAGGGTTTCCTCTCGCTGGTGGTATCGACTACCGAACCACGGAGGCAACTTTCGGGTTCGTATGCTCCTCGTTGGGACGGTGAGAGCGTGGTAACTCCGACCATTCGTGGTCGTCCCACTTGAGGCATACAGGCCGTGCCATCGGCCTTGCTACGTCGGTCTGCCGTTGACGAGACACAGCGTGTCTCGTTCGCCAATCAGAACGTTCTGAGTTCTGATGACGTCTCAGGAACGTCTTGGACGCGACGAGGTCTGCGTGGCCCTCGAAGCCACACTCGCACGTCAGCGTGTCTCGGTGTCGCGTTGTCCGGTCGGCCGACCCGCAGTTCGGACACGTCTGCGACGTCCATGCCTCCGAACGCACTTCGACCGTGATACCGTACTCTTCGGCGGTGTGTGTGAGTCGGTTGATGAACCGCCGAAACGCCCAGAAGTTGTGTGTCTTCTCGTTCGCCTGGACGGACCAGCTCGTTTCGAGAACGTCCGTCAGGTCGCCCACGTACACGGTCTCCACACCTTCGTCGTAGAGACGTTCGACGAGGTCGCGAGCGAGCGCGTCTTGAGCGTGGTCTCGCCGTCGCGTCCGACGCCGATACAGTCGGTCGATTCGGTTGCTTGACCGCCGCTGGTCGTCCAGTTTGGACTGCAGACGCGCTATCTCGCGCGTCGTCTCGCGGAAACGCTCGAACAGGTCGCGTCCTTCGTAGAGGTACTGCTGGCCGGTCGTCGTGCTGCACGCGACGAGGTTGTTCACACCGATGTCCAGAGCGGCTTCTTCCGAAGCCAGTGGTTGTGCCAGCCGAGAAGTGTCGATAGTGACGG
This sequence comes from Haloferax chudinovii, assembly GCF_042663345.1. Classification (NCBI taxonomy): domain Archaea; kingdom Methanobacteriati; phylum Methanobacteriota; class Halobacteria; order Halobacteriales; family Haloferacaceae; genus Haloferax; species Haloferax chudinovii. Next base: position 224,920 of record NZ_JBHTAB010000003.1, read on the forward strand.
GCTGAAAGGCCCTGAACTCGTTTGAATCTTCGTCGTGATACAGTTCTAACCGACCTTGTTTGTCGTACTCTTTCCAGTTCGGGTCGCCCCGAACTTCGAGTCGAAGGCGCTCGTGGTATCCAAGCCCGTACTCGTCTTTCAGGTCTTGACCAACGAGAATCTCAAGACGAGAGTATTCCCCCCATTCGACCGAGTACGACGTGTTCCGGATGTACGTACGGAGCTCGCGGTCGTCGCCGCTCCCCCAGAAGCCGGGTTTGCCATTGGCTTCGCCCTTCTCTTGGAGTGCGAAGAACGACCGCCACGCTTCGCGGTTCTTCCGCTCGATTTGCTGGACAGTGGACGCACCGAGCGTCCCGCCGTAGCGTCCGCGGTACTCGCTGATGTCCCAGACGTCGGCGTCGGGGTTGGCGTAGTTCTCGCGGCGCTCGTAGTTAATTTCGTTCCAGAGAGCGGCAGAAGCGTCCAACAGGTGTCGAAGTAACTCCTCGTCCTTCTTGGAGCGAGGGCGTACGACGAACTCGTTGGTGCGCTTCATCAACAGGACGTTGTATCCGAAGACTAATTTATGTTTAGAATTTGTATGTATGCATGGCGAAGAACATCCACGTTGTCGTCGACGACGACGTGCATGAACGGTTGAGTCGAATTAAGAACGACCACGGCCTGACGTGGGAGGGAATGTTGCTTCACGCAGCGAATGACTTGGATACCACGGAGTGAGCGTCGTTCGTGAGAATCGCCCCAGTTGTCGGATTCACGCCCACCCTGAAGGGCGGGACTCCCTCCTTGATTAGGTAGTCGGCCGGAGACGGTCGGCTCAGTCGAGTTCTTCTCGCGGTGGTTCGGCGTCGACTACGGCGAGTTCCAACTTCCGACCGGCGCGGTCGAAGGCGGCGAGCGTCCGCCGCTCCCACGGGGGGACGGCGAGGAGCACCACGGCCGCGAGGTCGTCGCGTTCCGTGAGCTCGAACGGTCCCTGCGGGTGGGTGAGAAACCGAGCGCGGCCGCGCCCGGCGGGCGTTCCGAGGTCCATCCCGAAGACGGCGCTCACGGACTGGCCGGCCTCGGCCATGTAGAAGTGAGTGAGTACCGGCGTCTCCGGGTCGACCCCGAGGTCGGCGTCGAACTGGCCCGCTGGCGTCGGTGCGAGGACGAGGTTCACCGACGACGGCTCGGCGTCTTCGGCCATGTCGAGAAGCAGGTCGACGAGTCCTCGGGTGACGTGAACCCGTCGCCGTTCGGTCTCGGTCTCGGTCTCGGTCTCGGTCTCGGTGGTTTCCCCGTCGGTCGTGCGGTCGGGCGTCGGCTCCGCACCGGAGAGATGCTCGTCGCCGGGGGTGGTCGTATCGTCGGGCATCAGTTCGAGAGCATCGAGGTGAACGCCCGGGCGTAGGCGCTCGGGAGGTTTCGCCGGGCGTTTCCGAGTGCGGTTCGAAGCTCGTCGCCCGCGTTCACGGGCACGCCAGCGCCGTGACCGACGAGTAGCCGTTCGGGGTCGTAGCGCGAGAGCACGCGCCGCGGCGGGAACGGCCGGAGCATCGGGTGGACGCCGAGGTGCTCGCCGCGGGCGCAGAAGTAGTCCACAGTGCCGACCGACTCGGGGACGACGAGCAGGTCGTAGTCCTCGTGGTAGAAGCCGACTTCCTGCCACGGCGGGAGAGAGCGGTCGACGAGGCGGAACGCCTCGAAGCCCGAGTCGGCGAGGTCGGCCCCGAAGCGCTCGACGGTCGCGTCGAGTTCGTCGGCGACGCCGGTCATCCACGAGGCGACGTAGACGGGGGCCTCGTGGCGGTTGGCGATGGCCGCCGAGTCGCGCTTGTGTCGGTCGAGGCCGACGACGACGCCGGCCACGTCGCCGAACTCGGCGAACAGGTCGTCGATACCGGGGGCATCGACGGGGTCGAACACCCACACGTCGCCGTCGACGGCGACGGCGTGGCTGGCGCGCTGCATGGTCTCGTCGGGGTGTGCGAGCCAGCCGACGCCGTGGTCCCATCGGTCGATTTCGCGGAGTTCGGCGGTGCCGCGTCCTTTCATTGGCATGCCAGTATCCTGGCGCGCGCGCCGGATAAGGACTCTCCCCGCGGCCGATGCACCCGGTTGTCGTGTTCTGTGTCGGCGGTACGTCGGGTCGTCGGCGGCGGTACGTCGGGTCGACCGAGGGGGCTGGACTCGCCTCGGTCCGTCAGAGGTCGTCCGTGTTGATGTCCACGCCCGGTGGGGAGACGATGAGGAACTTCCGGAAGTGCATCAGCTGGCCGCCCATGTCTTTGACGTCGCGTGCGAAGCCCGACGCGAGCTTGTTGAGGTCGCCTTCGATGGCGAGAAAGAGGACGTTTCCGTGGGCGACGGACTGGACCCACTTTTCGGGCGGGGTCGAGTCGTCGAGGACGCCGAGGACGACATCGCCCTCGGCGTCGTCCTCGTCGAGGTGTTCTTCGGCCGTCTGCAAGTTGAGATTGAAATCGCCCATACCCGCCCGGTTGTCGAGCGACGAGAAAAGGGTTCGGTCGGGCCGCGAGCCCGCCGTCGAGCACGCAACGAGAGTATTGCTATCATGTTTCATACGACAGTCGTGTTTCGATCCACGTTTGTCCAGTCGTCGGTGCGCGCACCGGGTACTAAATTTTGTTTCTAAACTCTATTTGGTTGTATTATCGTTCCGGGGCTATCGAACAGTGAGCGCATATATCAAGTCAACATATGTCATGATATAATATAAGGCCGTTTAGGTACCGCGATTACCCTCGAGAGTGGTTGTCACGCAACACCCCCTGAACGTTCGTGATACTGTCGGGGAGAAACGTTTAAATAGGAGTTCGAGCACGTGACTGACACGATGTCTCACAAAGACACGGAGGATTCGTCGGGTTCCCCGGCGGGTCGAGTTCTTCCAGGGCACATTAGCCCAACAATCTGAAATCGAAGACGTACGAATCTTCGACACGACGCTCCGCGACGGCGAACAGTCACCGCGAACCTCGTTCAGCTACGAGGAAAAGCGCGACATCGCCGAGACCCTCGACGACATGGGTACCCACGTCATCGAGGCGGGGTTCCCGGTGAACTCCGAGGCGGAGTTCGAGGCAGTCGCAGATATCGCTGCCTCGACGGACGCGACGACGTGCGGGTTGGCCCGCGTCGTCGACAAGGATATCGAAGCCGCGCTGGATTCCGGCGTGGACATGGTGCACACGTTCGTGAGCACCAGCGACGTCCAGTTGGCCGACTCGATGCACGCTTCCCGCGAGGAAGCCGTCGAGCGGGCCGTCCGCAGTGTCAAACACGTCCGCGACGCGGGCGTTGAAGTAATGTTCTCGCCGATGGACGCCACCCGGACGGACGAGGACTTCCTCATCGAAGTCGTCGAGGCCGTCTCCGAGGCGGGCGTCGATTGGATAAACCTGCCGGACACCTGCGGCGTGGCGACGCCGACTCGATTCGCCCGCATGGTGGCGACGGTCAGAGAACACACCGACGCGAGAATCGACGTGCACGCGCACGACGACTTCGGACTGGCGTCGGCGAACGCGATGGCCGGCTTCGAGGCCGGCGCCGCACAGGCGCAGGTGTCGGTCAACGGCATCGGCGAGCGCGCCGGCAACGCCGCCTACGAGGAGGTCGTCATGGCCGCCGAATCCCTCTACGGCGTCGACACCGGCATCGACACGACGAAGATAACCGAGCTGGCTCGCGTCGTCGAGGCGGCGTCCGACATCCCGGTCCCGGCGAACAAGCCGGTCGTCGGCCGCAACGCCTTCTCCCACGAGAGCGGCATCCACGCCGCCGGCGTCATCGAGAACGCCGACACCTTCGAACCGGGCGTCATGACCCCGGAGATGGTCGGCGCGACCCGCGAGTTCGTACTCGGTAAGCACACGGGGACGCACTCGGTACGCAAACGCCTCGCAGACATCGGGTTCGAGCCCTCGGACGCCGAGGTCCGGGAGGTCACCCGCCGCGTCAAAGACCACGGCGCGGAGAAAGAACGCGTCGACGACTCGACGCTCGAGGTGTTCGCCCGCGACGTGGGTGTCACCCACGAGGACGACACGGAGGAGGAGGTCCGCGCCTGATGGCGCCGGGCTGTGGCCCTACGGGGCGACCGCCCTGCACGCGTTCGACCTCCCACCGGGCGTGCAATCGTTGCCCGCCGCGAAAGCATTATTACCGACGGGACGGACGTGTTGCATACGATGACCTCGCACGACGAACACGCGGTTCGCGCGACCCCGGACGCCGGGGCCAGCGACGCCGCCGTCGGCGCGATTCGGTCGCTCATTATTGTAGGGGCATAGCCCCCTATCACACCATCTCTCCGTCCCGCGTATCCGCACCGTTTTCAGACACGTCCGCAGTCCCCACAATGGCGCACCAGCACCACACGCAGTCACCAGACAGTCCGTATCGACGACCGACCACACACCACGGAGCCCACACATGAGCGAACGAACCGCAGCCACGACCGACCCCGACGCGGCGGAAGCCGCCGACGATTCGACCGAGACGCAGACCGAGATTACCTCGGGTTCGACGTCAGTCGTCCGCGCCCTCGAAAACGCCGGCGTTGAGACCGCCTTCGGCGTGCAGGGCGGGGCGATAATGCCGATCTACGACGCGCTGTACCACTCTGACATCCGTCACATGACGATGGCCCACGAGCAGGGCGCGGCGCACGCGGCCGACGCGTACGGCGTCGTTCGCGGCGACCCCGGCGTCTGCCTCGCCACGTCCGGTCCGGGCGCGACGAACCTCGTGACCGGCATCGCCGACGCGAACATGGACTCCGACGCGGTGCTCGCGCTCACGGGGCAGGTCCCGTCCGACATGGTCGGCTCCGACGCGTTCCAAGAGACCGACACCACGGGCGTCACCGCGCCCATCACGAAGCACAACTACTTCGCCTCGTCGCCCGACACCGTCGGCGACACCGTCGGCGAGGCGTTCGCGCTCGCGGCGGAGGGCCGCCCCGGCCCGACGCTCGTCGACCTCCCGAAAGACGTCTCGCTCAACGAGACCGACCGCGAGCCGGGGCCGGCACAGCCGCCAGAGACGTGCCGCGCCCGCACCGACCCGGCCGACTCGGAGGTCGAGGCGGCCGCGCGGGCAATCGAGCGCGCGGAGAAACCGCTCTTGCTGTTCGGCGGCGGCGTGGTCAAGGCCGACGCGACCGAGGTCGCCCGGCAGTTCGCGACCGAACACCGGATTCCGGTCGTCACCACGATGCCCGGAATCGGCGCGATGCCGGAGGACCACGAACTCTGCCTGTCGTGGGCGGGGATGCACGGCACCGGCTACGCCAACATGGCCATCACGCACACCGACTGTCTCATCGCGGTCGGCACGCGGTTCGACGACCGCCTGACCGGCGGCATCGACACGTTCGCGCCCGAGGCGGAGGTCGTCCACATCGACATCGACCCGGCGGAAATCTCGAAGAACGTCCACGCGGACTACCCGGTCGTCGGCGACGCCGGCCGCGCCATCGAGCGCGTCGACGCCGAACTGGACGAGGCCCCCGACGCGCGCGAGTGGGTCGACCAGTGTCTCGCGTGGAAAGACGACTACCCGATGGACTACGCGGCCCCGGACAACGAGCCGTTGAAGCCGCAGTTCGTCGTCGAGGCGCTCGACGAGGCCACGCCCGACGAGACCATCGTCACGAGTGGCGTCGGCCAGCACCAGATGTGGGCCGCCCAGTACTGGACGTTCACCGAGCCGCGGCGGTGGGTCTCATCCCACGGGCTCGGCACGATGGGCTACGGCCTGCCCGCCGCAATCGGCGCGCGGGTCGCGGCCGACGACGACGAGACGGTCGTCTGCGTCGACGGCGACGCCTCGTTCCTGATGACGATTCAGGAGCTGTCGGTCGCCGTCCGCGAGAACCTCGACATCACGGTCGCCATCCTGAACAACGAGTACATCGGGATGGTCCGCCAGTGGCAGGACGCCTTCTTCGAGGGCCGACGCATGGCCGCCGGCTACGACTGGTGTCCCCAGTTCGACAAGCTCGCCGAGGCGTTCGGCGCGCGCGGCTGGACCGTCGACTCCTACGAGGAGGTTCCCGACGCCATCGAGGAAGCGCTCGCGTACGACGGCCCCTCGGTTATCGACTTCCACGTCGACCCGGCGGAGAACGTCTACCCGATGGTCTCCTCGGGCGGCGCGAACGGCAGATTCGCACTCTCGGAGGACCAGTTATGAGCGACAATCGGACAGGACTGCAGGGTCCCGCGCCCGACGAGCGGCCACACCCCGACGGCCGCCGCAACGCGCAGGGCATCCGCATCGACCCCGAAGCGGAATCGGAACACGAACCGCGGCGCGCGGTCTTTTCGGCCATCGTCGAGGACGAACCCGGCGTGCTCTCTCGCGTCGCCGGCCTCGCCGCCCGCCGTCAGTTCAACATCGAGAGCCTCACCGTCGGCCCGACGACGGTCGACGGCCACTCCCGCATCACGATGGTCGTCGAAGAGCCCGAACCGGGCATCGACCAGATCGAAAAACAGCTCGCGAAGCTCAAGCCCGTCATCTCCGTCGGCGAGCTGGACGACGACGCCGTTCGCGCGGAGCTCGTCCTCCTGAAGGTCCGCGGCGAGGACCCCGACAAGGTCCACGCCATCACGGAGATGTACGACGGCCGCACGCTCGACGCCGGCCCCGAGACCATCACGGTCCAACTCTCCGGCGACGAGCGGAAGATAGACGACGCCGTGGACGCGTTCCGGCGGTTCGGTATCATCGAAATCGCCCGGACCGGCCAGACCTCGCTCGCCCACGGCTCGAAGAAGACCGTCCCCGGAGAGGAACCCGGAACCTCCGGCGAACCCACCAAACCCAACACCAACACGCAATGACAGAACTCACCACGGAAGTTTACTACGACGACGACGCCGACCGCTCCCAAATCGACGACAAGACCGTAGCCGTCATCGGCTACGGCAGTCAGGGCCACGCCCACGCCCAGAACCTCGCCGACAGCGGGGTCGACGTGGTCGTCGGCCTCCGCGCCGGCTCGTCGTCCCGCGACGCCGCGGAAGCCGACGGCCTCCGCGTCAAAGAGCCGGCCGCGGCGGCCGCCGAGGGCGACATCGTCTCGGTGCTCGTCCCCGACACCGTCCAGCCGGCGGTGTTCGAGGAGATTCGCGACTCCCTCGACGCCGGCGACACGCTCCAGTTCGCCCACGGCTTCAACATCCACTACAACCAGATTCGCCCCCCGGAAGACGTCGACGTGACGATGGTCGCGCCGAAGTCGCCGGGCCACCTCGTCCGCCGTAACTACGAGGCGAACGAGGGGACACCGGGTCTCATCGCCGTCTATCAGGACGTGACGGGCGACGCTAAGGAAGAGGCGCTGGCGTACGCACACGGCCTCGGATGCACCCGCGCGGGCGTCATCGAGACGACGTTCCAAGAGGAGACCGAGACCGACCTGTTCGGCGAGCAGGCCGTCCTCTGCGGCGGCGTCACCTCGCTGGTCAAGCAGGGCTACGAGACGCTCGTCGACGCAGGCTACTCCCCCGAGATGGCCTACTTCGAGTGCCTGAACGAACTGAAGCTCATCGTCGACCTGATGTACGAAGGCGGGCTCGGCGAGATGTGGCACTCAGTCTCCGACACCGCCGAGTTCGGCGGGCTGACTCGCGGCGACCGCGTCGTCGACGAGCACGCCCGCGAGAACATGGAGGAGATTCTGGAGGAGGTCCAGGACGGCACCTTCGCCCGCGAGTGGATTCTGGAGAATCAGGCGGGCCGGCCGTCGTACTCCCAGCTCAAGGACGCAGAGGAGAACCACCACATCGAACAGGTCGGCGAGCCGCTTCGCGACCTGTTCGCGTGGGCCGACGAGGAAGACGAGGCGGACGCGGAGAAAGCCGAAGCGCCGGCGGACGACTGAACACGACACCAATGACACGCGACGACACGACAGACCGAATGCGAGACATCAGCCACACGAACCCCTATACGGACGAGACGTTCACCACGGTCTACGAGCGCGGTCCGGCCGTCACCGACGGCGGTCGGAGCGACGCGACGCCCGCGGCGACGGACGCGACCGAGACGGAGACGATGGGCGACGTGGACCACACGCCCCGCAACGGCGAGGGCGCGAACCGAGTCTGGGAACGCGGCCACGACGACCGCGTCGTACCGGGTGACGGCCATGAGTGAGGGAACGCTGTACGACAAGGTCTGGGAGGAACACACGGTCTCGGAGCTTCCGACCGGCCAGACACAGCTGTTCTGCGGCCTCCATCTCATCCACGAGGTGACGAGCCCGCAGGCGTTCGGCATGTTGCAGGAGCGCGACCTCGAAGTCGCCTACCCGAACCGGACGCACGCGACGGTCGACCACATCGTCCCCACGTCGGACCAGTCGCGGCCGTTCCGCGACGACGCCGCCGAAGAGATGATGGCCGAACTCGAACAGAACGTCCGCGACGCGGGCATCAACTTCTCGGACCCGACGTCGGGCGAGCAGGGCATCGTCCACGTCATCGGGCCCGAGAAGGGACTCACCCAGCCCGGCATGACCATCGTCTGCGGCGACAGCCACACCTCGACCCACGGCGCGTTCGGCGCGCTCGCGTTCGGTATCGGGACGAGTCAGATTCGCGACGTGCTGGCGACCCAGACGGTCGCGATGGAGAAAAAGAAGGTCCGGAAGATCGAGGTCACGGGCGAACTCGGTCCCGGCGTCGAGGCCAAGGACGTCATCCTCGAAATCATCCGTCGCCTCGGCACCGAAGGCGGCGTCGGCTACGTCTACGAGTACGCCGGCGAGGCCATCGAGAACCTCGACATGGAGGGTCGGATGAGCATCTGTAACATGTCCATCGAGGGCGGCGCTCGCGCGGGCTACGTCAACCCCGACGAGACCACCTACGACTGGCTGAAAGACACCGAGTACTTCCAGGAGAACCCAGAGCGGTTCGACGAACTCAAGCCGTACTGGGAGTCCATCCGCTCCGACGAGGACGCCGAGTACGACGACGTCGTCACCATCGACGGCTCCGAACTCGAACCCGTCGTGACGTGGGGGACCACGCCCGGACAGGGTGTCGGCATCACCCAGCCGATTCCGGCCCCGGAGGACCTGCCCGAGGAGAAGCAGGACACCGCTCGGATGGCCCAAGAGCACATGGGCGTCACGCCCGGCGAGACGATGCAGGGCTACGAAATCGACGTGGCCTTCCTCGGGTCGTGTACCAACGCCCGCATGCCCGACCTCCGCCGCGCGGCGGGAGTCGTCGAGGGACGACAGGTCGCCGACGGCGTCCGCGCGATGGTCGTCCCCGGCAGTCAGCGCGTCAAGGCCGCCGCGGAGGCGGAGGGCCTCGACGAGATATTCACGGAAGCGGGCTTCCAGTGGCGCGAGGCCGGCTGTTCGATGTGTCTCGGCATGAACGAGGACCAACTGGAGGGCGACGAGGCCTCCGCGTCCTCGTCGAACCGCAACTTCATCGGTCGGCAGGGGTCGAAAGACGGCCGCACCGTCCTGATGAACCCGCGGATGGTCGCCGCGGCGGCCGTCACCGGGGAAGTGACTGACGTGCGCGAACTCAAGGAGGTGACCACCGCATGACCGACGAGATTCCCGAAATCGACTCCGCGTTCGGCTCCGGTGTGCCCATCCGCGGCAACGACATCGACACGGACCAGATTATCCCGGCGCGGTTCATGAAGGTCGTCACGTTCGACGGCCTCGGGGAGTTCGCGTTCTTCGACCAGCGCTACGACGAGAACGACGAACCCAAAGACCACCCGCTGAACGAGCCGCAGTTCCAGGACGCCTCCATCATGGTCGTCAACGCCAACTTCGGCTGTGGCTCCTCCCGGGAGCACGCCCCGCAGGCGCTCATGCGCTGGGGCATCGACGCCATCATCGGCGAGTCGTTCGCCGAGATTTTCGCGGGCAACTGCCTCGCGCTCGGCATCCCGACGGTCACCGCGGACCACGACACCATCACCGAACTGCAGGACTGGGTCGACGAGCACCCGGACGCTGACATCGACGTGGACGTGGAAAACGAGACGGTCACCTACAGGGACACCACCGTGGACGTGACCGTCGACGACGCACAGCGAAAGGCGCTCACCGAGGGCGTCTGGGACACGACGGCGCTCATGAAGTCGAACGCCGACGCGGTCGCCGAGAAAGCCGCCGCCCTGCCCTACGTCGATGACTGAGGAAATCGTCGTCATCCCCGGCGATGGCATCGGCGCGGAGGTCATCCCGGCGGCGGTTGACGTGCTGAAGGCCGTCGGCGACTTCGAGTTCGTCGAGGCCGACGCCGGCGACCACGTCAAAGAAGAGACGGGCGAGGCGCTCCCGCAGGAGACGTACGACCTCGCCGCCGAGGCGGACGCGACGCTGTTCGGTGCGGCCGGCGAGACCGCGGCGGACGTCATCCTGCCGCTTCGGACCGCGGTGGACTCCTTCGTCAACGTTCGCCCGGCGAAGGCCTACCCCGGCGTCGACGCGCTCCGCCCGGAGACGGACCTCGTTTTCCTCCGGGAGAACACCGAGGGCGTCTACTCGGGCCACGAGGACCGCCTCTCCGAGGACCTCTCGACGCTCACGCGCGTCGTCACCACCTCGGCGTCCGAGCGACTCGCCGAGTACGCCTGCGACTACGTCGGCGGCGAGGGTGGTAGTTTCCAGGTCGCCCACAAGGCGAACGTGATGCGCGAGACGGACGGCCGCTTCCGCGACGCCGTCGTCTCAGTCGCCGACGACCGCGGCGTCGAGACCGAGGAGGTCCTGATGGACGCCTTCGCGACGCGCGTCTGTCTGGACCCCACGCAGTTCGACACCATCGTCTGTGCGAACCTCGCGGGCGACGTGCTTTCGGACCTCGCCGCCGGCCTCGTCGGCGGTCTCGGGTTGCTCCCCTCGGCGAACATCGGCCCGGACGCCGCGCTGTTCGAACCGGTTCACGGCTCCGCGCCCGATATCGCCGGCGAGGGAATCGCCAACCCCGCGGCGACGATTCTGTCCGCGGCGATGTTGCTCGACTACCTCGACTACGAGGCGGAGGCCGACCGCGTTCGGTCGGCCGTCGAAGGCGTCCTCGCCGACGGGCCGCGCACGCCGGACCTCGGCGGCGAGGCCTCCACGGAGGACGTGACCGCCGCGGTTCTCGACCGTCTCTGAGCGTCGGCGACGCGCGGAAGCGCCGGCTCGATGCTCGTTTCGAACGCGCTCGTTTTCGTTTCTGTTCGTTTTCCCACCGACGAACCATCGGTTTTCGTTCCTGTGTGGTATCACTCTGTTTCGAACAGAGACAGTCGGAATCCAACATAAACAATTAACACTACTCCCCGACCTACCTTCCTCGTAACGAGGAATCGCCACCGATGTTACCAGCAGAGCGCAAACGCCGCATCGTCGAACTCGTCTCCGACTCGGACGGTCGGTCGGTCGAGTCGCTGTCCGAACACCTCGGCTACTCGAAGGCGACGATACGGCGCGACTTGCGCGAACTCGAAGACCGTGGGCTCATCGAGCGGTCCCACGGCGGAGCCGTCCCCGTGACCTCCGTCGGGCGCGAGCAGACCTACGGCCAAAAAGAAGTACAGAATCTCGAAGGCAAACGCGCGATTGCGGACCGCGCGGTCGAGGAACTGGCCGAGGGGCAGGTCGTGTTCTTCGACGCCGGGACGACCACGATGGAGGTGGCGCGGAAGGTCCCCAAGGACGGGACGATACTCGGCGTCACCAACTCGCCGCGACTCGCCATCGAACTGAACGAGGAGGACAACGAGGTCAAACTCACCGGCGGGACGCTCCGCCGGCGGACGAAGGCGCTCGTGGGGCCGACCGCGGAGTCGTTCATGGAGCGGACGAACTTCGACCTGCTGTTCCTCGGCACGAACGGACTCGACGTCGAATCCGGCCTCACGACCCCGAACGAGGACGAGGCGCGGATGAAGGAACTGATGGTCGAAAAGGCCGCGAAGGTCGTCCTCGTCGCCGACCTCTCGAAGCTCGGCCGACGGAGCTTCGTCCAGTTCGCATCGCTCGAAGATATCGACCTGTTTATCACCGACGGCACGCTCGACACCGACTCCCGAGAGGAGATAGAGAGCGCGGGCGTCACCGTCGTCGACGGAGTTGCACGATGATTCTCACAGTCACCCCGAACCCAGCAGTCGACCACACGATTCACTTCGACGAACCGCTTCAGACCGGCGTCGTCCACCGGACCGACGACGCGGTGTTCACCGCCGGCGGCAAGGGCATCAACGTCGCCAAGTACGTCTCGGCGCTCGATGCCGACGCGACCGCCTCGGGCTTTCTCGGCGGCCACTTCGGGAAGTTCGTCCGCGACCGACTCGACGCCGACGGCATCGCCTCGGACTTCGTCACCATCGACGCGGACACGCGGCTGAACACGACCGTGCTCGCGGAAGACGGCGAGTACAAACTCAATCACAACGGCCCGCAGATTCGACCAGCCGACGTGGACGAGCTCGTCGAAACCGCACAGGCGAACGAGCCGGACACGCTCCTCGTCGGCGGCAGTCTCCCGCCGGGGATGTCGCTTTCCGACGTCGACAGGCTCGCCCGCGCGGGCGACTGGAAAATCGCGGTGGACATGGGCGGCGAGTACCTCGCCGAACTGGACGCCGACTACTACGTCTGCAAACCCAATCGCTCTGAGCTCGCGGCGGCGACGGGTCGAACGGTCGAGACCGAAGCCGACGCCGTCGAGGCCGCCGAGGAGCTTCACGCGCGCGGGTTCGAATATGTGCTGGCGTCGCTCGGCGGGGACGGCGCGCTCCTCGTCACCGACGACGAGGTGCTCTCCGCGCCCGCGCTCGACGTGGAGGTCGTCGACACGGTCGGCGCGGGCGACGCGGTCATGTCCGGCTTCCTCGCCGCGCGCGAACACGGGCTGTCGGACGCCGACGCCCTCCGAATGGGCGTCCTGACGGCCGCGCGCGTCGTCGGCGTCGCCGGGACCCGCGTCCCGCACCTCGAAGACGTGCTGACGAACGAAACGCGCGTCGAGGTGACGACCGTCCGGACTCGGTGATTCTCATATGAACGTTTGTTAACGACCAAAACGCGCAGTAACGTTCATATTCGAAAGGGTTTTTGAGCACATTTGCGTACGTTCTTTCGTAGGGGTGGCAACACTATGGCAAACGACGCAGAAGACGCGGTTCGGTCCTACCTCACGTCGGTGAAGGAGGACCTGATGACCGGGGTATCGTTCATGATTCCGTTCGTGACCATCGGCGGAATCTTCCTTGCGCTGGGCTACGCGGTAGCCTCGCTTTCGAACAACGTCCAAGACGTGTTCAACAGCACGGGGACCGCCGGCTGGTTCCTCGCGCAGGTCGGGAACGCCGGGCTGACGCTCATGGTCCCGGTTCTCGGCGCGTACATCGCGTACGCAATCGCCGACCGGCCGGGCCTCGCACCGGGCTTCATCCTGTCGTACATCATCCAGCAGGGCAACGTCCTGCAGGCGGCCGGTGACGTCATCGGCCTTCAGGGCGGCTCCGCCGGCGCGGGCTACCTCGGCGCAATCGTCGCCGGGTTCCTCGCCGGTATCGTCGCGCGCTGGTTCAAGGAGCGCGACGTGCCGGAGTTCATCGCACCGATGATGCCCGTGCTCCTCATCCCGGTGGCGACGACGGCGGTCCTCACGCCCGTTTTGCTGTTCGTGCTGGGCGTTCCGATCTCCATCGCCAACGCGGGGCTCACCGAGTTCCTGAGCAACATGCAGGGCGGCGGACAGGCAATCGTTCTGGGGGCTCTCCTCGGGGCGATGATGGCGGCCGACATGGGCGGCCCCATCAACAAGGTCGCCTACGTGTTCTCCGTCGGCCTCATCTCCGAGGGCGTCACCGCACCGATGGCCGCGGTCATGATCGCGGGCATGGTCCCGCCCATCGGCCTCGCGCTGTCGAACTTCATCGCGCCGCAGAAGTACGCGGCCGAGATGTACGAGAACGCCAAGAGCGGCGTGCTCCTCGGCTTCTCGTTCATCACTGAGGGCGCGATTCCGTATGCGGCCGCCGACCCGGCCCGCGTCATCCCGAGCGTCGTCGCCGGGAGCGCCGTCGCCGGCGCGGCCTCGATGGCGCTCGGCGTGAACATGCCGGCTCCCCACGGCGGCATCTTCGTGGTTCCGCTGTCGAACCAGCCGTTCATGTTCATCGCGTGCATCCTCCTGGGCTCCATCGTCACGGCCGTCATCGCGACGGCCATCAAGCCGAACTTCGACGCCAAGGTGGCGGCCCAGAGCTCCGACGACTGACCACAACCGAACTAATCTTTCCGTACTCGAACGAAGCACCATACAATGGACGTCACTGACATCAGCACCATCACACCGCTCGAACTGATCTCGCTCGAAGAGCCGCCGGCGACGAAGGAGGGAGCCATCGAGTTCCTCCTCGACCTCGCCGTCGACGCCGGCCGCGTCGACGACCGCGACGCCGCGCTCGACGCCCTCCTCGAACGCGAGGAAGAGGCGACGACCGGCGTCGGCTTCGGCATCGGCATCCCCCACGCGAAGACCGACGCCGTCTCGAAGCCGACGGTCGGCTTCGCGCGCTCGACCGAGGGCATCGACTTCGACGCCATGGACGACAAGCCGGCGAAGCTCCTCTTTATGATTCTCGTCCCCGCGGCGGGCGGCGAGGACCACCTAGAGATTCTGAGCGCCCTCTCGCGGTCGCTCATGCACGAGGACGTCCGCGAGAAGCTCCTCGAAGCCGAGAGCAAACAGACCGTCCAGGACGTGCTCGCCGAGGTGGTCGAGTGATGGAGCGGACCGTCACGGTGGTCCCCGAAGACGGGCTTCACGCTCGGCCGGCCTCGCAGTTCGTCGAGACCGCGAACGAGTTCGACGCCGACATCCAACTCGGCCGCGCCGACGAGGACGACCTCGTCCCCGCCGCCAGCATGCTCGCGGTCACCGGTCTCGGCGTCGGCCACGACGAGTCCGTCCGACTCGTCGCCGAGGGCGACGACGCGGAAGCGGCACTCGACGCCCTAGAGGACATCCTTTCGACGCCCGAAGCCAAACAGTAAGCTATGACCGAACGAACCCTCTCCGGCATCGGCGTGACACCGCTTTCGGGCGTCGGCACCGTCGTCTGGTACCGACCGGACGCCGACCTCCCCGAACCGCCGGCCCCGGAAGACGTGGACGCGGAGGCCGAACTGGCGCGCTTCGAGGACGCCCGCGCGGCCGCCGAGAACGAACTCGAAGCCGAGCGCGAGCGGACCGCCGAACGCGTCGGCGAGGAGGAGGCCGCGGTGTTCGACGCGCACGTCCAGTTCCTCAACGACCCGCAGATAACCGACGGTGTCACCGACGCCATCGAGGGCGGGCTCCCGGCCGAACACGCCGTTCAGGAGACGTTCTCCGAGTTCGTCGAGCAGTTCGAGAACATGGGCGGTCGCATGGGCGAACGTGCCGACGACCTCCGCGACGTGCGCGACCGGCTCGTGCGCGTCCTCGCGGACGGCGAGCGCGTCGACCTCTCGTCCCTGCCGGAAGGGAGCGTCGTCGTCGCGGAACGACTCACGCCGAGCGACACGGCGCAACTCGACCCGGAGCGCGTCGCGGGCTTCGTCACGGTGACGGGCGGCCGCACCTCCCACGCGGCCATCTTCGCGCGCTCGCTCGCCCTGCCGGCCATCGTCGGCGTGGGTGAGGAACTCCAGTCCGTCGAGGACGGCGCGGAAGTCGTCGTCGACGGCGAGTCGGGCGACTTCGTGGTCGACCCGACCGACGAGCGCACGGAGGCCGCCGCGGCCGCCGCCGACGTGGACGTCCGACACGAGTCGGTCGAGACCGCCGACGGCGTCGAAATCGAGGTCGCCGCCAACATCGGCACGCTGGCGGACCTCGGGCCGGCCGTCGACCGCGGGGCCGACGGCGTCGGCCTGTTCCGCACCGAGTTCCTCTTTCTCGACCGCGAGTCGCCGCCGGACGAAGACGAGCAGTACGAGGCGTACGTCGAGGCGCTCGAATCGTTCGACGGCGGCCGCGTCGTCGTTCGCACCCTCGATATCGGCGGCGACAAGCCGGTCCCGTACCTCGACCTGCCGGACGAGGAGAACCCGTTCCTCGGCGAGCGCGGCATCCGCCGGTCGCTCGGCCCGGACGCGGACCTGTTCGAGACGCAGGTCCGAGCGTTGCTCCGCGCCGCGGCGAGCGCCGACGGTGCGAACCTGTCGGTGATGCTCCCGCTCGTCTCGACGGTCGAGGAGCTTCGCGCCGGCCGCGAGCGGTTCGAGTCGGTCGCCGCCGACCTCGACACCGAGGGCGTCGACAACGAACTACCCGAGTTCGGCATCATGGTCGAGACGCCCGCCGCGGCGTTCATGGCCGACCAGTTCGCGCCGCACGTCGACTTCTTCAGCATCGGGACGAACGACCTCGCGCAGTACGTGATGGCGGCCGAGCGCGGCAACGAGCGCGTCTCGGAGCTCGGCGACTACCGACAGCCGGCGGTCCTCCGCGCCATCGACGCCACCGTCTCGGCGGCCGAGGGCGAGGACTGCTGGGTCGGGATGTGCGGTGAGATGGCGGGCGACCCGGACCTCACCGAACTGCTCGTCGGGCTCGGCCTCGACGAACTGAGCATGAGCGCCGTGACGGTGCCGCAGGTCAAGGCGGCCGTCGCGGAGACCGACACCGCGGACGCCCGCGAACTCGCGGAGCGCGTCCTGCAGGCCGACACCAAGGCTGAAGTCACGGAAATCCTTACACTAGACCAATGAAACTCGTCGCAGTCACATCCTGTCCGACCGGAATCGCACACAGCCAGATGGCGGCCGAGAACCTCCTGCAGGCCGGCGAGCGCCTCGGCCACGACATCGACGTCGAGGTCCAAGGCGCGATGGGCACGCAGGACGAACTGTCCGCGGACGCCATCGCCGAGGCGGACGCGGTCATCATCACCTCGGACACCTCGGTCAGCCGCGACCGGTTCGACGGCAAACTCGTCCTCAAGGGGACGGTCAAAGACGGCGTCAACAACGCCGAGGCCGTCGTGGAGAAGGCCGTCGAACTCGCCGAGGCCGGCAAGACCGGTTCGGTCACGTTCGGAAGCGGCGACGACGGCGAGGACGCTGATGCCGACGCCGGCACCGACGACTCGTCCGGCGACGCCGCGACATCGGACGAACCCGTGCGCCGCGGAGGAGACCCCGAGAAAGGGCTGTTCGCCCGCCTGAAGAAGCTGTTCTCGTAACGCCGCCGACGGGGTTTCCGCTTTTCTCTCGTCTCTCAGCGGCGGCGCTCGGTCGGCCGATGAAAATTAACTCGAACGCGAACAAACGAAAACGTGCAGAATCGAAACTCACGACCCATACATTATTAGTCTCGCAGTCGTTGACGAAACCGAGGTGAACGCATAATGCCGTTCTACGGCGGGGAGGAACTCGCCACAGTGTACGACGAGGCGCTCGACGAAGGATTCGGCCTCATCGCGAGTAACATCGCGGAGCCGAACATCATGATGGGTCTCATGGAGGGAGCCGACCGGATGGACTCGGACCTCCTGTTGCAGATGAGCGGTGGGGCCTGTCGCTTCGCGGGCGACGGCGACGCCGTCGCGGGCCTGAAGGCCATGGGGAACTACATCGAGACCATCGCCGAGCGGTACGACATCGGCGTCTTCCTCAACATGGACCACCAGACGGACCTCGAGTTCATCGAACAGCAGATCGAACTCGACATCCCGTCGTCCATCATGATCGACGCCTCCCACGAACCGTTCGACGAGAACGTCGCCACGAGCCGCGAGGTCGTCGAGATGGTGGAAGCCGCGGGCTCCGACGTCCTCATCGAGGCCGAACTCGGCCAGATAAAGGGCGTCGAGGACGAAATCGAGGCCGAAGAGGCGTTCTACACGGACCCCGAGCAGGCCGTCGAGTTCGTCGATAAGACGGGCGCGGACCTGCTGGCCATCTCCGTCGGCACGCAACACGGCGTCGCCAAGGGCAAGGACCTCGAACTCCGCCCGGACCTCGCCAACGACATCCGGCAGGCCCTGCGCGACCACGGCCTCGACACGCCGCTGGTCCTCCACGGCTCCTCGGGCGTCCAGCCCGACCAACTGCAGGAGATGCTCAAACACGGCATCTGCAAGGTCAACAAGGACACGCGATACCAGTACGAGTACACGCGCACCGCCTACGACCGCTACACCGAGGAACCAAACGCCATCGCCCCGCCCGAGGGCGTCGCGGACGCCCGCGACACGTTCTTCAACGAGACCGACTGGTCGCCGAACAAGGACGTGTTCGACCCCCGCGTCGCCGGTCGCGACATCCGCGAGCGCATCGCCGACGTGCACGCCGACCTGACCGAGGTCTCCGGTAGCGCCGGCCAGTCGCTGTTCAAGTAACACCGCGCGGGCGGTGGCGCGTTCACCGTCGAGCGCTCGTCACGTCCGCGCTCGGACTGACACCGGCCGTCGTCTCCACCCGGCACACCGCCGGTTTTTCGGTTCGGTACGCTTCCTTCCAGCTGCGGCGCTCTCGGGTAGTAAGGAGCCAATCCCGGTCCCCCACGTCGCTTAAGGTGTCACGCGGCGTGGGTGTAGGCATGCCCCAGATTCACCTCGACGACGAGACGGTCGCCCGACTCGACGCGCTCCGCGAGGAAGACGAGGAGTACGACGAACTCATCAACGAACTGATGAACATCTACGAGGCGAGCGAGCGAACGCTGTTCCACGCCGGCGACGAGTACTGAGACGCCGAGTGCGAGCGCAACCGCCGGAACTCCCCGGCTATTCGAGGTAGCTGACCCGGACCTGATTCCACTTGCCCTTCTTTTCGAGGTGGTCTTGGAGCGCGTCGGCGTACGCCTGCGTGAGTCGCTCCGCGTCTTCCAGTTTCTCCTGTTCGCCCTTTTTGCCGCCGCCGCCCATGCCGAGCGCGCCCTTGATGGAGTCGACGATGCCGCCGCCGGAGGGCGAGTCGTCTCCCCCGCCGCCCATCCCGCCCATCTGACTGCGGATGTTGTCGAGTTCGGGGATGATCTGCGGGACCTTCTCGGTATCGGCGACGATACGGGCCGCCTCGGGGTCGTCCGCGTTCTCGATTTCGAACTCCGTCGCCGTCATGATGAGACCCCACTCCTGACTGTTGAACCGGGAGTTCATCACCTGCTCGTTGAACTCGCGGTCCACCGTCATCCGGTCGCCGACGATGCTGTCGGTCCAGTGTGCCATGTGCACACGTCGTCGGCGGGCCGGTATCAGAGTTGCGGGGCCGACCGACCGTCGGCGGCGCGGCTCTCCGCCCGCGAGACGCCGCGGGGGAACCGGCACCCATGCGGGTTTAATGCGGTTGGGTGACGACCCCGAGTCATGGAGCGGTACGACCTCCTGTACAGACTGTACGGGAACTTCGACGCGGACGCGGTCCGGGACGCACAGGACTTCGTCGACCTCTTGCCGCCGCTCGGCTCGCCGGTGGCGCTGTCGCACTGGCAGGCGGTCGACGACGAGCTCACGGCGAAGAAAGACCGCATTCGCCGCGCGCTTTCGGACGGCGACCGCTACGCGGAACTCGCCGCGCGCGCGACGCGAGATCAGGCGTTCACCGCCCTCGACCTCTACACGAAGTACGGGCGAGAAGTGAACGCGCTCGTCCTCGACGTGGACGAGACGCTTCGCTCCGCGGGGCAGACGGACAACGAGATTCCCCGCGAGGTGCTACACCTCCTCACCCGGTTCCACGAGCGGGGCGTCCCCATCGTCATCTGCACCGGCCAGACCTTAGAGAACGTCAAGGGGTTCGCCATTCAGGGGCTGGGCAACGAACTCGTCCACTCGGGTGACGTGAGCATCGTCTACGAGGCCGGCACCGGCGTCTTCACGCCCGGCCACGGCTCCGACACGAAGCGCCTCCTCTACGAGACGCTCGACGACTCGGTGCAGTCGGTCTTCGAGTCGGTCCGCGGACGGGTCATCCGCGACCTCCCCGACGCGCTCCGCGGTGGCGTTCACCTGCAGGGCAACGAGTTCAACGTCACGCTCAAGCCGAACTTCGAGACCGGGAGCGACGACGCCGAGGCAGTCATCGACGGCGCGCTCGTCTACCTGCTCGACCTCCTCGGAGAGGCGCTCACCGACGACCCCGCCGGCCCCGACTGGGCGCGGGCGTACTTCGCGGCGCGCGACCCGGAGATACGCGACGTGCTCGACGACCGCGACGCGCTTCCCGAGTCTGACACGGAGATTCCCGAGGACGTCGAACGGACCCTCGAACGCGTGACGGTCGCGTACTACCACGCCGACGCCGCGGAACTCTCCGCGGTCGACCTGAACAAGACGGCGGGGGTCCGCGCGGCCCTCGACGTGCTCGGGGTGGACGACCCGTTCGTCCTCGTGATGGGCGATTCGAAGTCCGACCTCGACGTGATGCGGTGGGCCGAAGAAAACGACTGCGGGCTCGCGGCGGCTCCGGAACACTCCTCGCCGGGCGTGCTCGACCACGTCCGCGAGACGGACGAACTGGTGTTTCCCCGCGGCGACGCCGCGTCGGTGCTCCGGACCGCCTACGCCCTCAATCTCCTAGTCGACTGAGGGTTCCGGGTTGCCACGGTGGCCGGATTTCACACCGTGCACATCCCGATGTCGTCGCCCGAGTCGTCACCGGTCTCGTCACCGGCGTCGTCGGTCGAGTCGTCCGATGACGAGCCGGTGTCGTCGGTGTTCGAATCGTCAGTGTTCGAATCGTTGTCGGTCGAGGCGTCGGTGTTGTCGTCGGTGTTCGAGTCGTCCGCGCTGTCGTCGTTCGAGGCGTCGTCGCTCGAATCGTCCGAAGACGAGTCGTCGGACGAGCCGTCGTCGTCGTTCGAGATGCCGACCGGGCTACCGCGCGGCCTGGTCGTCCTCGTCGTCGAGTCGGTGTCGTCGTCGCCGGTCTCGACCGTCTCGAACGTCCCGCTCTCGCTTTCGCTCTCGTTTCCGGTGGCGTCGTCGCCCGAGTCGGCGGCCCCGTCGTCGTTGGCGATGACGGGCTCGGCTTCGATTCCGGGGTCGGGGTCCTCGGGCGGCGCGTCGTCCGCGCCGGCCTCTGTCACGTCAACGCCGATGCTTCTGTCGGCGTCGTCGGCCGGCGCGGGCGTCTCGGGCGTATTCACGCCGCCGGAGAGGAGTGCGAACACGACGATGAAGAGGACGACGCCGCCGACGCCGAGCTGGCCGAGGTTCATCGCCTGACCTCCCGGTGGTCGGAGTCTGTTCCCGGGGTTGGTACATCGGTGGGGGTCAGAGACATGGTTCGACCTGTTATTTGCGTTCCGAGGGCTTCGTTACGAATCGTCTACCGCTCGGCGTCGCGCTCCGAATTTCGCCCGACAGAGCGCGGCCCGAACCGCGAGGCAACGGCGCGAACCCGTCACCGGATGCGAACATTCGCGTTCCTAACCCGTGTTAATCCGCGAATACCACACCAATCAGAGGGTCTATTTTCGACCGACACTCTCTGTGAACAGAATGTCTGGAAACCCTGTGGTTATCGTCGGGCTACGTGATATCGACCTCGGGTCGAAAGACGACGCGTTTCAGGGGCTCCGGCTCTGTGCAGTTATCTCCTCGGGACGCGTACAGTCACTGTATGACCGCCTCCATCGACAGAATCATCTCGCGCGTCTCGCGCTGGCCCGGCGTCGAGACCGCGCCGCACCGCTTCGGGGGGACGGAGTTCGTCGTCGCCGGCAGGGAAATCGGCCACGTCCACGACGCCGGCGTCGTCGACCTCGCGCTCACGAGGCGCGTCCGCGACGTGCTTCTCACCGACGGGCTCGCGGACCCGCACCACGTCCTGCCCGACTCCGCGTGGGTGACCTACCGCGTCCGAAGCGACGCCGACATCCCCGACGCGATGCGCCTGCTCAGACTCGCGTATCTCTGGCGGCTCCTCGCGGTCCGCCGCCGCGGAATCGACCCCGACCCCGAGACGGACCCCGACACCGACCTCCGGCGGCTCGACTTCCCCGCCGAGCTCGACGCGCTCGTCCGCGAGACGTTCCGCGACTCGCTCGACCGACGCGTGCCGGTCTGACCTCGCTCCCCGGTCCCCCGAGTCCCGAGCGGAGACATGTCTCGTCCAGAAAACTTTACTAACGTCCGAGTAAACCACTTCACATGGGTAAGAACTACGCGGAGTTGCACGATCCGAACGCGGAGTACACGATGCGAGAGCTGTCGGCGGAGACGATGGGCGTGACGGCCAAGCGCGGCGGCGGCCGCGACGTCGAAATCACCGACGTGCAGACGACGATGGTCGACGGCAACTTCCCGTGGACGCTCGTCCGCATCTACACCGACGCGGGCGTCGTCGGCACCGGCGAGGCCTACTGGGGCGCGGGCGTGCCCGAGCTCATCGAGCGCATGAAGCCGTTCGTCATCGGCGAGAACCCCCTCGACATCGACCGCCTGTACGAACACCTCATCCAGAAGATGTCCGGTGAGGGCTCCGTCGAGGGTATCACGGTCACCGCCATCGCGGGCATCGAAATCGCGCTGCACGACCTCGCGGGCAAGATTCTCGACATCCCAGCCTATCAGCTTCTCGGCGGGAAGTACCGCGACAAGGTCCGGGTCTACTGCGACTGCCACACCGAAGCGGAGGCCGACCCCGAAGCGTGCGCCGACGAGGCAGAGCGCGTGGTCGACGAACTCGGCTACGACGCCCTCAAGTTCGACCTCGACGTGCCGTCCGGCTTCGAGAAGGACCGCGCGAACCGCCACCTGCGGCCCGGCGAGATTCGGCACAAGGCCGAAATCGTCGAGAAGGTGACAGAGCGCGTCAAGGACAAGGCGGACGTGGCGTTCGACTGCCACTGGACGTTCTCGGGCGGGAGCGCCAAGCGTCTCGCGGCCGCGCTCGAAGACTACGACGTGTGGTGGCTCGAAGACCCCGTGCCGCCGGAGAACCTCGACGTGCAGGAGGAGGTCACGAAGTCCACGCTCACGCCCATCACGGTCGGCGAGAACCGCTACCGCGTGACGGAGCTTCGCCGCCTCATCGAGAATCAGGCCGTTGACATCGTCGCGCCGGACATGCCGAAGGTCGGCGGGATGCGCGAGACGCAGAAAATCGCGGACGTGGCGAACCAGTACTACGTGCCGGTCGCGATGCACAACGTGTCGTCGCCGGTCGCGACGATGGCGTCGGCGCACGTCGGCACGGCGATTCCGAACTCGCTGGCGGTCGAGTACCACTCCTACGAGCTGGGCTGGTGGGGCGACCTCGTCGAGGAGACGGTCATCGAGGACGGCTACATCGAGATTCCGGAGAAGCCGGGCCTCGGCGTGACGCTGGACATGGACACCGTCGAAGCGCACATGGTCGACGGCGAGACACTATTCGACGAGGCGTAAGCCGAAGTCGAATCAGTCGAGCGAAGCTCGACACTATTCGACGAAGCGTACGCTTCGTCGAGCCGGCGAATTGCTGAGTCGCCACGTTCGACTCGCCGCACCGAACCAGAACTCACGGACCCGCGTTCGATTTTTTGCGAGACACCACGCGGAGCCGTCGGCTCGCGCTTACTCCTCGCCGACCAGTCGAACGCCGGCGGAGGGACGGCAGGCGAACACGTCGGCGTCGGGACCGACGCGTTCGGGGGCGGCGGCTCGAATCTCGCGCGCGGCCCGGTCGAGCGCGTCGCCGTCGACTAACGCGACCGCGCTTCCGCCGAAGCCGCCGCCGGTCATTCGCGCGCCGTAGACCCCCGGCGTCTCGGCGGCGAGTTCGACCGCCGCGTCGAGTTCCGGACAGCTCACCTCGTAGTCGTCGCGCAGGCTCTCGTGGGCCGCGAGCATCGCGTCGCCGACGCGGTCGAGGTCGCCGGCGGCGAGCGCGTCGCGGGCGCGACGGACGCGCTCGTTTTCGGTCACGACGTGTCGAACCCGGCGGCGATGAATCGGCTCCAGCGCGTCGGCGTGGGCGTCGAGGAGGGCGAGGTCCACGTCGCGGAGGGAATCGAGGTCGCGGTCGGCGACCTCGCGGAGGGAATCGAGCGCGGCCGCGCACTCGCGGACGCGGTCGTTGTAGCCCGACTCGGTCAGTTCGTGGGAGACGCCGGTGTCGATGACGAGGACGCCGACGCCGTCGCCGAGGGGAACCGACTCGGTCTCGCGGGTCCGGCAGTCGAGAAAGAGCGCCGAGTCGGCCTCGCACAGCGCCGCGGAGAACTGGTCGAGGATGCCGCACTCGACGCCGACGCCCTCCCGCTCGGCCCGCCAGCACGCCAGCGCGAGGTCGGCGGCCGGGAGGTCGCGCCCGGAGACCGCGAGGAGCGCGCGACCGACCGCGAGTTCGAGCGCGGCCGACGAGGAGAGTCCCGCGCCCGTGGGCACGTCGGATGCGATAGCGAGGTCCGCGCCGCCGACCGGGTCGTCTTCGCGGAGGACGCGCGCGACCGCGGCGACGTAGGCCGCCCACCCGTCAGGGTCGTCGTCGGGGGCGAGTTCAGCCGTCTCGTCGAAGTCGGCGGCGCGGACGCGGAGCAAGTCGTCGTCTCGGGGACGGGCCGCGACCGCGACGTGGCGGTCGACGGCCATCGGGAGGCAGAGACCGTCGTTGTAGTCGGTGTGGCCGCCGACGAGGTTCACGCGGCCGGGAGCGACCGCGACCGTCGGGGCCGCGCTCGCAGTCGGCTCCGAAATCGAAACCGACCCCGGGGCGTCGGCGGCTCTGAGCGCCGCGAGCGCGGCTTTCGAGCGCTCGACTGGGGTTCCGGCGGTCGCGTCGTCGATGTCGTCACCGCCGGTCATTCGCGGCCGCTCCCGTGCGGTTCCTCGTCGCTCGCCGCGGCGTCGTCGCCCGCAACCGCGTCGCCGCTGAGGCGGTCTGCTATCTGCCGGCCCAGTTCGCGCGGGTTCGCCTCGGTCACGCGGAGGTCGTCGCCGACCGCGACCCGGCCGGGTTCGAGCACGTCCGCGCAGATGCCGCCGCGGGACTCGCGGAGCGCGTCGCCCACGTCGTCGTCGCCGACGAGGTCCGCGAGGTGCGCGCAGGGCGGCCTGAGCTTCGTGCCGCGGAGTTCGGCCCCGCCGAGTTCGAACGTCGCGTCGAGCAGGGCGTCGAGGTCGACGCCGCGAACGACGACGTTCCGGCGGTGCTGGCCGGCCGCGAGGTCGAGATCGTACTCGCGCGCCGCGTCGTCCAGCACCGCGGCGTCGACGAGCGTCACCTGACAGCCGTCGGTCGCCGAGTAGAAGCCGTCGCCGTCGAAGTAGCGGTCGCCCTCGATACCGCCCGGCGCGACCGAAACGGTCTCGTGGGGGGCCATCGGCTCGGCCTTCGACGGCGCGGTGTACAGCGCCTCGACGCGCCCGCGAACCTCGGAAGTCATACCACCGGCTACCACTCGGGGACACGAATAGGTTGGGTCGGCGACCCGCGGCGGGCCGGGCGTTGCGGCGGCGACTCAGCAGAGCGGCTTCGGGTCGACGCCGAGTTCGGCGAGGCCGTCGGCGTAGTCGTCGTACGCCAGTTGGACGACGTACTCGGCGACCATCCGGGCGCGCTCCCAGTCGGCGTCGGTCGCACAGCGGTCGGCCAACAGGTCGAGGCCGGTCGTCAGCGTCTCCTCCGTCTCGGCTTTCAGGTCGCGAAAGAGGTCGGCGCGGGGCTCGTCCGCCTCGTTGACGAAGAAGCCGATGACCTGGGTGTGGGTGCGAATCGAGACGAGGCCGCGGCCGACCATCCCGGCGGCGGCCCGCTCGATTGCGTCCTCGCGCCCGCGGAGGTACGCGTGCATCACGCCGGGTTCATCCGGGAGGTCGATCTCCTCGTCGAGCGCGTCGAGGACGCGGTCGAGGTGGTGGGCCTCTTGGGCCGCGGTGGCCTTGAACGCGGCTCTCGCGTCGTCGTCGGCCTCGTCTGCGGCCCACGTCGCGAACGTCCCGCGGGCCGCGTGCTCGGAGTACGCGGCGGCGCGGAGCACCGCCGGCTCGGAGAGGTCCGCTTCGGTCAACGCTAACAGGAGCTTCGACGAGCCGAGCCGGTCGAGTTGCGTTCGCTTCGCCGTCTCGACTGACTCGCGGAACGAATCGGCGTCCATACCCAGTCTCCGCGCGCCAGACACGTGAACATTCGTGCCGACGCGCGGTCGTGAGCGTCCCGCGGCAATCGACCGGTATCATTCGTGATATCCCGCGGTGAGGGTTGATATACTGGTATCTGCTGAGGAGCGTATATGACGAGCACCTCGGGGCAAGTCGACGCCGGCGCGCGAGCGCGCGTCGACGGAGACGCGCTCCTCTCGCAGTTGGATATCGACGCGGCGGAAATCGACCGGCGGAAATCGTTCGTTCGGCTCTCGGCGGCCGATGAGCGTCGCCTGCGCGACCTCGAACCGCTCTTGGACGAGTTCGCAGACGAGTTCGCGGCGTCGTTCTACGACCACCTCGGCGAGCACGCGACGACGGAGTTCTTCGGTCGCTCGACGAAGACGACGGAGATGCTACGGGCCGACCAGGCGGCCTACCTCCGCGAACTCGGCCGTGGCGAGTACGGCGAGGACTACTTCGCCAAACGGGCGCGCATCGGGAAGTTACACGATATGATAGACCTCGGGCCGAAGTTCTACCTCGGCGCGTACTCGGTCTACTACGAGGGCATTCTCGGTGCCGTCGCGGACGAGGTGAAAGCCGAGTTCACCGGCGGCGACACGGCCGGGAGCGACGGCGACGCCCACGCCGACGGCGACGGCGACGGCGACGGCCGCGGCGGTCTGCTTTCGGGACTTCTCGGCGGCGCGTCCAGCGTTTCGGGCGGGCTCGGCGGCGGCGACGACCGGGTCGAAGCCGCCGTCGACGAGGTCGTCGCGCGCGTCCTCCCCGTGTTGAAACTCCTATCACTCGACCAGCAGGTGGCGATGGAGACGTACATCCACTCGTACAGTCGGGCGGCGCGCGAGGCCGCCCAGCGCCGGCGGACGCTCGCCAACGAGGTCGAAGCCGACGTGAGCGACCCCGTCGAGTCGCTCCTGCGGAGTTCCGAAGAGGTCACGGACCGAACCGACGACATCGAGGCCACGGCGCAGGCGCAGGCCGAGGACATGGCGACCGTCGCCGCCGAGGTGTCCGAGATGAGCGCGACCGTCGAGGAAATCGCGGCGACCGCGGAGGAGGTCGAGCGGACCAGCGCCGACGCCGCCATGCGCGCCGCCGAGGGCGAGGACGCGGCCGACGAGGCCATCGACGTGATGCGCGACGTGAGCGAGGCCGCTGAAACGGCCTCCGAAGACGTCCAGCGACTCCACGACCAGATCGCGGAGATCGACGAGGTGCTCGACGCCATCAACGACATCGCCGAGCAGACGAACCTGCTCGCGCTCAACGCGTCCATCGAGGCCGCCCGCGCCGGCGACGCGGGCGAGGGCTTCGCCGTCGTCGCCAGCGAGGTGAAGAACCTCGCCGAGGAGTCGCAGGCCCGCGCCGCCGAGGTCGAAGGCACGGTTGGCGACATCCAGTCCGAGGCCCAAGAGACCATCGACAGCCTCTCGCAGACGACCGAGCGACTGTACGACGGAATCGACCGCGGGGAGGACGTGATGCGGAGTCTCTCCGACATCTCGGCGGCGGTCGAACAGGCTACCGTCGGCGTCGGCGAAGTCGCTTCGGCGACCGACGACCAGGCCGCGAGCGCCGAGCAGGTCGCCGGCATGGTCGACGACGCGACCGCCCGCGCGACCACCGTGTCGGACCAAATCGGCGACATCGCCGACGCAAACCGCTCGCAGACCGAGCAGGTGCTCTCGATTCGCGACGCCGCCGACCGCCTCGGCGGCGGCGAGACAGACGACGCCGGCGAGTCGGACGACGCCGGCGAGCCGAACACGCCCGCGGGGATGGGGGCCGACACTCCGCCCGCTGGCGGGGTCGACGACCCGCCGGGCGACGTCCTCGACGAGTTCGACTTCGACGAACCGCCGTCGCGCCGTCTCAGTAACGACGGCGGAACGACCGAGTAACAGTCCGTCTCCTCGCTTCGGCCCGCGTAGCGTTCTTCCGCTCGGCGCGCGTATCGTGTGCGTATGACTCCCGAGGAACTGGCGGCCCGGCTCGCCCGCGGCGACCCCACGGCGGTACTCGACGTGCGCGACCGCGACGAGTTCGAGGCGTGGCACGTCGACGGCGCGACCGTGACTGCGACCCAGATTCCGGCGATTCGCTTCACGCAGGCCGAGATTCGCGGGACCGTCGACGAACTCGCGGCCGCGTTCCGAGACGCGCCCTCGCCCGTGGTCGTCGTCTGCGCGGAGGGCCGGTCGAGCGCGCACGTCGCCGACCTGCTCTCCGAGGCCGGCGTCCCCGCCGAGAACCTCGAATCCGGCATGGACGGCTGGGCGCGCGTCTACCGCGTCCGCGAACTCCCGGTCGGGAACGCGGATGCGGACGCGACGGTCCTCCAGTACGACCGCCCCTCCAGCGGCTGTCTCGCCTATCTGGTCGTCGCCGGCGACGAGGCCGTGGTCGTCGACCCGCTCCGGGCGTTCGCGGACCGATACGTCGAAGACGCCCGCGAGCGCGGCGCGGAACTCGTCGCCGCCGTCGACACCCACGTCCACGCCGACCACGTCAGCGGCGTCAGCGCGCTCCGCGACCGCGCTGACGCGACCGCCGTCCTCCCGGCGGGCGCGGCCGACCGCGGCCTCGACTTCGAGGCGCGACTCGTCGCTGACGGCGAGACCGTCGGCGTCGGCGACGCGGAACTCGTCGCCATCCACGCGCCGGGGCACACGACCGAGATGACCGCGTTCCGCCTCGGTGACCTGCTCTTCGCGGGCGACAGCCTCTTTTTAGAGAGCGTCGCCCGCCCCGACCTCGAAGACGGCGACGAGGGCGCGCCCGACGCCGCGAGACGGCTCCACGCGACGCTCACGGAACGGTACGGCGCGTTCGCGGACGACACGCTGGTCGCGCCCGCCCACCGCGGCCCGCGGACGGTCCCCGACGAAGACGGCGCGTACGTCGCCGAACTCGGGGGGCTTCGGGAGCGGCTCGGGGCGCTCTCGATGGACGAAGCGGCGTTCGTCTCGTTCGTCTGCTCGGACATGCCGCCGCGGCCGGCAAACTACGAGGGAATCATCGAGACGAACCTCGGGCGCGACTCGCTGACCGACGAGGAGGCGTTCGACGTCGAGTTGGGACCGAACAACTGCGCGGCGACGAGCGAGACGTGAGAGGCGGGTCGAAGAGAAGACCGCGAGCGGAGGGCACGGTTCGAGAGATGCGAGCGATGGGCCGGTTCGAGAGGAGCGGTGGGAGCGACTCGGGCGCGTCGGCTCGGCGGAGTCGTGCGGAACTGAGAACGCGCTCGTGGGGCGGAGAACCCCTCCGGTGAGTATCCGTCGTCAGTCGTCGTCCGCGGCGGTACCGGCGGCCGCGGCGTCGCCCTCGATGCTCGGCGGGTAGACGCCCCGGTCGAGTTTGAGGTCGCTCTGCGGGCGGGCCATGCAGGTGAGCGCGAAGCGCTCGGCCTCCTCGTCGGTCAGGCCGCGGGCGGCGGGTTGGGTGACGTCGCCTTCGAGAATCTCGGCGGAGCAGGCGAGGCACATCCCGACGCGGCAGGAGTACTCCTGTGCGATGCCCTCCTCGATGCAGGCCTTGAGAATCGTCTGTTTGTCGGAGACGGTGATAGTCTCGCCCGTACCGACGAACTCGACGGTGTACTCGGTCATACCGCGGCGTATGAGCGACCGCACCAAAACTGTTTATCAAAGCCGCGGCGACCTCGTCGCCGACCGGCCGGCCGAGACCGCGTCTGGTCTCCCCGGAACTGTCGGACTACTCCTCGGCTTCGGCGTCCGCGCTCTCGTCGGCGTCCGCCTCGGCTTCGTCTTCGTCGTCCAGTCGGATGGTGAGCACCGGTACCGGTGAGGTGCGGACGACGCGCTCGGTGACGCTCCCGAGGAGGTAGTGGCTCAGGCCCGTGCGCCCGTGGGTGCCCATGACGACGAGGTCGATATCGTGGTCGTCGGTGTACTCCCGGATGGAGCGGTAGGCGGTCCCGGTGACGACCTCGACCTGCACGTCGATACCGGCTTCCTCGGCGGCCTCGCGGACGTGTCGGGTCGCGGCGTCGCCCTCTCGTTCGAGGGCGTCGATGACCACGTCCGCGCCGGCGTCGAGCGAGGTGTAGATGCTGGTGTCGACGACGTACAGCGCGTGAATCCGCGCGTCGTACGTCTCCGCGAGGTCGAGGGCGTGGTCGATGGCGCGTTCGGCGGCCTTGCTTCCGTCGGTCGGGACGAGGATTTCGTTATACATGACGGATTATACTTAGTTCGGAACGCGGTTAATACTACTCCTCGTTCTCGTCGTTCCGGAACGACAGAATCGCCTCCTCGCACGCTTGTAGGCCCTCGATTCGCTCGGTTCCGCCGTCGACTGTGACCGTCTCGACGACCGACCAGCCGGCGTCCTCTTGGTAGGCGGCACCTTTGACCCACGCGTCGGTGGCGAAAAGCAGGCTTCGGGCGGGGCCGTCGTCCTCGACGGCGACGACGAGGTCGAACGCGTCCGCGCGATTCAGCGACGTCAGCTCCTGCGGTTCGAGGGGCCGAGGGGGTAGCGACTCGATGAGTGACATATCCGAGTGCTACCGGTCGCCGGGGATGACGCTTTCGAAGGGGCGGGTCGGCGGACCTCCACAAGTCGTAACCTTTCTGCCGTCCGGCGCGTCACGTCACCTCATGACCCCCTCCCGCGCCGGACGGCGTCCCGACCGAACGACGCTCGCCGTCGTCGCGCTCGCGGCCGCGGCGCTCGTCGTCCGCCTCGTCGGCCTCGGCGACCGGCCGCTCCACTGGGACGAGGCCCGCGTCGGCTACTGGAGTCTCCGGTCGCTCGAAACCGGCTTCTTCTCGTATCGCCCCGTCGCCGGCGGGCCGCTCGTCTACCACCTCTCGCGGCCGTCGCTCGCGCTGTTCGGCGCGACCGACTTCGCGCTCCGCCTCCCCTTCGCGCTGTTCGGCGCTGTGCTCCCGCTCGCCGCGCTCCTCTTCCGCGGTCGCCTCGCCGCCGACGAGGTCGTCGGATTCGCGGTCGTCCTCGCGGCGAACCCGGTTCTCGTCTACTACGGCCGGTTCGCCCGCGGCGACGTGCTCGCGGTCGGCTTCGCGCTCGTCGCCTTCGGCTTCGCGCTCCGCCTCGTCGACGGTTCGGGGCGGCGAAACGCCTACGGACTCGCCGCGGCCGTGGCGCTCGCCGTCGCCTCGTCGGGGCTCGGCGTCGTCGCCCTCTGCTGTCTCGGCGTCGCCGGACTGCTGGCGTTCGACCACGCGGCGCTTCTCCCGTCGTCGCGGCCGGCCGCGATGCGCCTCGGCGAGTATGCCGCCCGACTCCGCGGCGCGGCGACGCCCGCGGCCCGCGCGTTTCTCGTCTTCGTCGCAGTTTCCGTCTTCGCGTTCGCGCCGCGGGCGGGCAACACCGACGGCGCGGGCCTCTACACGCCGGGGACGATGCTCGGCGCAATCGACGCGGCCCTTTTCGACTCGGTCCGTCGCTTCGTCGGCGTCCGCGTCGTCGACCGCTACCCCGAGGGGACCCACGAGTACCTCCCGTATCTCGGCGACCTCCTCGGGACGCTCGCGTTGGCGGCGCTTCCGGTCGTCGTCCTCGGCGCGGCGGTCTTCCTCGTCGACCGCTACACGGCCGGCGGGCCGCGTTCCGAGGTGTCGGCGGCGGTCTACTGGGCCGGCGCGTCGCTGGTGTTCGTCCCCATGCTGACCGAGGTGTCCGCGCCGTGGCTCGGCGTCTACGTCGTCGTCCCGCTCGCGCTCCCGGCGGGCGTCGGCCTCGCGGCGCTCGTCCGCTGGGGTCGGCGCGCGTTCGACGCTCGGGACGTCTCCCGCGTCGCGGCCGCGGTCGTCGTCTTGCTCGCGCTCGTCGCCCAGACCGGCGCGGTGGCGTCGACCGAGGTGTACGCCCCGAGCGACCGCGACGCCGAACTCGCGCAGTTCGCCCAGCCGTCGGCGGAGTTCTCGTCGTTCCGCGACAACCTCTCTGTGTGGGTCGGGCCGACCGACGACGAGGCTCCGGCGGTGCTCTACTACGGGAGTTCGATGCACGTCGCCGACGGCGCGGCCGACTACCCGCCGGTCCCCGACGCGTGGGGCGAGCGACTCCCGATGGCGTGGTACGTCGAGCGTCTCGGGGCCGACACCGCGTCGGCGGCGACGCCCAGGGCGCTCGAAGCCCGGTCGTCGGTTCCCCCGGTGGTCATCGCGCCCGCCGACGAGCGCGGGACGGTCGCGCCGCTTCTCGACGGCTACGTCGCACACCAGTACGACACCGGCCTCTGGGGGCGGTCGGTCGTGGTGTTCGTGAAAAACTGAGTGTCGCCGACGACGTCAGTCGGTGACGGTGAGCCGGGTCGCGGGTCGGTTCGGCGGGCCGACGCTCAGCGGAACCCCATCGCTTCGATCTGCTCTTGGTAGCGGTTCCGGATGGTGACCTCCGTCACCTGCGCCACGTCCGCGACCTCGCGCTGGGTCTTCTTCTCGTTGCAGAGAAGCGACGCGGCGTAGATTGCGGCGGCGGCGAAACCGGTCGGCGACTTGCCCGAAAGCAGGCCCTGCTCGGCGGACACGTCGATGATTTCGGTCGCCTTCGCCTGGACCTCCTCGGAGAGGTCGAGCGCGGAGGCGAACCGCGGGACGAACTGCTTGGGGTCGACGGGCTTGAGTTCGAGGCCGAGTTCCTGCGAGATGTAGCGGTACGTGCGGCCGATTTCTTTCTGTGGGACGCGCGACACCTCCGCGACCTCGTCGAGCGAGCGCGGGATGCCCTCCTGACGGCAGGCGGCGTACAGCGCCGAGGTGGCGACGCCCTCGATGGAGCGGCCGCGAATCAGGTCCTCGTTGAGCGCGCGGCGATAGATGACCGACGCGACCTCGCGGACCGACCGCGGGACGCCGAGCGCCGACGCCATGCGGTCGATTTCGCTGAGCGCGAACTGGAGGTTGCGCTCGCCGGCGTCTTTCGTCCGGATGCGCTCTTGCCACTTCCGCAGGCGGTGCATCTGCGAGCGTTTCTCGGACGAAAGCGAGCGGCCGTAGGCGTCCTTGTCTTTCCAGTCGATGGTCGTCGTCAGTCCCCGGTCGTGCATCGTTTCGGTGATGGGCGCACCGACGCGCGACTTCGACTGGCGCTCGGAGTGGTTGAACGCCCGCCACTCCGGGCCGCGGTCGATCTGTCGCTCGTCGAGGACGAGACCGCAATCGTCACACACCAGCTCCCCCTGGTCTGCGTCCGTGACGATCTGGTCAGAGCCGCACTCCGGGCAGTTGACTTGCTCGTCCTCTTGTGCCGTTGCCTCCTCTCGTTGACGCTGCCGGCTCGGACGTTCCATTAAAAGGTTTCTGGTGGAGCGCGAATTTAAACCTTTGTAACAGAAATATGATAGAGACCGCTGTCTGGCGATTCGACGAGTTCTGATTCGGGCAATTGGGACGCACCTACTTATACGGTTCCCTGACTAACGGTGAATCGAATGGTCAGACGTGCTACCGCGACACTCGTTGTCGTCGCGCTCGCGGTCCTCGCGGGCTGTCTCGGCGGGGGCGGCGCGAACGCGACGACGACGGTCGAACCGAGCGCGACCGAGGCGTCGTCGACGACGTCGCAGTCGGGGTCGCCGACGACCGCGGCCGCCGCGGGCGACGTGACAGTCGAGGTGGTCGAGGTGGTCGACGGCGACACCATCAAGGTCGTCATGCCGGACGGCGCGCGCGAGACGGTCCGGCTTCTCGGCGTCGACACGCCGGAGGTTCACGCCGAGAACACGCCCGACGAGTTCGAGGGCGTGCCCGAGACCGAGGCCGGGCGGACCTGCCTCCGCGCGGCCGGCGAGAACGCGAGCGCCTACGCGAAGTCCCGCCTCGCCGACCGGACGGTCGAACTCCGGTACGACGAGAAGGCCGGCGAGCGCGGCTACTACGGGCGGCTCCTCGCGTACGTCGTCGTCGACGGCGCGCCGTTCAACTACGACCTCATCACCGAGGGCCACGCCCGCTTCTACGAGAGTTCGTTCGAGGAGCGCGAGCGCTACGAGCGCGCCGAGCGCGACGCCAGAGAGCGCGGGGTCGGCCTCTGGTCCTGCGCGACCGAGGGCGCGGCCGCCGGCGGTGCGGACGCGACCACCGACGACGGCCTCTCGGTCTCGGTCGTCGCCGACGCGCCCGGCAACGACAACGACAACCTGAACGAGGAGTACGTCACGCTCCGCAACGACGGCGACGACGCCGTCGACCTCTCGGGGTGGACCGTCTCCGACGCGGCCGGCGCGACCTACACGTTCGCCGAGGGGTCCGAACTCGACCCCGACGCGTCGGTGACGCTCCACACGGGGTCGGGAACCGACACCGACGAGGACGTCTACTGGGGTCGCGGCGGCGCGGTGTGGAACAACGGCGGCGACACGGTCACGATTCGGGACGCCGCCGGGGACGAACTGCTCGCGTACACGTACGAGTAGCAACACCTGTCCGAGCAGAGTTCTACAGGCTCACAAAATCCCGTCGGCGTCCGAGCGAATCGCCCGCGCGGGTCAGCGGGAATGGGGGTGGAGCGTGTTCCCCCGTGAGTGATACGACAGCGGCCATCATCAGTCTCTAGGTTGTCACGTTTTGCGAGGATATCCGCGCGCCATCGGCGAATCTGCTCCCGTTTGATTACTACTGAGCATTTACAAAGATATATACATAACCAAAGGAAATGTATGCGCAACATGAGCACGCTCGAATCCTCGTCCGTCGAAGCCGCACTCGCCGCCGGTCGTCCGGCCGACTTGACTCCCGTCATCCTCGAGGCGTCGCGGCTGGAGTCGACCGCTCCCTCGCACCTCCGCGACCTGAAGGCTGGACTCGCCGAAGAGGGCTACCTCCCGGCCGAACTCACCGTGGAAGCCCGCTTCGACGACGACGACCCCCTCGCGGTGCAGTCGGAGTCCGAGCGCCTCCGCGAGTACGTCCGCGCCGCGGCGTTCCTCGGCGTCGGCCGGGTCGCCGTCGACGTCGCGGAGTGCTGTCGCCCCGACGACGCCGAGTCGGCGCTCGCGGCCCTCGGCGAGCGCGCCCGGCGCGAGGGCGTCGCTTTTGAGCTTCGAGGTTCCATCCACGGCTGATGGCAACCAAGGCCGCACTGGAGGCGCAGTTGGCGGTGGTCGCCGGCTTCGAGAACCCGAAGGTCTCGCTCGAACAGTACCCGACGCCGCCGGACCTCGCCGCGCACCTCGTCCACCTCGCGGACCTCCGCGGCGACATCGAGGGCGCGACGGTCCTCGATTTGGGCTCCGGCACCGGCATGCTCGGCCTCGGCGCGGCGCTCCGCTCGCCCGCCCGCGTCGTCGGCGTCGAACTCGACGACGACGCGCTGGACACCGCGACGGACAACGCCCGCCGGGTCGGCGCGAGCGCCCCCATCGACTGGATTCGCGCCGACGCGACCCGCCTGCCGCTGTGTCTCTCGGACGACCGGCAGGTCACGGTGCTCATGAACCCCCCGTTCGGCGCGCAACGGGGCAACGAACACGCCGACCGCGCCTTCCTCGAATCGGTCGCGTCGGTCGCCGACGTGTCCTACTCGGTCCACAACGAGGGGAGCAAGGAGTTCGTCGAGTCGTTCGCGTCCGACGCCGGCGGCGACCTCACTGACGCCTTCCGGGCGACGTTCGACCTCGACCGCCAGTTCGAGTTCCACGACGAGGACCGCCGACAGCTCGACGCCGAAGTGTTCCGCATCGAGTGGTGAGCCGGCGGCGCGCCGTCGCGCCCTAATTGTACGTCTCTTCTCGCGCGATGCGAACTTTCGTCCCCCGAGATTCGGCGAAGACGAACGACTTCTCGCGGACGAACCGAACCCCGTCGAGCGTCGTCGTCGTGTTCTCGGTCGGCATCGGTCCCCTGACGGTCCCGCTGTCCGACGAGACCTGTATGTCGTAGCCCGTCACCGTCGGTACGACCGAGATGCTCCGCCGGGCGACGACGGGTTCGGCCCGGACCGGGCCGGTCTCGTACGCCAGTCGCGCCTCGCCGTCGGCGACGAGGAACACCCGATAGGCGACTCCCGCGCCCGTGACGACGTAGCCGTCGCGGACCGCCGTCACCCGGTCGCGCCAGCCGAGCCCGCCGAATCTGACCGCGGACTCGCCGTCGAACGCCAGCCGACTCGTCGGGATGGCCGTCGTCCAGATGCCGCGCCGCTCGCTTTTGACGATGACCCCGGAGGTGTTGGTCGTCGTCGACTCGCCGAACAGCTCGACGTCGAAGACGGCGGTCAGCCCGTTGGGCACGTCCTCGGCGTAGGTCACCTCGTAGTCCCTGACCGAGACGCTCTCGCCGGGGAGGTCGTCGCCGCTCGCGGTGAACGTGTTGTACAGCACCGCCGGCCCCGACAGCGCCGCGACGACGACGAGGAGCACGGCGGCCCCGGCCTGCCAGCGGCGGGCCGAAAACATCGAGGTGTCGGGCGCGTACTCCCGGAGCGGCTTGTCGGAGGTCGCGACCGTCAGCGCGACGACGGCCGCGAGCGCGACGACGAGCGCGAAGCCGACGGCGCGAAACAGCACGTAGGTCTCGCCGCCGCGATACCAGTACACCGCCCACAGCGACTCGCTGACGGTAAACAGGAGGACGCCGGCGAAACTGCGGAGCGCGGGCGGGTTCGAACCCCCGCGGCGGTGACTGAGCCACACGCCGAGGAGGACGCCGAACAGGAAGCCGATGGCGTGGCCCTGAATGGCGATTTGGGACCACCACGGCGTCGAGAAGACGGGGCGGGCCGACGAGACGACCTCGGGCGAGAGCATGGCGTTGTAAAACAGGCTGACGACGCGCCCGGAGACGAACGCCAGCACGGTCGCCAGCGGCCGGAAGACGAGCGCGAAGCCGGCGAACGCGAACACGACGCCCGAGAAGCCGACGACCGGGCCGAGCGCGAAGACGGACGTCAGGAGCCCCACGCCGAAGACGACCGCGGGGAAGACCACGAGCGACCGGACGTAGGGGTTCTCGCGGGCCGAACCGAACGACGAGGACCCGCGGCGCGTCGGGTAGTGGCCCCACGCGTACTCCGCGACGGGGGCGAGGGTGAGCGTACCGACGAGGTTACCGACGAGGTGGCCGGGACTGGAGTGGGCGAACGCGGCGGTCAGCATCCCGGTCGGATAGAAGTACGACCACGCCCGGAACGGGATGACGACGGGGCGGTACCACGACGACCAGCCGTCCTGAACCACGAGGTAGACGAGGAGGACGCCGCCGGCGCTGACGAGCGTTCCGAGCGGGAGACCGAACAGGAAGCGCCGCCGAAGCGCCGCCGAGAGGCGAGTCGGCCTGTCGACGACGGCGAGCGCGACGGCGGCCGCGAGGAGCGCGAGGAGCGCGGCGAGCCGCTGGAACGGTATCCAGCCCGGTATCTCTAGCATGAGCTACCTGTGTCGTGCGAACGGGCGGTAAAGAAACCCGCGGAGAACTGCTTGAGAACTGCTAGCGGCCGACATGGGTGCCACCGCCAGCGGCGACTTCGCGTCGGTCGGTCAGGGGGCGCGTCGCGGTCGACGGCCGCTCAGATTTTGCCTTCGGCGTCGTCGGCCAGTTCTTCCATGCGCTTGCCGACGCGGCCCGCGCTGGAGAACTCGTCGTCGCTCATCGCGGTCGCGAGGGCGTTGCCGAGCACGAACACGGCGTGTTTGTGCTCGCTTTTCGACTTGTGGACGTGGGAGGGCTCGACGCCGAGTTCGTCGTAGGGGTCGAACAGGCTCGAATCGACGTGCTCGCGGGCCGAGAAGTGGTCCTTGATGATAACCATCTGTTCGTGAAGCTCCAGCAGTTCGTCCTTGTGCATGAGCGTTGGATAGGAGCGAAGGCGGTTTAAGAGTTATTGGGGGATTCTGTCACTCGGCTCAGAAGACGTACTCGTCTTCGTGGCCCATCATCCCGTCGTCTTCGTACGCGCGGTCCTCGTCGGACATCGGACCGCTGGTCTTGTACGCGCGGATACCGGTCGACAGCAGGTCCTCGATGGCCTCGTCGCGGTTGACGAACTCGCCCTGTTCGACGAGTTGGACGATCTGCATCTCCAGGTGTTCCGGCACGGTAATCTCTACTTTGGGCATCTGAACGTCCGTCGCTTTGGAAGGGCCGTATATAACTCTACCGGGGGAATAATCGGGATTTCTGAAGGTCGTCCGGGCGAACGCGAACCGCCGTTTACCTTCGGTTAGTGCGGTCGGTTTCCCCGGTCGTCTGCGGGTGTCCGGAGTCGTTAGTGATAGGTGCGTCGGGCCGAAGTTTCGAGCATGGCTAACGACGTGACCCACCTCTACGAGGAGTTCGGCGACGACCGACTCCCGCCGGGCCAACGCGAGACCCAGCGGTTCCCCGTCCTCTCCAAGAGCGGCACGCCCGCGTGGGACCCCGAGACGTGGTCGTTCGAGGCGTGGGGCGCGGTCGACACCGAACTCGACCTCTCGTTCGACGAGTTCCGCGACCTCCCCTCCGAGACGCAGGTACAGGACTTCCACTGCGTCACCGGCTGGAGCAAGTTCGACTGCGAGTTCGAGGGCGTCACGTTCCCGGCGCTCGCCGAGGCGGTCGGCGTCGACGACGACGCGGTCCACGTGATGTTCCACGCCATGGACGGCTACACGACGAACCTGCCGCTCGACCAGTGCATGCGCGACGAGGTCATGTTCGTCTGGGGCTACGACGGCGAGGACCTGCCCGCCGACCACGGCGGTCCCCTCCGGGTCGTCACCCCGCACAAGTACGCCTACAAGGGCGCGAAGTGGGTTTCGGGCGTCGAGTTCCTCACCGAACCCGAACGCGGCTACTGGGAGAAACGCGGCTACTCGAACACGGCGAACCCGTGGAACGAAGAGCGGTACAGCTAAGCTGAGTTTCCAGCGTTTTCGGCGGTCGTTTCGCGTCCGAGCCACCAGCGTTGTCGTTCGGTGGACAGCCGTGCGCGTTCGACCGCGTCGCCGAACCGACGCGCGGGACAGAAGGGAGAGTTTCAAGCGTCCCCGGTCCTGAGCCACGGTCGATGGAACCGTTGCGGACCGACGAGGTGGGGACCCACCTCGTCAGCAGGTCGGTTCGACTGTCTGCGCCCCCCGTCTCGGCGTCGCTCGCGGCGATGCGCCGCCCGCGGGCGCTGTGGACCGCCCCCGACGAGCCGACAGTCGTCGGCGGCGGCGTCGCCGCGGCCGTCGAGGCCGGCGGTCCCGAGCGACTCGCGCGCGTCCGCCGGGCGGCCACGGCGCTGTTCGACGGCGCTGACGTGGACGCCCCCGACGTCGCCCGCCCGCGATTCTTCGGCGGCCTCGCCTTCCACGAGGAGGCGACCGGCCGCGACCCGTGGGCCGACTTTCCGGCCGCGCGCTTCGTCGTCCCCGAGGCGCAGGTCGTCTTCGACGGCGACGACGCGTGGCTCACGGTCACCGCCCTCGACGCCGAGGCCGACGCCGACACCGTCGGCGACCGACTCGACGAACTCCGAGCGACGCTCGAAGCGCTCGACGACGCGCCCCCCGAGGGGCCGCCGGGCGTCTCGGACCGCCACCGGACGACCTCGGTCGAGGCGTGGCACGAGAGCGTCGACGCCGCGGTTTCGCGCATCCGCGCCGGCGACCTGCAGAAGGTCGTCCTCGCGCAGGCGCTCGAAGTCGAACTCGACCGACCCGCCGCCGCGCCCGACCTACTCGCCCGCCTCGGCGGGACGTACCCCGACTGCCACCGCTTTCTCGTCGAGCCGAACGGCGGGGCGAGCTTCCTCGGCGCGACGCCCGAGCGGCTCGTCTCGCTCCGCGGCCGCGAGGTCGAAACCGGCGCGCTCGCCGGGACGACCGGCCGCGGCGACACCGACGACGAAGACGAGTGGCTGGCGAACGAACTGCTCGGAAGCGAGAAGGACAACCACGAACACGAACTCGTCGCGGAGACGATTCGGGAACAGCTCGCGCCCCTGTCGGCCGACATTCGCGTCGGCGACCGCGGGATTCGGAAGCTCGCGACCGTCCAGCACCTCTGGACGCCCAT
This sequence comes from Haloferax chudinovii, assembly GCF_042663345.1. Lineage (NCBI taxonomy): Archaea > Methanobacteriati > Methanobacteriota > Halobacteria > Halobacteriales > Haloferacaceae > Haloferax > Haloferax chudinovii. The sequence goes on from NZ_JBHTAB010000003.1 coordinate 264,984, forward strand.
CGACGCGACGCTCGAACGCGACGAACACGTCCTCTCGCTCGTGGACGCGCTCCACCCGACGCCCGCCGTCGGCGGCCTCCCGCCGGCGGCCGCCCTCGACGTGATTCGAGACACCGAACCGTTCGACCGCGGCTGGTACGCCGCGCCGGTCGGCTGGTTCGACGCCGACGGCGACGGTAGTTTCGCGGTCGCAATCCGCTCGGCAATCGTCGAGGAGACGCTGGCGACGCTGTTCGCGGGCGTCGGCCTCGTCGCAGACTCGGACCCCGACGCCGAGTGGGACGAGGTGCAACTGAAGTACCGACCCATCCTCGACGAACTCGAACGCGACGATTGAGTTGGGAAGCGACGACGGCCATCGGAGCCGACGACCGACGCTGATTCGACGCAATCCGATTTGACGACGAGACAGACGAGATGACAGCACCGAACCGAAACGCCCTCTGGGCACGGACCTTCGCCGACGAACTGGCACGCACCGGCATCGACGCGGTGTGCATCGCACCCGGCAGTCGCTCGACGCCCCTCACGGAGGCGTTCGACCGCCACGACGACATCGAGACGTTCTCGCACCTCGACGAGCGCTCGGCGGCCTACTTCGCGCTCGGCCGCGCCCGGCGCACGGGCGAAGTGACGCCTATCGTCTGCACCTCGGGCACCGCCGCGGCCAACTTCCACCCCGCGGTCATCGAGGCGTCGCAGGCCCGCGTGCCGATGCTCGTCCTCACGGCCGACCGCCCACCGGAACTCCGCGACAGCGGGGCCAACCAGACCGTCGACCAGGAGAAGCTCTACGGCGACGCCGTCCGCTGGTACAAGGACATGCCCGAACCGGAGGCCACCGACAGGAAACTTCGGGGCCTCCGAACCACCGCCGCCCGCGCCGTCGCCGAGGCGACCGGCGTCGACGCCGGCCCCGTCCACCTCAACTTCCCCTTCAGAAAGCCGCTCGAACCGACGTACGTCGAGGGCGACGTGCCCGCCGACCTCGACCCCGAGGCGCTCGACGGTCGGAGCGGAAGCCGACCCTACGTCAAGACGACCGCGGGCGCGCCGGAACTCTCCGAGGACCACCTCCGAAAGCTGGCCGACGACCTCGCGGTCGACCGGGGGCTCGTCGTCGCCGGCCCCGCCGACCCGCCGGGATTCAACGCCGAGGCCGTCGCCGCGTTCGCCCACGCGACCGGCTTCCCGGTCGTCGCCGACCCGCTCTCGGGGCTCCGTTTCGGCGGCCACACCCGGACGACGACCGTCCTCGGCGGCTACGACGCCTACCTCGACGAGCGCGTCACCGCCGACTGGCCCGACCCGGAGGTCGTCGTCCGCATCGGCGCGTCGCCGACCTCGAAGGCGCTCCGGACGTACCTCGCGCGCACCGACGCCCGACAGTATCTCGTCGACCCGACGGGCCGCTGGCGCGAGGCCGAGTTCGGCGCGACCGACCTCGTGGAGGCCGAGCCCTCGGTGCTCGCGTGGCGGCTGTCGCAACTCGTCCGCAACCGCCCGGACGAGTCGTGGAACGCGTTGTGGACCGACGCGGAGGAGACCTACTGGAGCCTCGTCGACGACGAGACCGACACGTTCGAGGGCCGACTCGCGGCCGACGTGGCCGATCTCGCGCCCGAGCCCGCGACGCTGTTCGTCTCGAACTCCATGCCCGTCCGCGACCTCGACCGCTTCGCGCGCCCCTCGACGAAGTCCCGGACGGTCCTCGGCAACCGCGGCGCGTCGGGCATCGACGGCATCGTCTCCTCGGCGCTCGGAGCCGGCTCCGCGGCGACCGACCACCTGACGCTCCTGACCGGCGACCTCGCGTACTACCACGACATGAACGGCCTGCTCGCGCTCGGTCGCCTCGGCGTGGACGCGACCGTCGTCCTCGTCAACAACGACGGCGGCGGCATCTTCCACATGCTCCCCATCGAGGAGTACGAGCCGCCGTTCACCGACCAGTTCAAGACGCCCCACGGCCTCGACTTCGCGGCCACCGAGGACCTCTACGACCTCTCGTTCGCGTCGGTCGACCCGGACGACTTCCGCGACGCCTACGCCGAGTCGGTCGCCACCGACGGTACCGACGTCATCGAGGTCCGCACCGACGCCGAGTCCTCGCACCGGGTGCGCGAGCGCATCGCCGAGCGCGCCGTCGAGCGGCTGACCGACTGACTGACTGTCCGACCGACCGAACAAGTCGACCGACTGACTTTTCTCCCGCGCTCCGAATCGTGGCGACATGTCCTCCGCCCGCTTCCGTCAGTACCGCGGCACCGTCTACGCCGTCGCCGGGTTCCTCGGCGTCCTCGCGTTCGCCTATGCGACTGTCATCGCCTACGAACCGCTCGCCGGGGTGTTCGCCGGCGGGACCGTCGTCCTCGGCGTGGTACTCCTCTCGGACCTCGCGGAGCGCGGCTATCCCTCGGCGCTCGGCCGTCGCGGAACGCTCGCGCTCGTCGCGGGCGTGGTCGCCGTTCTCGTCCTCTGGTTCGTCCTTCAGCGACCCCTGACGGGCCTCGCTCTCGCGCCGCTCGTCGCCGTGACCGCGTGGGGGCTCGCGCGGTTCAAAGCCGTCGGCTACCCGGAGTCGATGGGTCGCCGCCGGTCGCTCGCCACCGCCTTCGTCGGGACCGGACTCGTCGCCTACGGCTCCGTGGCCGGGGCGACAGCCTTTCTCGTCGGTGTCGCGGGCGCGATACTCGTCGGGCTGGCGTCGTGGCTGACGAGCCCTCGCGGACCGCTTCGGGGCTGACTGACTAACTGATTGACAGACTCACTCACTCCGCGTCGGCGGCCCGTCCCGAGACACCAGTTTCCGCCCACCGTTCAACGAGCCGACCGGCCACCCAGTAACAGCCGGCGTCGAGGAGGACCGACAGGCCGCCGACGACTCCCCCGACGACGGCCGCGGCCGCGACGCCGATGAGCGCGATGAACGCCAGCGAACGGAGCGGTGCCCCGTTCAGCACCGCGCCGACGAGGATTGCGCCGAGGAGGAACGCCGCCCCGATGAGCGCGCCCGCCGCGAACCCGCGGACGACGAGTCGCCACAGTCCGCGGAGGCCGGTCCGCAGGTCCGCCAGTCCGCCGTCCGCTAGCGCCCACCGGGTCGCGGCCGCGGTGAGGAGCCACAGATACGCGAAGATGGCGACGCCGGGAAGCGTCCCGAACCCCGCGAGCTCGCCTTCGAGCGCGCCGCTCGCGTGCGCGGCGAGAAGTCCGACGAGGCTCAGGGCGACGAGGTTGAACGACGAGACGACCCACGCCTCGAAGCGCCCCCGCTCCCCGACGCGGCCGGCGGCGGCCTCAGCCATGCGCCAACACCTCCGCGAGCGCGACGACCACGAGGAGCGCGGCGGCGGTCGCGCCGTAGCTCTTCGCGAGGAGCGAGCGCCCCGAACCAGGCGGGCCGCCTCGCCGGAGTCGGAACACGACGAGCGTCCGGACGAACGACCCGAAGACGAAGGCGGTCACCACGAGGAGCTTCACCGTCAGTACCGACCCCCAGCGCCCGGACGGTCCGGGCGGGCCGACCGCGCCGAGGTTGCCGACGCCGGTGACGACCATCGCGCCCATCGTCGCCCAGAAGACCCACTCGTACGTGGCCGCGAGCGTGGCTGGTTCACCGAGGGGGGCGGTCGAGCCGCCGGCGTCCGCGCGTCCGGGACCGCCGGTTCTGAGCGTCGCCCACGCGAACGCCGCGCCGCCGAAGACGAGCGCCATCCCGACGAGGTGGACGAGTCTGACGAGGAGGGAGGTCGCGGCCGACATGCGCGAAAGTCATTCGCGAACTGACAAATAGCTCCGGGTCGGGGGAGCGGTCGGGTGGCGGGCCGCCCCCCGAACCGCCGCCGCAAGCGAATCTTTTTGCGCCGCCCGCGCCGCCTCTCGGTATGGTCTCGGAGATTTTCGACCCCGACCGCTGGGAGCCCGTCCCGGGGTCCGACGAGTTCGACGACATCACCTACCACCGCGCCCTCGACGTGCCGGCGGTCCGCATCGCGTTCGACCGTCCCGAGGTCCGAAACGCCTTCCGACCCGGAACCGTGGACGAACTCTACGCCGCGCTCGACGACGCCCGGAAGCGCGCGAACGTGGGGTGCGTCTTGCTCACCGGCAACGGCCCCTCCGAGAAGGACGGCGGCTGGGCGTTCTGCTCCGGCGGCGACCAGTCGGTCCGCGGCGGGTCGGGCTACGAGTACCGCGACGACGACGAGGCCGACACCTCTGACGACCCGCTCGTCCGCGAGGCGAAGGCCGGCCGCCTGCACATCCTCGAAGTCCAGCGGCTCATCCGATTCATGCCCAAGCCCGTCGTCGCCGTCGTGCCGGGCTGGGCCGTCGGCGGTGGCCACTCCCTGCACGTCGTCTGTGACATGACCCTCGCGTCCGAGGAGCACGCGAAGTTCCTCCAGACCGACCCCGACGTGGCCTCCTTCGACGGCGGCTTCGGGTCGGCGTATCTCGCCAAACAGGTCGGCCAGAAGAAGGCCCGCGAGGTGTTCTTCATGGGCAAGACCTACTCCGCGGCGGAGGCCGTCGACATGGGCATGGCGAACGAGGCGATTCCCCACGAGGAGCTAGAGGACGTGGCGCTGGAGTGGGCCGACGAGATGACGAAGAAGTCGCCGACGGCCATGCGCATGCTCAAGTACGCCTTCAACATGACCGACGACGGCATGGTCGGCCAACAGGTGTTCGCCGGCGAAGCGACCCGACTCGCCTACATGACCGAGGAGGCCCAAGAGGGCCGCGACGCCTTCCTCGAAAAGCGCGAACCCCGCTTCCGCGACTACCCGTGGCACTACTGAGGCGCTGACGCCGCCGGGAGCGGACCGCCCCCGCCGCCGCGCCGAAACACGTCGCCCCGCAAAGATTTAGGCGCGCCGAAAAATAGGAACGCTCTTGTGTGTTTAGGGTAGCCTAAATTCTATGGACGAGAACTCCACCGGGACCGAGGGACTCACGCGACGCAACTACATTCGGTACGGCGGCACGGCGCTCGGGGCCGGGATGCTCGCCGGCTGTACGTCGGAGTCGTCGGGGAGCGACGGGACGACCGACGCGGCCGGAACGACGACCGAAGCGGCCGCCGAAACGACCGTCGCGACCGAGACGCAGACCACCGAGGCCGACGACTCGTACTCGGTGACGATGGAGCCGATGGGCGAGGTCACCTTCGAGTCGGTCCCCGAGTCGTGGGCCGCCTACGACGGCGGCTACGCCGACATGGCCGTCGCGCTCGGCGTCGGCGACGGGGTGACCGGCGTCGGCGGCGCGGGCCGGTACTACACCTACGTCTACGACGAGCTTCCCGGCGTGAGCGTCGACCGCGAGCAGATCGAGGCGTACCCCGAGGTCAGGACGAAAGAGGAGTTCTACGAACTCGACAACGACGTCCACCTCTACGACCCGAACATGCTCATCAACTGGTTCGACTGGGACCAAGCCGACGTGGACGAAATCGCGGAGAACGTCGCCCCGTTCGTCGGCAACCTCGTCTTCCGCCGGTCCGACGGCTGGCACGACTACCGCTACTACACGCTCTACGAGGCGTTCGAGAAGGTCGCGCAGGTGTTTCGCCGCGAGGACCGCTACGAGGCGTTTGCGGCGCTCCACGGCGAGTTCATCGCGGAGATACAGTCGCGACTGCCGCCGGCGGACGAGCGCCCGAACGTCTTTCTCACCTACGAGGGAACGACCGAGCCGGAGACGTTCTCGCCGTACCGCCTCAACGACAAGGGCACGAGCAAAAAGCAGTGGAACGACCTCGGCGTCACCGACGCGCTCACCGGGACCGATATCGAGAACCTCAGCACGACCAACCGCGGCGAGCTCGACTACGAGAACCTCCTCGAAGTCGACCCCGACGTGATGCTCATTCGCGGCCACGAGCGCAAGACGGCCGCGGAGTTCCGCGACACCGTCCTCGCGTACATGGAAGACCACCCCGTCGGCGGCGAGCTGACAGCCGTCCGGAATGGTCGGGTCTACCGCGGCGGCTACCTCAATCAGGGACCGATTCACAACCTGTTCCTGACCGAGCGCGCCGCGAAGCAGTTGTACCCCGAGGAGTTCGGCGAGGTGACCGGCGACGCCGAACTGTTCGACCGCCAGCGCGCCGCGGACATCGTCACCGGGGAGTTCTGAGATGGCGGACGCCGCGGGGTTCGACTACGACGTGGCCATCGTCGGCGGCGGGCCGACGGGCTGTTCGGCGGGCGTCTTCACCGGCCGGTACGGCCTCGACACCGTGGTCTTCGACCGCGGCCGGTCGTCGCTCCAGCGCTGTGCGTATCTGGAGAACTACCTCGGCTTCCCCGGCGGGGTCGACGTCGAGACGTTCTACGGGCTCATCCACGACCACGTCGAGGCGGCCGGCTGTGACCTCGTTTCGGAGCTCGTCGAGGCGGTCGAACCCGCCGGAGACGACGCGAGCGAGACGGCGGACGCCGACGACGCGGACGCCACCCGCCCCGGATTCGCGGTCACGACGCAGTGCGGCGAGACCGTCACCGCGAGGCGAGTCGTCGCGGCCGCCCGCTACGGCGGCGACTTCCTCGAACCGCTCGGCGACGAAGAGATGTTCGTCACCTACGAGCACGACGGCGAGACGCGGACGAAGTTCGACCGCGACTACGCCGACGTCGAGGGGCGCACGCCAATCGACGGGCTGTACGTCGCCGCGCCGGTGAGCGAGGTCAACGTGCAGGCCATCATGTCGGCCGGGCAGGGCGCGCGAGTCGGGCGGTCGGTCATCACCGACTACCGCCTCGAACGGGGGTACCCCGAGGACCTCGCGCGCCACTGGGACTGGTTGCGCCCCGAGGCGGAACTCGCCGACGAGGCGGCCGCCCGCGACGACTGGCGCGAGCGGTTCGACGGCCGCGTCCCCGACGACTGCGACCTCTCGGAGGAGCGACTCCGCGAACTCCGCGAGGCCGACGTGGAGCGCCAGCGCGAGATGTACGTCTCCGAGGAGACGGTCGAAGTCCGGGCCGAGAAGGGCCGCGAGCGACTCGCCGGCCACCTCGGCGTCGCCGCCGGGTCGGGTTCCGACTCCGACGCCGGTCCCGAGTAGCGAGGAACCACCATCACCATCCTCGGGTCGGCGACGGCGATGACCACGTCGTCGCCGACGCCGGGGAGAAACCGCCTCGTCAAGGGCGGCGCGACCGCCGAGCCACCGTGTTCTCCCACTCATCGCCTCGGGGTCGCGCGCTTTCGGATAGGAACTTACTCACTGCTCCGGCACTCTCATGCAGACAATGAGCACGCAGGACATCTCTCGCAGGCGGGCGTGGGTGATGGCGTCGCGGCCGCAGACGCTTCCGGCGGCCGCCGCGCCGGTCGTCGTCGGCACCGCGGTCGCCGTCCACGCCGACCTGTTCGCCCCGCTCCCCGCGCTCGCGGCGCTCGTGGGCGCGCTTCTCATCCAGGTCGGAACCAACTTCGCCAACGACTACTACGACGCGGTGCAGGGCGCGGACACCGAGGCCCGCGAGGGGTTCACCCGCGTCACCGCGGGCGGACTCATCCCCCCGGCCGAGGTCAAGCGGGCGATGTACCTCACCTTCGCGGCCGCCGTCCTCCTCGGCACCTCCCTCGTCTACGTCGGCGGCGTGCCCATCCTCGTCATCGGCCTGCTCTCGGTCGCCTCGGGCATCGCCTACACCGGCGGCCCGTACCCCCTCGGCTACCACGGCCTCGGCGACCTGTTCGTCTTCGTCTTCTTCGGCCTCGTCGCCGTCGTCGGCACGTTCTACGTGCAGGCCGCGAGCGTCCTCGCCGCCCCCTTCACGGTCGGGATTCCCGAGGGGACCGTCACGCTCGCCGCCGTCCTCGCCAGCCTCCCCATCGCCGCCATCTCCACGAACATCCTCGTCGTGAACAACGTCCGCGACAAGGAGGAAGACGCGACCACGGGCAAGCGGACGCTCGCGGTCCGGTTCGGCTACGGCTTCGCCCGCGCCGAGTACCTCGCCATGCTCGCGCTCGCCTACGCCGTCCCCGTCTACCTCTGGACCCGTGCCGGCTTCGACTGGTACGTCCTGTTGCCGGTGTTCTCGATGCCCGTCGCGGCCCGCATCGCGCGGACCGTCGTGACCGAGACGAGAGGCGAGAAGCTTAACCCCGCGCTCGAAGACACGGGGAAACTCCTCGCACTCTACGCCGTCCTCTTTTCGGTCGGCCTCGTCCTCGCGTGACGATGCGCGTCCGCGAGTTCGCCGTCGACCTCCGAACGCCGCTTTCGACCGCCGCGGGCGACATCGAGCGCCGCGAGGGATTCCTCGTCGCGGTCGATGTCGCGGGCGAAACCGGCGTCGGCGAGGCGACCCCGCTTCCGGGCTGGACCGAATCGCTCGCCGACTGCCGCGACGCGCTCGCCGGTCTCGCCGAAGACGACGCTACGGGTGACGCCGACCCCGAGGCCGCGCTCGAAGACGGGTCGTTCGCGGACGCGCCCGCGGCGAGACACGCCGTCTCGCTCGCCGTCGCCGACGCCCGCGCTCGCGCCGCCGACCGGCCGCTCGCCGCGGCCCTAGACACCGACCCGCACACCTCGCTTCCGGTGAACGCGACCCTCGGCGACGACGACCCCGAGGCGACCGTCGAGGCCGCCGAAGCCGCCGTCGCGTCGGGGTACGACTGCCTCAAACTGAAGGTGGGCGCGCGGGACCCGACCGACGACGCGGCGCGCCTGCGGGCGGTCCGCGAGGCGGTCGGCCCCGACGTGGCGCTCCGGGCCGACGCGAACGCCGCGTGGGACCGCTGGACCGCCGACAGATTTCTCGAGTCGGTCGAGGAGTCGGCTCTCGAGCTCGACTACCTCGAACAGCCGCTTCCGGCCGACGAACTCGACGGCCACGCCGCGCTCCGACGGCTTCACGACACGCCCATCGCGCTCGACGAGTCGCTTTCGGCGCTCCCGGCGGGACGGGCCATCGCCTCGAACGCGGCGGACGTGCTCGTCTGCAAGCCGATGGCGCTCGGCGGCCCGGACCGCGTCCGCGACCTCGCCGCCCGCGCCCGCGACGCCGGCGTCGAAGTCGTCGTCACGACCACCATCGACGCCATCGTCGCCCGACTCGGCGCGCTCCACGCCGCGGCGTCGCTCCCCGGCGACCGGGCGCACGGGCTGGCGACCGCGTCGCTCCTCGACGCCGACCTCGCGGCGGACCCGGCACCCGTGCGCGGCGGCCGGATGCGCGTCCCCGACGGACCCGGACTCGGCATCGACGTCGGTGCGGTGTTCTCCTGAGGCGCAGATATAAATCAACTCTCCACGGTCCAAACGTTTTTCACGATTCTGCACGTCGAACCGGGGGATGACCGAGGTCGAACTCGACTCCGACGCGGTACGGCTCGCGCTCGACGACGGCGTGGCGACGGTGACGCTGGACGCCCCGGCGGTTCGGAACGCGCTGACGGTCGAAGTCACCGCCGGCGTGCGCGAGGCGCTGGACTCGCTTCCCGACGAGACGCGCTGTGTCGTCGTCCGCGGGAGCGACGCGGCGGGCGCGTTCTGCGCCGGTGGCGACGTGAACGCCATGGTAGAGCTACAGGCCGACGCGATGACGCTCCCCGAGGCGGTCGACCACGTCGTCCGCGACACCGCCGACTGCGTGCGCCGCGTCTACGAGTGCGACCTGCCGACGGTCGCGGCCATCGACGGCCCGGCCGTGGGCGCGGGCGGCGCGCTCGCCATCGCCTGTGACCTCCAACTCCTCCGCGAAGACGCCTCCGTCAGCTTCGGCTTCCGCCGGGTCGGTCTCGCGGTCGACTCCGGACTGTCCTACCTCCTCCCCCGACTTGTCGGGCGCAACGTCGCCATGGAACTCGTCTACACCGGCGAGAAACTCGGTCCCGAGCGGGCGCTGGAACTCGGCGTCGTGAACCGCGTCGCGGGCGAGGACGAGTTCGAGGCGGAACTCGACGCCCTCACGGAGCGCATCGCCGGCGGCCCGACGAAGGCGCTCACCGCCTCCAAGCGCCTGCTCCGCCGCCCCGACGACTCCATCGAGGCGGCCATCGAACACGAGGCGTCGGCGCAGGCGGTGCTGTTCGAGACCGACGACCACGCCGAGGGCGTGGAGTCGTTCATGGCCCGGCGGGAACCGGAGTTCGAAGGGCAGTAGTCGGGCCGTCGGGCGACCGCAACCGGCCCCGCGTTCGGTGCATACTTGTCGCCACCCGGCGACGGCGGGAGTATGGTCACCGTCACTGTCTGGAACGAGTACCGACACGAGAAGGAAGACGACGAGGTCGCCGCGGTCTACCCCGACGGCATCCACGCGACGATAGCCGAGGGACTCCGCGAGGCGGGCTACGACGTGCAGACCGCCACGCTTGACGAACCCGAACACGGGCTCACCGAGTCGGTTCTCGACGACACCGACGTGCTGGCGTGGTGGGGACACAAGGCCCACGACGAGGTCGAAGACGCAATTGTCGACCGCGTGGTCGACCGCGTCCGCGACGGGATGGGACTCCTCGTGCTCCACTCGGGGCACTACTCCAAGCCGTTCAAGCGCCTGATGGGGACGACCTGCTCGCTGAAGTGGCGCGAGTCGGGCGAGAAAGAGCGCGTCTGGGTCGTCGAGCCCGGCCACCCCATCGCCGACGGGCTTCCCGAGTCGTTCGAGGTCCCCCGCGCCGAGATGTACGGCGAGCGGTTCGACATCCCCGCGCCGGACGACCTCGTCTTCACGTCGTGGTTCGAGGGCGGCGAGGTGTTCCGCTCGGGGTGTTGTTACACCCGCGGCAAGGGCCGGGTCTTCTACTTCCGGCCGGGCCACGAGACCTACCCCATCTACGAGCAAGAGGAGGTTCGGACCGTCCTCGACAACGCCGTCGCGTGGGCGGCCCCCGGCGACGGCCCCGCCCCGTACTTCGGCAACGCGGAGCCAATCGAAGACCTCGACTGAGGCGACGGGGGGTGGACCGCCCGAACGGGATCGTCCGGAGCGCCGACTATCATAAGTGGATGCGGTTCGGAGAACGCCCATGGCACAACCGACGAGCGGACAGCGGCGACTCATGTTCGCCCTGTTCGCGTTCGCGGCGCTCGTCTTCCTCCTCGGCATCGTCGTCATCGGCTACCTCGCCGGCGCGTTCTGAGGTCGGGCCGGCTCCGACCCTCTCGCCGGCGCGCCGAGTCGCGCGCTCAGCGGGTCGCGTCGTCGGGGTGGTAGGTCTTCCCGCGAGAGCCATCGGCGGTCATCCGGCGGAGCGTCGCGGCGGCGTTGCTCGCGTCGTAGCCGAACAGCACGTCCTTCGCGTACTCGTCTGCGACCTCGATGGCGTGGATGAGGTCGTCCACGTCCACGTTCACGGCGTACAGTTCGAGCGAGAAGTCGGCGTCGTACGGCTCCAGAAGCGAGACGAAGCCGCGGGCGATGGTTTCGAGCCAGTAGGTCGTCCCGTAGTGGGTGTCGTAGAGCGGGACGACGAACTCGTCGACGTACTCCGAGAGCGCCTCGATGTCGAGGCCGGCGCGTCGGTAGAGGTGGCCCGGATAGGGGTCGGGATACAGCGTGAGATACAGGCGGCCGGGGACGCGCTCGGCGGCGTCGGCGACGAAGTCGGTGATGACCTCGGCGCGCCACTCGAACCACGCGTCCTCGTCGTCGGCGTCGCGGCCGCGGTCGGCGGCCCAGGCCTCGAACTGCGAGGTACAGCGGTCACACCGGCAGTACTCGTCGCGGGGGAAGCCCACGTCGTCGAGGCGAACGTCGCCGTTAGCCGCGGCGGCGTCCGCGACGATTTCGAGCAGGCCGGCGCGGTACTTCTCGTTCGTCGGGCAGATGTACGCCCAGTCGAAGTACGTGCGGTCGCGCGTCGCCGGGTTCCCCTCGCCGTCGACGGGGACCAGTTCGGGGCTCTCGTTGGCGGCGGCGTTGTCGCCGAAACACGAAATCATGTTGACGGCGTTCGACAGCGGTTCGGCCGCCCGGCCGGTGACGTCTTTGACCTCGTAGAATCCGCGGTCGAACTCCGGCCAGTCGACTTCCTCCTCGTTGCGCGTGACGACCCCGTACATGGCTCCGCCTTCGCGCGGGCGTCGGGTAAGTCGTTCGCTCTCGGGCGTGCGGCTCGCGTTCCGGCGTCGCCGCTAGACGGTCGGGAGTGGGGCGGACTCGGTCGTGGTCGACCGAGCGCCGAAAAGCGGTTACTCTTCGATTTCGACTTCGACGGTCTCTCCGCTTCCGGAGAACACGGTGTAGAGGACCGCGACGAGCGCCAGTACCAGGACCAGTTTGGCCTTCTTGGACATACCGAGAACTTCGACCGCACCGCACTAAGTGATTACGACACCGGGAGGAGCCGCGGCGGGCGGCGGAAAACGGAATACACTCTATCATTGTATTAATTAATTGATGGATATCACGGAAATGTTCGATTCCGCGATACGCGTCCTATCCGCCGACGGCATCGAGTTCGCCGACGAGGACCACCGCTGTCCGGCGAGCGCCGCGGGAAAAAGCGCGTCGAACGAGCAGTGAAAACGGTCAGTTCACGTCGAGGTTGGCCGCGACTTCGTCCTCGCGGACGATGGTCTCGCAGTAGTCACAGCGCACGCCGTCCGAGAGGACGGTAAAGCTCGACTGGATGGGTTCGTCGGCGTTGGAGATGCAGTTCCTGTTCGGACACGAGATGATGCTCGCGACGGCGTCGGGGCGGACGACCCGGTTCTTTTCGACCACGTCGTAGTCGCGGACGATGTTGATGCTCGCGGCGGGCGCGATGAGCGACAGCACGTCCACCTCGGACTGGCTCAGCTCGCGGCCTTCGACCTTCACGATGTCCTTGCGGCCGAGGCGGTCGGAGGGAACGTTCATCCCGACCGAGACCGCCTCCCCGCTGGTGCCGTCGATGCCGAGGATGGCGAGGACGTTGAGCGCCTGCCCCGCGGCGACGTGGTCGATGACGGTGCCGTTTCGAATCTTCGAGACGCGGAGTTGGTGGTCGTCTGTCATCGGTCTTGGGAGAGGAGGATGTCCAGAAGCGCCATTCGGACCGGGATGCCGTTGTGAGCCTGTTCGAAGTACGTCGCGTGGTCGGTGTCGTCGATGTCGGGCGAAATCTCGTCCACGCGGGGGAGCGGGTGCATAATCGTGAGGTCGTCGGACGCCGCTTCCAGCGTCTCCGAGTCGATTTGGTACTGTCCCGCGACCTTACGGTACTCGTTTTCGTCGGGGAAGCGCTCGCGCTGGATGCGCGTCACGTAGAGCACGTCGAGTTCGGGGAGCACCTCGTGGAGGTCGGTGTGTTCTCTGACCTGCGCGCCCGAGGCGTGGAGGTCGTAGCGGACGTTCCGGGGGAGCCGCAGGCTCTCGGGGCTGATGAAGTGCTGGCTGGCGTCGAAGTTCGTCAGCGCCTCGGCCAGCGAGTGGACCGTCCGCCCGTACTTCAGGTCGCCCATGATGCCGATGGTGAGGTCGTCGAGGCCGGCGTTCTCCCGGATGGTGTAGAGGTCCAGCAGGGTCTGACTCGGGTGCTGACCCGCGCCGTCGCCCGCGTTGACGAGGGGCACGTCGACGAACTCGGCGGCCATCGTGGCCGCGCCCTCGCTCGGGTGGCGGAGCACGAGCGCGTCGGCGTAGCCCTCGACCACGCGGACGGTGTCGGCGAGCGTCTCGCCCTTCTTGACCGACGACGACTCGACCGGTCCCATATCGACGGTCTGGCCGCCGAGGCGTTTCATCGCGGAGTCGAAGCTCATCCGGGTTCGCGTGCTCGGCTCGAAGAAACAGAGCCCGAGAACCTTCCCGGCGTGTCGTTGCCGGAACGCGGCCGGGTCGGCGTCGATGTCGGCCGCGCGGTCGAGCACCGCCTCGATGTCCTCCCGCGAGAGGTGCGACGCGGAGATGAGGTGGTCCTGACGCATCGATGAATGACGCGACCTACACCGACTTGAATCCCCCGGCATCGGACGCTCTGAGTGATATTCACCACCATGCACAGAATCGGCGATATCGGCGACCGCGGCGGACACAGCACGGCGGGCGAAGCGGTCGGAAAACGAGGCGCCGAGGCGGCACGACGAAACGCCGAGGCGACGACTGACGCCGGCTCTACGGCCAGTTGCCGGCGGAGTCGTATGAGTCGACGACGCGCCGGATGGCGACGACGTAGGCCGCGGTGCGGAAGTTCGGCAGGTCGTGGCTCTCGTAGGCGTCGACGAGTTCCTCGAAGGCGTCGACGATGACGCGCTCCAGCTCGTCGTTGACGCGGTCTTCGGTCCAGTAGAACCGCTGGCGGTTCTGGACCCACTCGAAGTACGAGACGGTGACGCCGCCGGCGTTGGCGAGGATATCGGGGAAGACGTGGACCTCGCGCTCGGTGAGCACGTCGTCGGCGTCGGGCGTGAGCGGGCCGTTGGCGGCCTCGACGACGACGTCCGCGTTCACGTCGTGGGCGAGTTCGCCGTCGATGGCGTTCTCCAGCGCGGCGGGAACGAGCAGGTCCACGTCGAGGGTGAGCAGTTCCTCGTTGGTGATGGCCTCCGTCCCCTCGTAGTCGGAGACGGTGCCCGTCTCGTTTTTGAACCCCTTGACCGCGCGGGTGTCGAGGCCGTCGGCGTCGTAGATGCCGCCGGAGGAGTCGGAGACGGCGACGACCGTCGCACCGAGGTCCTCGATGAACTTCGCGGCGATGGAGCCGGCGTTCCCGTAGCCCTGTACGGCGACGGTCGCGCCCTCGATGTCGCGGCCGAGGTAGTCGAACGCCTCGCGGGCGGTGAGCATCGTCGAGCGACCGGTCGCCTCGACGCGACCCTCGCTCCCGCCGTTCGAGAGCGCCTTGCCGGTGATGACGCCCGGCGCGGTCGTGTTTTCGAGCGTCTCGTAGGTGTCCTTAATCCAGTTCATCTCGCGCTGGCCGGTGTTCACGTCGGGCGCGGGGATATCGCGGCTCTCGCCGATAAGGGGGCGAAGTTCCTTCGCGAACGACCGGGTGATGCGTTCGAGTTCGGACTCGGAGTACGCCTTGGGGTCGATGACGATACCGCCCTTGCCGCCGCCGTAGGGGATGTCGACGACGGCGCACTTGTACACCATCCAGCCCGAAAGCGCCTTCACCTCGTCTCGGCTGACGTTCGGGTGGTAGCGAATCCCGCCTTTGTACGGGCCGCGGTCGCCGTTGAACTGCGACCGGTAGGCGCGAAACAGCTCGACGTCGCCGTCGTCCATCTCGACGGCGAGGTTCGCTTCGAGGACTCGCTCGGGGTTCTTCAGCCGCTCGATAACGTCGTCGCGCACGTCGAGGTAGGCGGCCGCGTCGTCGATTTGCTCCTGCAGACTCTCGAAGGGATTCGCCTCTTGTGCCATGCTCTAATACGCTCCGGGCATCCGGTTAAGCGTAGCGGGAACTTTAGCGTACCACAGTATTGAGACACATACTCATCGATAAAAAGTGACCGTCCTCGGGCGTTCGGCCGGGTCGACGTCGGGCCGGCCGGGGCGCGTTCAGTACGACTCGCCGGCGCGGTCGAGAATGTTTTCGGCCTGCTTGACGAGCGGGGCGTCTATCATCTCGCCGTCGACGCCGAAGACGCCTCTGCCCTCGCTCGCCGCCTCGTCGCGGGCGCGGAGCACCTTCTTGGCCCACGCCACGTCCTCCTCGTCGGGCGAGAACGCCTCGTTGATGACGGGCACCTGCGCGGGGTGGATGGCGAGTTTCCCGTCGTAGCCGAGTCGCCGGCCGAACGCGGCGTCCTCTCGCAGGCCCGCCTCGTCCCGATAGTCGACGTGGAGCGTGTCGATGGCGTCGACGCCGGCGGCCGCGGCCGCGACGACGACGCGCTCGCGGGCGTACAGCACCTCGGTCCCGTCGTCGGACCGAGTCGCATCCACGTCGGCGGCGAAGTCCTCCGCGCCGAAGACGACGGCGTCGGTGTCGGGCGCGGCCGCGACCTCGGGGGCGGCGAGGACGCCCGCCGCGCTCTCGACGATGGCGATGACGGGACAGTCAGCGCCGACCTCCCGGGCCGCGCCGGCAACGCTCGTCACGTCGTCGGCGCTCGTCGCCTTCGGGACGACGAGCGCGTCCGGCGGGTGGGTGGCGCAGACAGCGGCGATGTCGTCGCGGCCGGCGTCGCCGGGGTTGACGCGGACCGCGACCTCGGCGTCGGGCTCGAAGTCGGCGTCCGAGAGGACCGCGGCGACGGTCTCGCGGGCTTCGGCTTTCCTGTCGGGCGAGACGGCGTCTTCGAGGTCGAAGACGAGCACGTCCGCGCCCGCGCCGGGGGCCTTCCGCAGGAGTTCGGGTCGGTCGCCGGGCGAGAACAGGACACTTCGTCGGGGCATGGTGTGTGTATCGAGGGGGACGGTGAAATATCGACTCGTCGGCGACCCGACTCAGGGCCAGAGGCCGCGGTGTTCGTGCGCCTCGGAGACGCGTTCGAGCGCGACCATGTAGGCGGCGTCGCGCCACGTCGCGTCGTGTTCCTCGACGCGCTCGCGGACGGCGGTCCACGCGCGGAGCATCTCGGTCTCCAGTTCGTCGTGGACGCGTTCGAGCGACCACGAGCGGTGGTTGAGGTCTTGGAGCCACTCGAAGTACGAGACGGTGACGCCACCGGCGTTGGCGAGGATGTCGGGGACCACGGGAATCTCGCGCGCCTCGAAGAGTTCGTCCGCGGCCGACGTGGTCGGGCCGTTCGCGCCCTCGACGATGAGGTCAGCCTGCACGTCGCGGGCGTTCTCGGCGGTCAGGACGTTGCCGACGGCGGCCGGGATGAGCACGTCAACGTCGAGTTCGAGCAGTTCCTCGTTCGAGAGCTTCCGCGGCGCGTCGTACTTCATGACGGCTTCCGGTTCCTCCTCGTGGGTCGGCACGTCGTGCGTGTCGAGGCCGTCTGGGTCGTAGATGCCCCCGTTCACGTCGGAGACGGCGACGACCGTCGCGCCCTCGTCGTTGAGGAGTCGCGCGGCGGGCGCGCCGACCGAGCCGAACCCCTGGACTGCGACGGTGGTGTCTTCGATGTCCCAGCCGAGGTAGTCGATGGCTTCGCGGGCGATGATAGCGACGGAGCGGCCGGGCGCGGTGTCGCGGCCCTCGCTCCCGCCGACGACCGGCGGCTTACCCGTCACGACCCCGGGCGTCGTCTCGCCTTCCTGCATCGAGTAGGCGTCCATGAACCACGCCATCGTCTGGGCGTCGGTGCCCATATCGGGCGCGGGGATGTCCTTCGTGGGGCCGATGAAGGGCCGAAGCTCCTCGGCGAACCGGCGGGTGAGCCGCTCTTTCTCGTCGGTCGAGAGGTCCTTGGGGTCGACGACGATGCCGCCTTTGCCGCCGCCGAAGGGCAGGTCCATCACGGCGCACTTCCACGTCATCCACATCGAGAGCCCGATGCACTCGGCTTCGGTCACGCCGGGGTGGAACCGGAGGCCGCCCTTGTACGGCCCGCGGACGCTGTCGTGCTGAGCGCGGTAGCCGGTGTAGACCGCGGTCGAGCCGTCGTCGCGTTCGAGCGGCACCGAGACGCGGTGGACCTGATTCGGATGCCGAAGCCGCTCGATGACGCCCGGGTCGACGTCGAGGTGCGCCGCCGCGCGTTCGAGCTGTCGGCGGGCCGTCTGGAGGGCTGTCTCTTCGGTCGGTTCGTCGTCCGTCGCCGTGGATGGTACTGTGGATGCCATGGTTGGTCGTGCCGGCCGAGCGCCGGCTGTGCCGGGGGACAGACGCGCCGTCCCGCGCCCGTAGCGACGGCCGAATCGTCGACCGAACGGACGACCGAATCGGCCGCCATCGGGCGCTTTCGCAATCCTCTATTGTGGATAATTATAATGGTTGTTATCTAGTTTCGCTCGGGGCAATAGTTGTCATACGGGAGGGTCGACCGGCACGATTTTATCACGGTCTATCACACGATTCACCATGACCGGTCTGTACTACGAGGAGTTCGAGGTCGGCCGGACCATCGAACACGAAAAGCGCCGCACCGTCTCTGAGTCGGACAACCAGCGCTTCTGCGACGTGACGATGAACCAGCAACCGCTCCACCTCGACGCCGAGTTCGCGGCCGACTCGCAGTTCGGCGAGCGACTGGTCAACGGCCTGTACACGATGAGCCTCGCGGTCGGCCTCTCGATTCCCGACACGACCGACGGGACCATCGTGGCGAATCTCGGCTACGACGACGTGTCCCACCCGAATCCGGTGTTCCACGGCGACACGCTCCGGGCGCAGACGACCGTCCTCGACAAGCGCGAGACCGCCGACGGCGAGCGCGGCGTGGTGACGATGACCGTCGAGGTGTTCAATCAGGACGACGACCTCGTCTGCGAGTTCGAGCGCACGGCGCTGTCGCTGAAACGCGAGTTCGCCGCCGACGCGGACGACGCCTGAGGCGGGTCGGGTTCGGTCGGGTTCGGTCGGGTCCGGTCGGGTTCGGTCGGCCTGTGTCACTCTGCGGTTCCACGCCCGCCCGCACCGTTTTCTCCCCGGCGTCGCTAGGTCGGGCATGGACTTCGACGGCCTCTCCGGGCGAGTTGCGTCGGCCACCGACCGGGCCACCTCGGTCGCCGACCGCGCCCCCGACCCGGCGACCGTCGCCCGGGTCGGCCTCGGCTCGATGGTGTTCGCGGCGGGCGTCCACAAGCTTCTGGACCCGCTTTCGTGGTCGGCCTACGTCGTCCCGTGGCTCGCGCCGTTTCTCGTCGTCTCGCCCGTGACGTTCATGCTCGCAAACGGCGTCCTCGAAGTCGGGTTCGGCGCGGCCATCGTCGCCGACCGCTACACCGCCCTCGCGAGCGCCGTCGCGGCCGTCTCGCTGTCGGCGACGTGTCTCTACCTCGCGGTCGTCTTCGCCGTCGAGGGCGGCCTGTTCGGCGACGTGCTCGCCCGCGACATCGGACTGGCGGGGCTCGCGTGGGCCGTGCTGGTCGAGTCGCTCCGGCGGCCTACCCGAACAGCGTGACGAGGATGAGTTGCGTGTTCATCAGCCCGGCGACGCCCCACGGGACGGCCACGCCGATTGGAATCGCCCCGCGGTAGCGACTCGGGAGGACGCGCCACGCGACGACCGCGACCGCGAGCACGACGAGTTTCAGCGAGATGAGCGCGCCCACCGGGCCGAGCGCGGGGATGAGCGCGAGGACGACGGGATTCAGTTCGGCCAGCCCCCGACCGAGTCCGTAGAGCGTCGTCAACACGTCGAGGACGAACGCCAGCATCGTCACGGTCCAGAGGACGTGCTCGTCGCTTATCGCGTGTGCGAGTGCCGTTCGGGTCGTCTCGGGGAGGGGAACTTCGTGGCTCATGGCGGGCTATCGGCAGACGGTTCCCGACGCCGGGCCGAGACGGGACAGTCGGGACGCGATGGGACGGACGGGAGGGACGTCGGCCGACGATAGAGTCCGTAGCACCCCGACCGTCCTCAGTACGAGCCGCTTAGGTCAGTTACCGTGAGATTACCCGCCGGAAAAACGGAGCATTAACCCCCGAGTCGGCTCAGAGGACGGTCCCGTGTTTCTTGTCGGGGAGCGACTTCTCCACGTCCGCGTAGAACTCGAAGCGGGCCGCAAGCTCGTCGCGGAGGGTCGACGGCGGGACGAGTTCGTCGATGACGACCTCGCTCGCCATCCGGTGGGCGTCGATGTCCTCGCGGTACTCCTCGCGGAGTTCGTCTTCCATCCGCGCCCGCTCTTCGGGGTCGTCGATGTCGGCGAGCTTGTTCGCGTACACCGCGTTGATGGCGGCTTCGGGGCCCATGATGCCGATTTCGCCCGAGGGGAGCGCGATGACGCTCTCGGGGTCGTAGGCGGGGCCGCCCATGGCGTAGATGCCCGCGCCGTAGGCCTTCCGCACGATGACGGTCTGTTTGGGCACCGTCGCCGACGACGTGGCGTAGATGAACTTCTTGCCCTTCTCGAGGATGGCGTCTTTTTCGACCTGCGAGCCGGCCATGAAGCCGGGCGTGTCACAGAGGTAGAGGAGCGGAATCTCGTAGGCGTCGCAGGTCCAGATGAACTCCGCGGCCTTCTCGGCGGCGTCGGGGAAGATGGCTCCCGACCGCTCGGTGGGCTGGTTGGCGACGATGCCGACCGGCCGGCCGTCGATGCGGGCGAACGCGGTGACGATTTCCTCGCCGTAGTCGGGCTTCAGCTCGAACACGGACTCGGCGTCGACGACGCGCTCGATGAGGTCGTGGGCGTCGTAGGGGCGGTTCGGCGACTCGGGGATGAGTTCGTCGATGCCGTCGGGCGAGTACCGCGGCGGTTTCGACTCCGAGCGCGGCGGCTTCTCGCCGGCCTTGTCGGGGAGGTAGGTGACGAGCTGGGCGACGAGTTCGCGGGCGTGGGCCTCGTCGCGGGCGACGAGGTCGGCGCTCCCCGATTCCTCGGCGTGCATCCGCGCGCCGCCGAGGTCCTGCATGGAAATCTCCTCGCCGGTGACCATCTTCACCATGCGCGGCGAGGCGATGGCCATCGCGGACATCCCCTCGACCATGACCGTGAAGTCGGCGAAGACGGGCGTGTAGGCCGCGCCGGCGATACACGGCCCGTAGAGGACGCAAATCTGCGGGACGTACCCCGAGAGCATCGAGTGGTTGTAGTAGTACTTCCCGATGCCCTCGCGGTTGGCGAAGAAGCCGGTCTGCTGGTCGATGCGGCCGCCCGAGGAGTCCATCAGGTAGAGCACCGGCTTGCCCGTCTTGAGGGCGCGCTGTTGCATCCGGAGGAACTTCTCGACGCCGCGACGAGCCATCGACCCGGCCTTGACCGTGAAATCGTTGGCCATGATGTGGAGGTCGCGCCCTTCGAACTCGGCGGCTCCCGTGAGGAGGCCGTCGCCGGGGAGGCGGGTGTTCGGGTCCGCCTCGTCGACCTCGGGGGAGTTCTCGTGCCACGAGTCGAAGTTGGCGAACTTGCCGTCTTCGAACGCCAGCCCGTCGGGAAACCACAGGTCGAGGCGGTCGCGGACGAACAGCTTTCCCGACTCCGGCAGGCGCTGTTTGTACTTCTCGGGGCCGCCGCCGAGGATGTCCGCGATTTCCTCGCGGAGTCTCTCCTCGCGCTCGGTGGGTCCCATGTCGTCGTCGAGCGGGAAGGTGTCCGTGGGCGGTTCGGCGTCCGCGACGGCTTCCTCGCCGTCGCCGACGAAGACGTTCACGTCCGTTCCGAGGTGTCGCGCCAGTGCGTTGGCGATGGCCTCGGCCTCGTCGCCGGTCGCGCCGTCGCCGATTCTGACCTTCATACTCGGTGATGCACCACCGTATTCAAAATGGTTTTCCATGCACGATTTGCCAGTCGGTCGAATGGGGGCCGGCGGTAGTCCGGCCGCAGTCCGTTCGGAGACCTGTCGCTATCGACTGCGGAGTCAGCGAAAACGAGTGTGCCCGGTCGTTTCGGTTCGCTCGATTCGGTCGGTGCGGTCGGTTCGGTCGGTGCGGTTACTGCGCTCGGCGCGTCCGGCGTGCCCAGCGCGTCAGCCCCGCGGGTCGACGAGTCGGGCGTGCACGCTCAGTCCAGCGCGGCTTCGAGTTTCGCCACGAGGTCGGTGTTCCCGACGTACATCGGGGTCCGCGCGTGGAGTTCCTCTTTGTCCACGTCGAGAAGCGACTTCGTGCCGTCGGAGGTCGCGCCGCCGGCCGTCTCGATGACGTAGCCGATGGGATAGCCCTCGAACTGGACGCGGAGCTTGCCCTCGGGGGCGGACTCCAGCGTCGGGTACGCGAAGATGCCGCCGTAGGTGAGAATCTGGTTCACGTCGCCGATCATCGACCCGCCGTAGCGGAGCTTGCGCGAGGGGTCCTGTTCGACCTCGCGAGCGAACGCCTCGAAGTCGTCGGTCCAGTCGGGGACGCGGCCGCCGAAGCCGTACACCGACCCCTCGTCGGGAATCGTGACGTCCTCGCGGACGAGTTCGCGGCTCGCGTCGTCGTGGATGACGTACTCGTCGACGGTGCCGTTGCGGGCGACGACCATCGTCATGACCGGGCCGTAGAGGACGTAGCCGGCGGCGACGAGGTCGCGGCCGTGGGCCGGAAGCGGGGCCTCGTACACCGCGAAGATGGTCCCCATCGTGTTGTTCGGCTTCAGGTTCGACGAGCCGTCGAGCGGGTCGACCGCGACCGACAGGCGACCGGTGCCCACGTCGACCGACTCGGGCCGTTCCTCGCTGGCGTACTCGCCGACGCCGTCGAGCCCGCCGATGCGCTCACAGAGGAGGTCGTCGGCGAACACGTCGGCGGCCATCTGCGTCTCGCCGCTCGGGTTCTCGTCTTCGGCGGTGACGCGGCGGCCGGGCAGGCCGGTTCGAATCTCGGGCGCGGTGCTCGCGATGACGTCGACCACACCGTCGATGGTCCGCACGTCGCGGGCGGTCTCCGCGGTGTTGATGTCTGTCGTCGCCATCAGGCCCACCCCTCGGGGCGTCGGCGAGTCGAACGCGAATCGTCGGTGAGTCGAGCGCTGACCCCGAGCGTCGTCGGGGCGGGAGATACCGTCTGCGGGGCGTCGACGGCCGTGTCGGAACCGGGCATCATCTGATTCAAAATGGTGTAACTATCTATATAAAAACTGCGTCTAGTGTGGTTTAGGAGATATTGCTGGATTCGGTCGTTATGAGGGTCGTAACAAAATATTACGTACTAATTCGACCCGAATAGAAATTACTACTCAGATAGTAAAAATTCGGATGGGCAGTCAGAACCGGCGGTCACTTCATGGCGTCGCGCGCCTGACCTTTCCACGCGCTGACGACGGTCGGGTCGATTCGGAGGGCGTCGGCGACGTGTTCCGGGTCGGCGGTGGCGAGTCGCCTGACGGAGCGGACGCCCGCCTCGCCGAGCAGTTCGGCGTCGGACTCGTCGATGCCGGCGAGCGTCGTGAGCGGCTCGGGTTTCGACCGCTCGCGCCACACTTCTTCGGCCGCGAGCGCGTCCCCCGAGCCGTCGGCCGACGCGTCGATCGCCTCTCGTCCGGTTGGGGTCCAATCCCCCGACGCGGTCGCCCCCGAGCGTGCGTCCGACTCGCCTCCAGAACCCGAGGGCGTCCAGTCCCCCTCTCGCGCGGACCTGTCCGTCCCCGTCGCCTCGCCCCGGCCGCTCGGCGTCCAATCGCCGGCCTCGCCGTTGCTGTCGCCGCCGTCGGCGTCTGCGCCGTCGGTCTCGTCCCAGTCGCCCGAACTCGCGGCGACCCACGCGCGCTCGTCGTCGCCCAGTCCGCGGACCTGCGAGGAGCGCCGGTCGAGGTCGTCGCCGGAGCTGAACGACCACGAAAGCGAGTGCCAGCGACGAATCTTCGCCGCTACGCCGGGGTTCGTCCCCGCGGCGACGAGGTCGCGGTAGCACACCTCGCCGTCGACGATGGCGGCCGCGTCGATGTTCGCCTCGGCGAGACAGTCGGCGGTCGCCGGGCCGACGTATTTCAGGTCCTGTCGCTCGGACGGGAGGCCGTCGCTCGCGCGGTCGCCCCGCGGTCTGAGCAGGTGGGTCAGCGCCTCATCGGGGTCTTTCGGTTCCTCGTCCGGCCCGTTCCCCCGGTTTGCGCCCTCACCGCCGCTCGGGCGCGCGTTCGAGACGGCTTCCCCTCCGTCCCCGCCCGCGTCGTCTTCGTCGTATCTGCCGGCGTCGTTCACCCCAGTCACCGTTGCATATCCCCATTCTTGCGCCCGACTTGAGTCTTCCCGTGACAGTCACGAGTCTGTCACTATTCCGAACGAATCGGCAAGTTTTACCTCCCCGCCTCGCGCAGACCCGGACATGTACGATACCGAAGATATCGACACGGTGGGCGTCGTCGGCGCGGGAACGATGGGCAACGGCATCGCGCAGGTGGCCGCGATGGCCGGCTACGACGTGGTCATGCGCGACCTCGAACCCGAATACGTCGAACGCGGCCTGTCGGCCATCGACGACAGCCTCTCGCGGTTCGTCTCCAAGGAGAAACTGACCGAGGACGAGGCTGATGCGGCGAAAGGGCGCGTCTCGGGGACGACCGAGCTCGCGGACCTCGCGGACTGCGACCTCGTGGTCGAGGCCGCCGTCGAGAACATGGACGTCAAGCGCGAGGTCTTCGCCGACCTCGACGACATCGTCCCGGAGGGCGTCGTGCTGGCGACCAACACCAGCACGCTCTCTATCACGACCATCGCGGCCGCGACCGAGCGCCCCGAACTCGTCGTCGGCCTCCACTTCATGAACCCCGTGCCGATTATGAAGGGCGTCGAGGTCGTCCGCGGCGAGAAGACCGACGACGAGGTCGTCACGTTCGCCCACGAGTTCTCGGAGGCCCTCGGCAAGGAGACGTGGGAGTCCGACGACAAGCCCGGCTTCGTCACCAACCGCATCCTCATGCCGTGGCTCAACGAGGGCATCCGCGCCTACGACGAGGGCGTCGCCTCCAAGGCGGACATCGACCGCGGCATGACCCTCGGCACGAACGTCCCGATGGGCCCGCTCACCCTCGCCGACCACATCGGCCTCGACATCTGTCTGGACGCCTCCGAGACGCTGTTCGAGGAACTCGGCGACCGCTACAAGCCGGCGTACCTGCTCAAGCGCAAGGTCGCGGCGGGCGACCTCGGCAAGAAGACGGGCAAGGGCTTCTACGAGTACGACTAACGGCGCTTCCCGGCGGTCGCGGCCATTCGCTCGTCCCCGACCGCGGGACGGCGAAACTGTTGCCCCGCGAAGGGGACGGCTATCAATCCTGAAACCCCGCGCGAACGCTTTTATGCTGTCCCGCGTGAAACTCTCACAATGATTACGGTCGAGAACCTGCGGAAGACCTACGGCGACTTCCCCGCCGTCGTGGGAAGCGACTTCTCGGTCGAGTCGGGCGAGGTGTTCGGCATCGTCGGCCCCAACGGGGCGGGGAAGACGACGACGCTGAAGATGCTCGCCGGACTCGTCGAACCGACCGGCGGGTCGGCGTCGGTGCTCGGATACGACCCCGAGGAGCCGGCGATGCGGCGCAAACTCGGCTTTCTCCCCGAGGAGTCGCCGCTGTACGAGGACATGACGGCGCGGTCGTACCTCCGATTTTTCGCCGACCTCTACGACGTGCCTCGCGACGTGGCCGACGAGCGCACCGGCGCGGTGCTCGACCGCCTCGACCTCGAATACCGCGACCGCCGACTCGGCGACATGTCGAAGGGGATGAAGCGCAAGGTCGCCATCGCTCGGTCGCTCGTCAACGACCCCGACCTGCTCATCTACGACGAACCGGCCAGCGGCCTCGACCCGCTGACGACGAACGTCGTCTTGGAGTTCGTCCGCGAACTCCGCGACGAGGACAAGACCGTCGTCTTCAGCGCGCACAACCTCTTTCACGTCGAGTCCATCTGCGACCGCGTGGTCATCATGAACCGCGGGGAGATCATCGCCCGCGGGACGGTCTCCGAGATTCGCGCGGAACACGGCGAGACGACCTACCGGGTCTTCACGACCGTCCCGCTCGCGGAGACCCTGCCCGCGGACGACGAGGTCGGCGGCGAGGAGCGCCACGTCGCCGTCGTCGACGAGATGTCGGCCGTCGAGTCGCTCCGCGAGCGCGCCGAGGCCGCCGGCGGCCGCGTCGCCGACATCCGAACCGACGAGGCGTCGCTGGAGGACATCTTCCTCCGACTCGCTCGGGAAGCACCGACGACGAGCGAAGCCGAGGGCGGGCGCGGCGGAGGCGCTGGCGGGACCACCGCCGTCGACGAGCGCGAACGCCGCGTCGCCGGAGGGAACGAGCAGTCGTGACCGACCGCCGAACCCGACTCGTCGCACACGCCCGGGCCGTCCTCCGCATCGCCCGCTGGGAGGTGTCGCGCTCGGCGGGGACGCTCGACCGCCGAACCGCCGTTATTGGCCTGGTCGCCGTCCTCGTCGCCGGCGGCATCGCGGCCGGGGCGGCGGTCGGCGGCGTCGCGCTCGACCGCGACCTCTACCGCGTCGGCATCGCCGGCGACAGCCCCTACTACGACGCGGTCGACCAGTCGTCGGCGCTCGACGCTCGCCCCGTCTCGGACCCGAACGTCGAACTCGTCGTCAGCGAGACGCACATCTCGGTCGCGGACACGCAGACCGGCCGGGCCGCCTACAGCGCGTTCCGCGACGCGGTCCGGTCGTACAACGAGCGACAGATGGCCCGCGAGGAGAACCAGTCGGCCGCGTTCCCCGTCGTCGTGGACCTCCAGTACCGCGAGCGCGACGCGCTGGTGCCGACCGGAAGCCGCGTCGACGGCGGCGCGAGCGGTGGCGGCGGCGACGCCGGGACTGCTGGCGGCGGCGGAACCGACACCGGGACTGCTGGCGGCGGCGGAACCGACACCGGGACTGCTGGCGGCGGCGGAACCGACGCCGGAACAGGGGGCGGCGGTGGAACCGACGACGGCGCGGACGGGACAGCCGGCGGCGGCCCGAGCGCGTCCGACGCCGCGGCGGCCGACGACGGCGGCGTGGACGCCCCGTCGCTCGGCGGGATAGCGGGGCTCTTCGGCGGCGACACCAGCGGGTCGCCGGCGAGCATCAGCCCGCCGTTCCCGTTCGCCTCGCTCGTCCTCGCCTTCGCCTTCCTCGTGCCGATGAACTTCGTGATTCAGGCCTACGGGTCGAGCGTCCTCAACGAGCGCATCAACCGCCGCGGCGAACTGCTCCTCGTCGCGCCCATCTCGCCGGGCGACATCGTCGCCGGCAAGACGCTTCCGTACCTGCTCGGCACGGTCGCGATTACCGTCGCCATCGCGGCGGCGGTCGGCGGGGGCGTCGTCTCGGTGGCCGCAGTCGTCCCCGTCGGCCTGCTGTTTCTCGCGTCGACGTTCGTCGGCGCGATGTTCGCCCGCTCGTTCAAGGAGCTTACGTTCGTCACGGTGACGGTGTCCGTGTTCCTGACGACGTACACGTTCGTCCCGGCCATCTTCACGAACGTCACGCCCATCGCGCTCATCTCGCCGTTGACGCTCGTCGTCCGCGACCTCGCCGGCGAGTCGATTCCGCTCGGCGAGTTCCTGTTTTCGGTCGGGCCGATTCTCCTCGCCGCGGTCGTGTTGTTCCTGCTCGGCGTCGGCGTCTACCGCGAAGAGGACATGTTCACCCAGCGGTCGGTCCCGCTGAAGTTCCTCGACGCGCTCGACAGCCGCATCTCGCGGGCGCGCTCCGTGGCGACGCTGTCGGCGCTGTCGATTCCGTTCGTCTTCATCGCCGAACTGCTGGCCATCGCCGTGCTGTTCGTCCTCCCGGTGGACCTGACCGTCCCGATGATTCTCGTCGCGGTCGCGGTCGTCGAGGAGTTGGCAAAGAGCCTCCACGTCCTCGCCGCCTTCGAGAAGGCGCGGTTTTCCCGGACGCTCCGGTCGTCGCTCGTCCTCGGCGGGCTCTCCGGCCTCGGCTTCTTCGTCGGCGAGAAGTTCACCGCCATCGCCCAACTCGCCGGGTTACAGTCGCTCACCCTCGGGCAGACCGCCTTCGCGCCCTCCGGCGTCGGCATCGCCGACGGAACCGGTGTGGGCGTCCTCGCCGTCCTCGGCCTGTTCCTCGCGCCGCTGGCGCTCCACGCGGTGACCGCCAGCGTGACCGCCTTCGGAGCGAGTCGAGGGCGCTCGGCCTACGGCGTCGCGCTCGTGGGCGCAATCGCCATTCACCTCGCCTACAACCTCCGGGTGGTGAGCGCCCTTGGGTAACCCGCGATTCGCCATCGCCCGCCGCGAACTCGGCAGTCTCCGCAAGGAGAAAACCATCGTGCTGGCGCTGGCTATCCAACTGTTCGTCGCGGCGTTCTCGTCGTTCCTCGTCGTCGGGCTCGTCTCGCTGTACGACCCCGGCGCGGCGAGCTATCAGGTCGACGTGGCCGTCACGGGCGACGAGGAAGCCGTCGAGGACCTGCTCCGCGCCGTCGGGACCGAAGACGGACTCAGCGGGCGGCCGTACGCCTCCTCGTCGGACGCGCTGACGGCGTTCCAAGGGCGGGAGGTCGATGCCGTCTTAGAGGCGTCCACGGGCGAGGACGGCAGGATACGAGTCGCGGCGGTCGCGCCCGATACGGGTGTGGAGACGACGGCGGTCGTCGTCCGCCTCCGGGACGCGCTCCGCGAACTGGAGCGCACCGAGCGCGCGGAGCGGAGCGCGTCCCTCGCCACGGACCCGCTTTCTCTCCCGCCGGCGACGGAGTCGAGCCCGTACTTCGGCTTTACCTACACGGTGCTCGTCCCGCTTCTGTTGTTCCTGCCCGTGTTCATCTCCGGGTCGCTGGTGGTCGATTCGCTCGCCGAGGAGGTCGCCCGCGGGACGCTCGAACTCCTCCGGGTCGCGCCCGTGAGCTTCGCGGCCGTCGTAGACGGGAAGCTCCTCGCGGCCGGCGGACTGGCCCCGGTGCAGGCCATCGCGTGGATGCTCCTCCTCCAACTGAACGGGACGGCCATCGAGAGCGTGCCGTGGCTGTTCGGCATGGTCGCCGGGCTCTCGGCGGTCGTCGTCACCCTCGGCGCGGCCGTGGCGATTACCTCGCCCGACCGCCGGGTGGCACAGCTCCTGTACTCCATCGGCGTGCTCCTCGTCTTCGCCGGCACGTCGCTTCTGCCCCTGAACCCCGCGAACACGGCCGCGCGACTGGCGCTCGGGACCGCGGGCGTCGGCGCGAAGGCCGCCGTCGCGGGGCTGGTCTTCGTCGGCGTCGTCGCGCTCGTGGGCCTCCGAATCCTCGTCGACCGGGTGGACCCGAACGAACTCGGCTGAGGTGCTCGCGTGTCGCTTCCGGGGTTCGGCGCTCGCGTTTTCGGGGCCGCCGACGCCGCACCGGAAGTCGTACAAGCCCCGAGTCCGACAGGCGACACATGGCACTCGGAGGAACCGCGAAGAAGCTCCAGAAGGTCGCAGAGATGGCCGAAGACGTGTACAAGAAGCTCAACGAACTGCGCGAGCAGGTCGTCGAGGTCCGCGAGACGGTCAACGAGACGAAGTCGCGCGTCGACCGGCTCGAAGCCGAGAACGCCGAACAGCGGGCGATTCTCGAAGCCGTCGCGGAGGAACAGGGCGTCGACATCGACGCCGCAATCGCGCAGGCGCACATCTCCGAGGCCGAAGAAGACGCGGCCGGCGACGAGACCGCAGACGCCGATGCATCTGCCGCCGACGCGTCGAGTGACGCCACCGACGAAGCGTAAGCCGACCGTCCTCTCCGTTTCTCTTCGTCTTCTGTCGGGCTCGCGTCCCCCGCCACAGCCCGGTTGTCTGTCTCGAAAACGGCGCTTTCGACCGGTGTCATTCGCCCCTTCCGCGGGTCAATCGTCGACGAGAGACCGACCGGGATGAAAACGTTCAGGGTCTGGGGCAACTTTTGCCCGCGTATGACCACGCACCGCGACCCCCTCGACTCGGTGCTCGACACCATCGGCGAGACGCCGCTCGTCAGAGTCCACGCGTCGCCCGACGAGGTACCCGTCTACGCGAAGCTCGAATCGTTCAACCCGGGCGCGAGTATCAAGGACCGCATCGGGAAGTACATGCTCGAACGGATGCTCGAATCGGGCGAACTCCCCGCGGGCGGCACCATCGTCGAGCCGACCGCCGGCAACACCGGTATCGGGCTGGCCGTCGCGGCCGGCCAGCTCGGCATCCGCGCGGTGTTCGTCGTCCCCGAGCGGTTCAGCGTGGAGAAACAGACGCTCATGCGCGCGCTCGGAGCCGACGTGGTGAACACGCCCACCGACGACGGGATGGGTGGCGCTATCGACCGCGCCCACAAGCTCGCCGACGAACTCGACGACGCCGTCGTCCCCCAGCAGTTCTCCAACCCGCTCAACCCCGAGGCGCACTACGAGACGACCGCGCCCGAGGTGTACGACGCCCTCGACGGTGAGGTCGGCGCGCTCGTCGCCGGCTGTGGCACCGCGGGCACGCTCATGGGGCTGGCGCGCTACGGCCGCGAGCGCCACGAGGACACGTTCGTCACCGCGGTCGAACCCGAGGGGTCGCTCTACGCCCGACTCCACGGCCGTGACGTGCCGGAGGCGTCGTACAAGACCGAGGGCATCGGCACGCACGACCCCGCGACCAACGAGCTGTTCGACCCCGAACTGGTGGACGAAATCGTCCAAATCGGCGACCGTGACACCCACGCCGAGATGCAACGCCTCGCCGCGGAGGAGGGCCACCTCGTCGCGTCGAGCGCCGCCGCCAACTCGCTGGCCGCAATCGACGTGGCCGAGCGGGCCGCCGCCGGCGACCTCGACCTCCCGCACGACGCCGTGGTCACGGTGTTCCCCGACTCCTCGGAGCGATACCTCTCGAAGGGCGTCTACGGCGACTTCGAATCGTGGGAGGGATAACGAAAGACGGGTCGGACACCGCCCCCACCCGAACCGTCGGTTCGGGAGTTCTCAGGCGAGCCGCGAGTGCTCGACCTTGAAGCACCGGTCCTGAACGAACGAGAGCCCCGCCTCCTCGGCGCGGGCGGCCGCGTCGTCGTCGCTGATGCCGAGTTGGAGCCAGACGGTCTCCACGTCGCCGCGGTCGTCAGCGCGCTCGATTGCGGCGTCGACGATGTCGCCCGCCTCCTCGGACGGCCGGAACACGTCCACGAGGTCGACGTCTTCGTCCACGTCGGCGAGCGAGTCGTACGCCGTCTCGCCGAGAATCTCGTCGTGGAACGGGTTGACGGGGACGACGCGGTAGCCCTGTCGCTGGATGTACGCCGGGACGTCGTGGGCGGGCTTGCCGGGCGTGGCCGAACAGCCGACGACCGCGACGGTCTCGGCGTCGAACAGCGCGCGGATACCGTCATCGCTGGTGATGGGCATACCTACGACGTGGCCGGCTTCGGATAAAAACGTCAGGCGGCTGTGCGGCGCGACCGCCGTCCCACTCCGTCCGTGTTAGTCAGCCGTCTCTGCGGTCGTCGTCCCACAGTCGCAGACGGCGCGACCCCTCGTCTAGTGGTCCGCGATGCGGATGTCCGGTGGCGCGTCCTCGTGGGTCGTGATGATGCCGTCGAAGAGCTGTTTGATGGTGTTCATCGTCCGGTCGTCGTGGGCGTCGGCGTCGATGGTGAACACGCCGAGGCCGCCCACGCTCTGGATGCGGCCGGTGAACACGTGGAGGAACCGGAAGACGGTCTGGAGGTCGGCGTACATCAGGAGCGTCGAAAGCGAGTGGAGCATGATGCGGTTCTCCGAGAGCCCGCGGTCTTGGTAGTACTCCTG
This sequence comes from Haloferax chudinovii, assembly GCF_042663345.1. Classification (NCBI taxonomy): domain Archaea; kingdom Methanobacteriati; phylum Methanobacteriota; class Halobacteria; order Halobacteriales; family Haloferacaceae; genus Haloferax; species Haloferax chudinovii. Next base: position 296,115 of record NZ_JBHTAB010000003.1, read on the forward strand.
TAGAATCTCCGAGAGCTTGATTCCGATTCCGGTCATGTCGACCGGCGATGACGTGTAGCGGATTCGCTCGTCGTCGCGGACTTCGCCGACGCCCTGCTGTTTCGTGACGCAGTCGACGACGGCGACGGGTTTGCCCTCGTAGTCGAGTCGTTTGCCGAAGTCAGTGAGGATGCGGTCCGCGCCGTCTTTGGTCGTGACGATGACTGACCCCTCGCCGTTTCGAGTCCCCGCCGCGAGGATATCGAGCGCCAGCGAGCGCTTGCCGGTCAACGGCGGTCCGACGAGGAGGAGGTTCGTGCCCGGTTCGACCTCGACGTCGAGATCAGCGCCCAGGTTATACATGCAGGTACCTCGGCTCGATGTCGTCGGCTCCGAGGAATGCACTCGCCTGACGCTTCCGCTCGCCGGGGGTCATCGGATAGTACGACCATACAGTGAGCCGGTAATATTCTTTTTGATTGGAGGATCGAACACTTCCGGCTCGTCGGGGTGTTCCCCGGGAACTGACGGACCCCACGACTTATAAAATCCCTCCTGCCGGTGCCGCCGCGCGGCCGAGGATGAACGCGAACGCCGCCAGGAACATCCCGTGTTTGAGTCGACGCTGGGCCGCGGCCGGGTCACTGAACGACCGGGCGGCGGCGACGAGCATGAGCGCGTCGGCGGGGACGACCACGCCGAGGTACGCCAGTCCGAACTCCCCCCAGACGAACGGCACCGCGCTCGCGCCGACGGCGACCACGAGGACGGCCGCACCGAGCCACAGCGATACCGCCTCGCCGACGACGATGGGGAGCGTCCGAAGCCCCTCGGCTCTGTCGCCGCCGATGTCTTCGACGTCCTTGACGATTTCGCGGGTCAGCGTCGCCAGCGCGGCGAGCACGCAGAGGACGGCCGCGCCCAACGGCTCGCCGATGGCCGCGCCGCCGAACAGGAACGTCGAGCCGGTGAGCGCGGCGACGACGACGTTGCCGACGCCGGGGAGACCCTTGAACAGCTCCGTGTACGCGAGGAGCGCGACGAGGTTGACCACGGCGATGGCGATGGCGACGACCGGGAGGACGAGCGCAGAGACGACCGCGCCGCCGAACAGCGCGACGCTGAACCACTTGGCCTCGGCGGCGCTCACCGCGCCGCGGGGAATCGGTCGGTCCGGTCGGTTGATGCGGTCGATGTCGCGGTCGAAGTAGTCGTTGACGGCGTTGCCCGCGCCCGTGGCGAACACGGTGGCGAGCACCGCCGCGACGACGACGAGCGCATCGCTCGGGGACGCCCCGGCGACGAACGCCCCAGTGAACGTGAGCACGCCCGCGGCGACCGCGTTTCCCGGTCGGGTGAGTTCGGCGAACCCGCGCGCCCGCGCTCCGAGAGACATACCCCGTATTGTTCCGAGGTCGGGTATAAATCGCGCGGAGTCGCCGCCTCGAATCAATCCATTTAAAACAGTCCACGACAGACGAAGTGATGCAGGGCGCTTAGCTCAGTCTGGACAGAGTGCTTGGCTTCGGACCAAGTTGCCACGGGTTCAAATCCTGTAGCGCCCATCCGAAATTTAGGTTCTTCGAAGCCGAAATTAAAAAGCCGAGAGACGGCTCTCCGCCGTCGATATCGGCCGAATCGGTGTTTTCTCGAACCCACCGAGAAAATCATTCCAACTGCTTCCATGTAACGGGTCGCCGCCGTCGGGCGGCCTCCTCCCGCGAGTCAAACAGGGAATCGATTCGTGCGCACCCCGTGAAGAACCCGTCGTGAGGGCATGAGGCGGGGATAGAATCCACGCGAAGTTACTCCGCTGGGTTCGAGAGAACCGCCCGCCATCGCGCGCATCGCTCACCTTCCGAGGGGCGTCGGGGCCGTCGCACCGACGCTCGGTTTTTCGTTCTAAACTCGGCCGTTGGCTCGGCTTTACAACCCAAACTCGCGCCCCGACGAAAGGCCGATTCTCCTAGGCACAACCGAGTTAGGGACGGCTCCCCTCATACACAACCACATGGACCGGACCGAATACGCGATACTCACGGTCATCGCACTCGCGACGGTCGGACTCGGCGTGTTCACGACCACACAGCCGCTGGAAACGTTCCTCGTCGAGAGCGCCCGAGAGGCGCTTTCGACCACCGCGGCCATGGCGTGGGTGACGTGGTGGGCGCTCGTCGTCGGCTTCGCCATCGCCGGCGGCGTGGAGGCGTGGACTTCCGGCGAGGAGGTCTCGGAGCTACTGGCGGGCCACGGCCCGCGCGAAATCGGCTACGGCTCGCTTTTCGGCTTCGTCTCCTCGTCGTGTTCCTACAGCGCCATCGCCACCGCGAAGAACCTGTTCAAGAAGGGCGGGTCGGCCGCGGCGACCCTCGGGGCGTTCATGTTCGCCTCGACCAACCTCGTCATCGAAATCGGCGCGGTCATCTGGATTCTGCTCGGCTGGCAGTTCCTCGTGGCCGACATCCTCGGCGGGTTCGTGCTCATCGGGCTGATGGCGTTCGGCCTCGTCTACGTCGTGCCCGACGAGGTGGTCGAACGGGCTCGACAGAACGTCCAAGACGAGGGAAGCGAGACCGTCCGCGACCCCGTCTGCGGGATGGAAGTCGACCCCGACGAGACGGAGTACAGCGTCGAACACGACGGGCGGACGTTCTACTTCTGCTCGAAGTCGTGCAAGGAGAGCTTCGACCCCGAGGCGGCCAACACGACGGTTCGCGAGCAGGCCACGTCGCTGTCGGGGTGGAAAGCGCTCGCCGACAAGCAGTGGAAGGAGTGGGGGATGCTGTGGGACGAAATCGCCATCGGCTTCGTCTTCGCCGGCCTCATCGCCGGTTTCATCCCCGAGGCGGTGTGGACCTCGGTGTTCTCGGGACCGACGTTCGGGCTCCCGGTGTACGTCTTCTGGACCGCGGTCCTCGGGGCGGTCATCGGCGTCGCCACCTTCGTCTGTTCGGTCGGGAACGTCCCGTTCGGGGCGGTCCTCTTTTCGAACGGCCTGCCGTTCGGGAGCGTCCTGAGCTACATCTACGCCGACCTCATCGTCCCGCCCATCATGGACGCCTACCGCGAGTACTACGGGACGACGTTCGCGGCCGTCCTCTCGGGGATGATATTCGTGGCGGCGGTCCTGACGGGCGTCGTCGTCCACTTCGTCTTCCTCGGCGCGGGGGTCATCCCGTCGCCCGAGAGCGTCCAAATCGCCGAGGTGAGCATCGAGGCCGACTACAAACTCGTATTGAACGTGTTCGCCACCGGCCTGTTCGGCGTCCTCTACTGGCTCCACCGCTCGGACTCGGTCGGCGACGAGGGCCGCGGCGGTCACGGCGAGGCGGCGCAGGCCGGTGACTGAGCCGTCGGCTCGACGCTCGACGTGAGACGCGCGCGAGCGACACGCGACCCGAAAAAACCGAAGACCGACGCCGGGTTCCCTCGGACCCGTGAACCCCCGGCTTACGCTTCGAGGTGCTCGATGCCCTGCTTCGAGACGTTCGCCCGGGTGACGTAGTCGTCCATCCACTCGGGGGCGTCGTCGTCTTTCGCCTCGGTCCACGCCCACCCCTCGTAGATGTGGACCCGGTCGGTCCCACGCTCGCGGAGCCTGAGCATCGCCTTCCCGTCGATATCGTCGGGGCTGGGGGCGGGGTGGAGGCGTCGGGCCGCCTTCAGCGCCGCCTGCCGGGGATACGTTCCGCTGAACACGCTCGTTTCCTCGCCCTCTTCGACGAGGACGAAGTTTCGCTTGCCGTCTTCTCGTACCATGCATGACCATACCACGCACTCCGAATTAGTAGTTCGTGTCACCGAGAGTCACCGCGCGGCTTCGAACGGGTCGCGACGCCCCGAGGGACTCCACGCGAGGTCACAACAGCGCGTCGAGTCGCGCCCGGTGGAAGTCGACCGCGGCCGACCCGGTCCGTTCTGGGTAGCCGGGGCGGGTCACTTCGCCCGCGGAATCGACGGCCGAGCGGACGACTGCGGCGACCCGATAGGCCCTCGGCACCGCCGGGAGCGGCCGGACCGACTCGTAGCCCGCTCGGAACGCCCGGCGGAGCGGCGCACCGTCTTCGACGTACCAGTCGGCGACGAGGTGTTCGACCTTGGCGACGGCGAGCCCCGGGGCGGCGGCCATCGGCTGTCCCCAGTCGAGCACGGCGGTCACGCGGCCGTCGGTGACCAGCGCGTTCCCCGGTCTGAAGTCCCACGGGTAGAGGCGCGCCGGCGGGTTCGGGGGAAGCGAGGCGGCCGCGACGGCTTCCTCCAACTGCTCTCGGACCCCGTCGAACGCGGGCGGGAGCGCGGCGATTCCCTCGCGGGCGTGGGCGGAGAACCACGTTCCCCAGTCGCTGTCGTCGGCGCTCACGGCGTCGAACCCGCGGACCGGTCCCGACTCGAACTCGGCCGCGCCGCCCCCGTCCGCTCGTTGTCTCCCGCGGGCCGGCCGACCGAGCCGACCGTAGCCGTCGAACGAAAACCGCTCGTGGAGTTGGCCGAGGCCGACGCCGAACGACCGGGCGACCCGCCGCTGGGCCGTCGCGTCGAGCGAGACGAACCGCTCGTGGAGTTCGTCGCCCGGGGCGCGCTCGGCGACGACGTATCCGAACCCGTCGAGCGCGCCCGACGCGAGGACGCGGGGGACCGGAATCGACGTGCGCTCGCGGACCGCCCGCGAGAGGGCGGCTTCGAGGGCCAGCGCCGCGGCGTCGGTCGCCGTCTGGACGACGACCTCTCCGCCGTCGGCGAACGTCGCGACTGCGGTCTGCTTGTGGTTCCCGTTCGGGACGCGGGCCGTCGCCGCGACGCGTCGTTCGGGGAACTCGCGGGCGAGCACGGTCGCGACGGGGGTCATGGAGCCACTCTAAGGGTGACGCGAACAAAGGTCCAGCGGACGCGAACCGGGCGTCGATGGCGACGCCGACGCCGAGGGAGCCGAGTCACGGCTCGCCGTCCAGAATCGCCGGAAAGTCGGCCAGCGACCGGAGGACGTACGCCGGTGCGTGCGACCCGGCGTCCGGGGCGCGCGGGGCGTCCGGACCGTCCGCGCCGTCCGCGCCGCCCGCGCCGTCCGCCTCCGTTTCGACCGGGCACCACGCGGCGTCGAGGCCGGCTCGGTGGGCTCCGTCCACGTCGAACTCGAGCGAGTCGCCGACGTGGAGGCTCGCGTTCGCCTCGGCGTCGAGAGCGTCGAGCGCCCGTTCGAACGGGTCGGAATGGGGCTTTCGACGCGGCATGTCGCCCGCGAAGACGACCGCGTCGAACGCGTCGGCGATGCCGAGCGCGTCGAGTTTGATAGATTGCCGACGCTCGGGGCCGTTGGTGACGAGACCGACCGACGCGTGGTCGCGGGCGGCGGCGAGCGCGGCCTCGGCTCCCGGTCTGAACGAGACCGCCGAGTGGTCGACCGTCTCGACGAACCCGCGGGCAAGCGCCCGCACGTCGACGCCCTCGCGGTCGTGTTTCGCCGCGACGCGCTCGAAGCCGTCGGCGAGGTAGCCCTCGTGGTCGTCGTGGTCCGGCGGGCCGTCGAGGGCGGCCCAGAGGTCCGACGGCTCGCCGAAGCGGTCGAGACCGGCGGCGTCGAACGCGCCGGCGTAGATGGTCTCGCCGCTCTGGTCGTTGGTACAGAGCGTGTTGTCGAGGTCGAAGAGAATCGCGTCGAACGGTGCCACGCTCACTCTTGGCGCGGCGGCGGTAAAACCTCGTCTACGGTCGACGCCGACAGCGGCGGCGAAGTTCCGGAAGTCGAACGGGTCGCCTCAGTCGGCGGCCTCGACGGTCGCGAGCGGGAGTTCGATGACGAAGACGCTCCCCCGCGGCTCGTTGTCTTCGATGCGGACGGTCCCACCGAAGTTCGAGACGATGGTGTCGACGAGGTACAGGCCCGTTCCGGTGCCGGGGCTTTCGAGTCCCTTTGCGCCCTTCCCGAAGACGACCGACTTCTGTTCGTCGGCGATGCCGGGGCCGTCGTCGGCGATGCGGACGGTGACGCGCTCGCCGTCCGCGGTGGCCGCGATGGCAATCGACGGTTCGTCGCGGTCGCTGTGGACGACCGCGTTCTTCAGGACGTTCACGAACACGGAGTCGAGCAGGTCGTTGGCGAACACCGTCGCCGACGGGAGGTCGCCGACCGCGAACGTCGCGTTCGGATAGCCCTCGCGCACGTCTTCGACGGCCTCGTGGAGGGCGTCGCCGACGTCGAGGGCGCGGCGGCGCTCGTCGTCGTTCGTCGCGCGCATCAGCTGTCCGAGCACGTCGGTGAGGTCCACGGTGTTGAGCGCCCGCCGGAGCGCGGTCTCCAACTGGGTCCGCGCCTCGTCTGACAGCGGTTCGTGTTCGAGAACGATGTCGATGTACGCCGTCACGAGCTGCATGTCGTTTCTGATGTCGTGGCGGACGATTCGGTTGAGCACCTCCAGCTCGTCGTTTCTCGACTCCAAGGCGAGTTCGTAGCGTTTCCGCGGCGTCACGTCTCGGACGGAGACGACCCAGCCGAGCGGGTCGCCCGCTCGGTCGAGCGGGATGCGCGTCAGTTCGACGTAGCGCCCGCCCTCGACGAGCGCGTCGCACGATGGGGGGTCGCCGGCGAGGTCGCCGTAGTTCGGGACGGCCTCGCTCGCCGGGCGGCCGAGAAGCGGGCCACCGGTTCCCAAAAGCGGGCGCACGTGGTCGTTGACGTGGACGACGACTTCGTCGGCGTCGAGGACGACGAGCCCGTCGGCCGAGTGCGCGCCGGCGGTCGCGTAGGCGAGCGGGAGGATATCGAGGAGCCTGTAGCGGTAGACGGCGATGCCGAACGTCACCGCGGGAACCGCGAGCGAGGCGGGGATGAGGTTGACGCCGCCGGCGAGCGGCGGCGTGCCGGTGAGTTCGAGCGCGGCGACGACCGACGGCACGGCCATCCCGACGAGGAGGAGCGTCGCCTGCGTCCGGTAGGGGCGGTCGAGTTCGAGGGCGTACTGGCCGATGACGCCGAACCCGAGGAATAGAAGGACGAAGCCGTAGACGAGGCCGAACACGCTCACCGGGCCGTCGGTGACGGAGACCGTCGTCACGCCGTCAACGGTCGACAACTGCCAGCCGGTGTAGCCCAGTTCCAGTGGGTTGGTAAAGAGGACGACGAGGAACACCGCCGGGACGACGTACAGCGACGCGACGACGTAGCGGTCGAGCAGTTTTCGGCGGCCGGTGTACGCGAGGGCGAAGACGAAGAACGTCGGCGCGGCCGTCATCGCGCCGACGTGGAGGAGCTTGTACGCGAGCAGTTTCGCGTCGGGGTCGACGAGAAGCAGTTTGACCGCCGTCGTCGCGGTCCAGAAGGCGACGGCGGCCGTCAGCACGGCGAACGAGACGACAATCGGGTTTCGCCCCCGGCGGCGGACGAACTGGACCGCGTAGGCCGAGAGGACGGCGGCGACGACCGCCGCGAAGACCATCGGGTAGGCGTAGGCCGTGTGCTGCCAGTTCATCGAACGTCTCGCTCGGCGGTCGCGCCTCGCGGAGTGCCCGCGGACGCGAAGTCTCGGTGGTCGTGCCCGGTATCGTAGCGGATAAACGGAGATACTCCGCCAACGGATATAGCATTTTTCGCGAGCGGACCGCCGGCCGGGGCGTATCGACTATCGGTGACGCCTCAGGCGTGCAGTTCCTCGTCGACGAGGTCGACCGCCCGCGAAATCGCCCCGACGGAGGTGAGATGTCCCGCCCCGACCGTGGCTTTCATCGCCTTCGCGGCCTTCCCGCGGAAGATGCTCGGGCCGACCTGCGCGACCGCGCCGTTGCCGACCGAGACGATCCAGCCGGGCACCTCGAAGCGGTAGGGGTCGGGCCGCGGGGCGAACTCGTTCTCGTCGGCGTCCGCCTCGAACTCGACCTGTGCGGCGATGTTGCCGGCGACGGTCTTCGCCTCGCGGAGCGCCGCGGAGGCGCTCGCCGGCACGGGCTCGCCGTCGGCGTCGACGGCGCGGGCCGCGTCGCCGACGACGAACGTCCGCCCGTCGAGTCGGAGGTCCGCCCTGACGGCGGGCCGCTCGCCGCCCATCGCCTCGTCGCCGGCGATGCCGCCGGTCCAGACGAGCAGGTCGTAGTCGAGGTTCCCAGTGTCGGTCTGGACGGTCGCCTCCGTCACCGACTCGACGGTCGTCTCGGTCCGAATCTCGACGCCCCTGTCGAGGAGTTCGTCGCGGACCGCCCGCTGGAACGACTCGTCGAACGACGGCGCGACGGCGTCCAGTTGCTCGACGAGGACGATATCAGCGTGGGCGTCCTCCTCGTCGCGGAGCGCGGCGAGCTCGCCCGCGACTTGCACGCCCGACAGCCCCGCGCCGCCGACGACGACGGTCCCGCCCTCGTCGCAGTCGTCGAAGAAGCGCTTGCGGATGGTTTCGGCGTCGGCGACGCGCTTCAGCGGGACCGAATGCGATTCGAGGCCGGGAATGCCGTAGTAGGCGGTCTCAGCGCCCAGACAGACCGCGCAGTAGTCGTAGTGGAGGGCGTCGCCCGCGGCCAGTTCGACGGTCCGCGCGTCGCGGTCCACCGCCGTCACGCGGTCGACGACGACCTCGGCGCGGTCGAGCGCCTCGTCGAGAGGGACCTGAATCGCGTCGGCGACCGCCGGCCGCCGAATCGCGCGGTGGACTTCGTGTTGGACGAGGTGATGCGGCGAGTCGTTCACCACGGTCAGGTCGGCGTCGGCGGGGAGTCGGCGTTCGAGGTCGCGGGCGAGCGTGAGGCCCGCGTACCCGGCACCGAGAACCAGGACACGCATGACTGACCGCTGGGGCGCGAGAGAAAAGAGGGTGACGGCGGGCGCGGTGCGCGGCGGTCGGCCGCGCGCTCAGAACAGCGCTTCAGACTCGTCGAGTACCTCGGCGGGGCCGCCGACGCCCCACACGTCGGTCTCGACGCCGCAGTCGGCGACGACCTCTTCGACGCGGTCGACGTGCTCCTCGGTCGTGTTGATGTAGACGCTCGCGCCGGTGTCGGTCGAGAAGTAGACGGGGACGTCTTCCTCGTTCCGGAGCTTTCGGACGGCGTTGAAGATGGCGATGGTGCGCGGTTGCCAGTAGACCCAGCCGGCGGGGCCGGTCATCGTCGTCGCCGCGAGCGACAGCGAGTCGTGTTCGGCGAGTTCGAAGGCGGCGTCGAAGTCGGCGTCGTACAGCGCGTCGCGCATGTCGTCTATCTGGGCGTGGATGTGGGCCATCCGCGCCTGGAACATGTGACTGTCGGCGGCCTCGGCGTGGGCCTGCTCGGTCTCCTTGTAGGCGGGGACGTGCGCGGCGACGATGCGCAGGTCGTCTTCGAGGTCGGTCTCGATGCGCTCGGAGCGGCAGTCGGTGTCGTTCATGCCCGAGTAGAGGTGCGAGACCGCGCCCGTGACGGCGCGGGCGGCGGACGCCGACCCGCGGCGGGCGATAGTCGAGATTTCGGGGCGCGTCATGTCGAGGCCGGCCGCCTCGGCGAGCGCCATCGCGGCCGCGGCGAACCCGGACGCCGACGACCCGAAGCCGATGTTCGAGGGGAAGGAGTTCTCGCTCTCCAGTCGGACGCGGTGGTCGTACCCGGCCAGTTCGCGGACCCGGTCGACGACGGCTTGGATGCGCTCCGCGCCGCGGCCCTCGACTTCCTCGCCGCCGATGACGTAGATGTCCTCGTCGGCGTCGGAGCGGAACTCGACTGTCGTCTTCGTGTGGCTCGGGGCCGTACAGACGCTGATGCTGTCGTGGTACGGCATTCGGCGCTCCGTGTCTCGCATCCCGTGATACTTCACGAGGCCCTGAATCGGGTGGGCCTTGGCGGTGGCCTTCATGTTCGAACGCCCGTCGGACTCGGGGTTAAACGTCCCGATAGGCGTCGGCTCCGGCGGCTCACGGAAAGAATCGGTCGGAAATCGAGCGCGCGCCGGCGGGACGGCCGGCGCGAGTCGGTCGCAATCGGTGCGCAGGAAGGTGGCATGGTCTCCCTCTCCAGCGGGAGACAGTCGAGTTCGGTACAGTCGCTCGTTCGGTTACGTGGGTTGTCGTATCGTGGTGACAGTATCGTGGTCGATTAGCCGGATTCGTTTCGATTGGTTGGTTGGTTTGGTCGAGTTCGGTG
>NZ_JBHTAB010000003.1:306282-315508 GCF_042663345.1 Haloferax chudinovii
GTGCGGGTGGTTCGTTGCGGTGCGGGTGGTTCGTTGCGGTGCGGGTGGTTCGTTGCGGTGCGGGTGGTTCGTTGCGGTGCGGGTGGTTCGTTGCGGTGCGGGTGGTTCGTTGCGGTGCGGGTGGTTCGTTGCGGTGCGGGTGGTTCGTCGCTGTACGTCGCGCCGTCTGCGCTTTCGCTTACTCTGTGGACTCGGATTCGTGTCCTCGGTCCCAGACGTTCGTGACGCTCTCGCCTGTCGGCGGCGTGTGGCTGACGTCTCGCATCGTCTTCGGACGGTCACTTGTGTTGCTCATGTGTTGCCTTGGTAGTTGCTACCACGGTTCATGGATAAAGCTTTCGGCGATGTTATATTACGACTTATTAGCATATTAGGTGATATGAGGCGCGCGTCAAACCGGACCCGAGTGGGCGTGGAGCGAACGCCGGACGGGCGGCGACTGGTCGTCTCCCGGCGGATTTCGGCTCCTGCGACGGCCGCGTGGGACGTGTTGGTGTCGGTCGCTGACTGGCCTGACTGGGGGCCGAGCGTGTCAGGCGTCCGCGGCGTCGACGGACGAATCGAAGGGGGGAGCCGCGGCGAGGTCCGCGTCGCCGGCGTCTGGGTCCCGTTCAGCATCGAGGCGTGCGACGACGAGTCCCGTCGGTGGACGTGGCGCGTGGCCGGCGTTCCGGCGACGGGGCATCGCGTGGAACCGGTCGGACCCGACCGGTGTGCGGTGGCGTTCGAAGTCCCCGTTCTCGCGGGGCCGTACGCCGCGGTCTGTGCGGTCGCGCTACGCCGAATCGAACGACTCGCAAAGCGACGCGCCCGCGGGTGAGGCGGGTCGGACTCGCGGCTGAGGTGGGCCGGTGAGAGACCGCGGGCGCGTGCGTGAGTCCGAACCCGAGCCCGAACGCCGTTCAGAACGGCCCGAACAGGACGAGCGCGGCGACGACTACCACGACGACGGCCGCGACGAGGAGCGCGAGCGCGCGACCGGAGCCGGCGTCCTCGGCGGCGTCCGCCTCGGCCGCGGCGCGGGCCTCCTCGGCATCTATCTCGTCGAGAATCTCCTCGAACTCCGGTTCGTGCGGTTCGTGATACTCGTCGATGATAGCCTCGTCGAGGCCGGCGTCTTCGAGCGCCGCCGCGAGATCGGGAAGCGACACGAGTTCGATGGGGGATTCGACCTCGTCGGGGTCGACGAGGAGCGCTCGGTCGCCGTCGTCGTCGGGGTCGTCGAGCTGTTCGTCTGTGGCGAACGCGAGCGCGAGGGTCTCCGCGGCCCGCGCTTCGTCGCCGGTCGTCAGGAGCGTCCCGTCGACGCCGCGGCCGTCGCAACGCTCGGCGAACGCCTCGACGCTCCGGGCATCGAACGCGGCTTCCACGTCTATCCAGACGACTTCGGCCGGTTGCGACTCCTCGTCGGGGGCCGCAAACAGGAACGTCCGCCCGTCGCGGCCGCCCCGTCTCGTCCGCTCCCCGCGGGCCGCGCGGACCCGCTCGACGACCGTCGCCGCGTCGTCAGTATCGAGAAACGAGAGCACGCTCGACAACGACACGTCGCTCATTGGCTCGACAGACTCCGTATCCCGCGATAAAGCTTCGCGCCCCATTATCAATTCACGATAACGGGCGGGGCGGGCGGATTACTCCGGGCGCACGAGTTCGAACCGGTCGTCGGTCGTCGCGTACTCACTGCCCGCGAGTCGGCCGACTGCGTCGAGTTTCGTCGTGTCGAGTTTGCCGTCGGTCAGCACTTCGTCGGCGACGTGCGCGTGGACGACCTCGCCGAGGACGAGCGTCGAAGAGCCGACTTCCATGCTGTCGTAGAGCGTGCACTCGAAGGCGACTTTGGCGTCGGCGACGCGCGGGGCGTCGACGCGGACGGCCTCGGCCTTCTCGACGCCGGCGTATTCGAACTCGTCGACGCCCGGCGGGACCGTCGCGGCGGTCTCGTTCATCGCTTCCACGAGGTCGCGAGTGACCACGTTGACGACGAACTCGCCGCGCGAGATGGCGTTTCGCGGCGTGTCCTTCAGCGACGGCCCGCGGCCGACCGGCGCGAAGACGAGCACCGGCGGGTTGACGCTGGCGACGGTGGAGAAACTGTACGGTGCGAGGTTGTCGGCGTCGTCGCCGCGGGTGCTCACCCACGCGATGGGCCGCGGGACCACGGCCCCCGAAAGCAGGCGGTACGGCGAGCCGAAGGCGTCGGGCGCGCCGTCCATCAGCGACTCGCCTCCGCGGGCGGGCGCGGTCGGCTACTCGGCAGGCGACGAGAGCGTATCGAGTCCAGTATTGCGTCGGTCACGAATGGGTGTGTGGTGGGTTCGGAGGCCGATGAATCTGTGGGACGGCGTCGTTTCGGGTGTCGGCGTCGGGTTCGCATCGGCGTCAGGTCGTGTCGGAACTCGCGCCGCGGGCGCGTCGGCGGAGTTAGAACAGCGTCAGGCCGATGGCGTAGGGCCACGTCGTTCCGCTGAGCGCGAGGAAGACGAGCGCGCCGCCGAGCATGACGACATTCTTCAGGAAACCAGTCATCTCGGACTCCTGTTGGTCTTCGGGGACGGCCCAGAAGTTGTGGAACACCGGCGTCCCGACCACGAGGAAGACGGCGACGGCCCCGGCGGCGAGCGCGGGGAAGACGCCGAGCGCGATGCCGAGGCCGCCGAAGATGAGCATCCCGCCGGAGACGACGACGCCGAAGCGGGGTGCCGGCAGTCCCTTCATCTCCGCGTAGCCGGTCATGTGGTCGAGGTTCATGAAGTGGTTGAGTCCCATGAACGCGAGCACCGCACCGAAGAGGACGCGCGCGAGGAGGAACGCGACGTCCGCGCCCGGAGAGGCGAACTGGAGCGCGACGCTCATCTCGGGACCTCCGTCGCGGTGGTGGTCGTGTGGCGGTCCGTCGTCCGGAATACAACTAACATTGCGTTACCTGGTACGAGACCGAACCAATATATGTGTTTGCTGACATTAGTGTTACCGGGTAACTGTGCAGGTATCCGGTTACACGGGCGTCACTCGGGGGTCACTCGTTTGGCTAAGTAGATTCGGTTGGTGCCGACTTCGACTCATATAGGGTGGGAGGGTGCCCGCCGTTCCGTTCTCGGAGCATATATGGTACATATATGGTAGTATTGCTCGACCCTCGAAAGATATACCCCGCTTGCCATTGGATATCAAAGCGGGACGTGTCAACCATGATGAAAACGACCAGCGGAGAGTCTCGGTTATGACCGAGACGTGGGATTCCGCGGGGCATATCGCGAGTTCACGGTACCGACTGGCCGTCTGTCGGTATCTCTCGGAGCACGGTTCGGGACTTCCCTCCCGAATCGCCGTGGAGACCGACCTCGCACAGCCGCACGTGTCTCGGGCGCTCTCCGAACTGCGGGAGCGGGGCGTCGTCGAACTGCTGGTTCCGGAGTCACAGCAGAAGGGTCGACTCTACGGGCTGACGGACCTCGGCGAACTCGCCTACGAACGGGTCGCACTCGACCAGGAGGCGGACGTTACCGTCGTCGACGACGGCGGGTTCCCCGCGCCCGAACTGTCCTCGGAGCTTCAGGAGGCGTACGGGGACGCTCTCCGGGCGGTCGCGTGGTGTGAGCCGGTGCAGACGCGGATTCGCTTCTTCGAGCGGTCGTTTCTCGACCGCTACGACGAGGACACCGTCAAGACGCTCGTCGCGACGCTCACGAACGAGGAGGCCATCGACCAACCCCTCGAAGACCTGCCAATCGGAGGGCCGGAACTCGTCGCGTTCGCCATCGACGACGCGCTCATCGTCAGGGTGCCCCTCGAGGACGGCGTGAAACTGCTCGTCTCGCTCGATGCGACTATCGACGTGACGCTCAACGAACTCCGCGACTCCTGCCGGCAGATGACGGCCACGACCCTCGACTCCTAACCAGGGTTTTCTCTTGCTCGGCGACGTATCTGGGCTCGTGCCACAGCGATGTGTTTCCCCCGCGGTCGGCGTCGACGGCTGTCGGGCCGGGTGGGTGTGCGCCGTCGCCGCCGCCAACGGCCTCAGCGTGCGAGTCGTCGCGGACTTCGACGCCGTCTGGGACCTCGCCCGCGAGTGCGACGCCGACCGGGTGCTCGTCGATATTCCCATCGGCTTGCCCGACGCCGCCCGCCGGGCGTGCGACCGGGAGGCCCGCGAACGACTCGGCTCTCGGGCCGCCACGGTCTTCTTCGCGCCCGTTCGGGCCGCCCTCGACGCCGACACCCACGAGGCGGCCAGCGCGGCGAACCGCGAGCGGACAGGTTTCGGGCTCTCGATTCAGGCGTGGCATCTCGTGCCCAAAATCCGCGAGGTCGACGGCGTCCTCCGGCAGACGCCGCGCGCCCGACAGCGAGTGTTCGAATCTCATCCCGAACTCGCCTTCGCCGCGTTCGCCGGCGAACCGCTCTCGGAACCGAAATCGACGCCTGAGGGCCGCGCCCGCCGACTCGACGTGCTCCGGACGGCGTCCGCTGGAAGCGAGGTCGTCGGGGACGGCGACGACCGCTCGGAAGACGCGACCGACCAACCGGAGTTCGACGCCGAGCGCGCCTACCGCGAGACGCTGGACCGGACGCTCCGCCGCGACGTGGCCCGCGACGACGTGCTCGACGCGCTCGTCCTCGCCGCCGCGGCCCGACGGCCCCTCGCAACGCTCCCGAGCGACCCGCCGACGGACGCCGTCGGACTGGAGATGGCGATTCGCGTCCCGAGAGTCGCGCTCGGGAGCGAATCTTAAGTTTGACAATCCTACACAACTCGCTCAGATATCTTGAAACACACCGGTATATAGTCAACAATAGTGTGTGGTATCCTTGGAGGAGAAGATATTTATGCACGGTGTTCAATCGGATAGATGGCGCGGTCACTGTCGCCACCACAGAATACCCAGCCCAGCCCAACGCGTGATTCAGTGCCAGCATGCAGTCGGCCGCGCCTCCCGCTGCCTCTACTCGGGTTCGACGACCCCGCCCCGGGCTCGAACCCGACCGATTCGACCCCCTGAGCGCCCGCCGCGGTCGGCGCGTCGCCCTGTTCGCGCCGGATTTCGAGCCCCGGGTCTCCGGCCCGAAGCTACATTTACGACCCATCCTAACCCCGCGTATGTACACCGGCAGGACGGACCAGCCCTGCTGTCTCTGCGACGACCCGAAGACCGTCGCCCGCATCGCGGTCCCGCCGCGGGCGGTGACGCTCATGGAGAACGCCGCCCCCATCGCGTGGCGCGACATCGTCGGCGACGTGACGCTCCAGTTCTGCGAGAGCGACTGGGAACTCGTCACCGAGTTGGTCTTGGACCTCGGCATGCACCCGCTTTCGCGGTGTAACGTCGCCCGCGCCGACTTCAGCATCCGCGAGGACTTCGAGGCGCTCCTGAACAGCACCCGCGACGAGCCCGACCAGACCGCACAGGAAGACCGCATGCTCGCCGCGGCCCGGGCCGTCATCGACGACGCGGACGACCCCATGGTCGAGGAACGCGACCTCGTGGAGGCACACGTCGTGACCCGCGCGATGGCCGAACTCGGCGTCGACCGCCCCGCGTGAACCGGAGGTCGCTCACACGCCGGTTCCGACGCCGAACAGCCGCGTCGACCCCCACATGAGCACGACGACGCCGACGATGAAGACCGCGAGCGCCGCCATCATCGGAAACGGGGCGAGCGACGGGCCGGCGAAAAACGGCCCGCGGACGATGAGAAACGCGGTGCCCATCACGAGGCCGAGTCCGACGCTCGTCACGAGCGAAAAAAAGAGCTTGGCGACGCCGATTCCCCGCGTGTCGGTCCGAAAGCGCATGGGGACAGGTCCCCCGAACCCAGCTTGAACGATTTGGCCGTCTCGTTGATGTTATCGGCCGCTTGTCGAGTCTCGGGTCAGCGCTCGATGCGAAAACCGGTCTCGCCGCTCGGCTCCTCGTAGGTGACGTCCACGTCCTCGACGGTCGCCATCGGACTCCCCTCGTGGCACCACTCGACCATCGCCTCCACGTCGTCGCGGGGACCCTCGAAGACGGCCTCGACGCGCCCGTCGGCGAGGTTCGTCACCCAGCCGTCGACGCCGCGGTCTCGGGCGGTATCGCGGGTCGTCGCCCGGTAGTAGACGCCCTGTACGTGGCCCGAGACGTAGACGTGCGCGCGAGTTCGACCGTGTTCGCTCATGGCTCCCGGTTCGTCCCCCGCCGTCAAAGGCGTGCTGTCTCGGGCGGTCGGTTCCTCGGGTGGTCGATTCCTCGGGCGGTCGGCTCCCCCCGGCGACCGTCTCCGTGGTCGCCGCCGCCACCGACCCGTGCGCCCGCCTCGCACGCATCTCCCGAACCGTCAGCATCTAAGTACGACCCCGCCAACGCTGGACTATGGAACTCTTCGGTACCGCCGGCATCCGCGGGAGCGCGACGGAGCGAGTGACGCCGGAACTCGCCCTCAGCGTCGGCCGCGCCGCCGGCCGCGCCGCGCTCGAATCGGACGCGCCCGCCGAGTTCGTCGTCGGCCGCGACGGACGGACGACCGGACAGGGCCTCGCCGCCGCCGTCGAGGCCGGCCTGCTCTCCGCCGGCGCAGACGTGACCCGCGTGGGCGTCGTCCCGACGCCGGCGCTCGCGTTCGCCTCGCGGGGCCGCCGCGGCGTCATGCTCACGGCCTCGCACAACCCCCCGACGGACAACGGCATCAAGATGTTCGTCGACGGACAGGAGTACGACCGCGACCTCGAACGCGACATCGAGACGCGGGTCGAAGCGGGGGCGACCCCGGCCGACTGGGACGACTGGGGCGCGGCCGGGACGAGCGGCGTCCTCGACGCCTACCGAAGCGTTATCGTCGAGTTCGCCGGCCGACACGGAGCGGCCCTCGACGGTCTCAGCGTCGCCGTCGACTGCGGCAACGGGATGTCCGCGCTCGGCACGCCGCAGGTGCTCCGCGACCTCGGCGCGCGCGTCGTCACGCTCAACGGGCAGATAGACGGGCACTTCCCCGGCCGCGAGTCCAAGCCGACGCCCGAGACGCTCGCTGACCTCATGGCGTTCGTCGCCGACGGCGACTTCGACTTCGGCATCGGCCACGACGGCGACGCCGACCGAATCGTCGTCATCGACGGCGACGGCGAGGTCGTCCACGAGGACACCGTCATCGCCATCGTCGCCGAACACTACGTCCGCGTCTCGGACGCCGCCGACCCCGTCGTGGTCACGACGCCGAACGCCTCGGGCCGCATCGACGAGCGCGTCCGCGAGGCCGGGGGCCGCGTCGAGCGCGTCCGCCTCGGCGCGCTCCACGAGGGCATCGCCAGCGCCCGCGCCGGCGGCGGCGACGTGGTGTTCGCGGCCGAACCGTGGAAGCACATCCACCCGTCGTTCGGCGGGTGGATAGACGGCATCGCCTCGGCGGCGCTCGTCGCGCGTCTCGCCGCTGAGTCCGGCATGGCCGGCCTGCGCGAGCCGGTCACCGAACGCCCGTACCGCAAGGTGAGCGTCTCCTGCCCCGACGAGAAAAAGCGGGCGGCGATGGCGGCGCTCGAACGCTCGCTCCCGGACGCGATGGCCCCCGAGTCGGTCGATACCGAGTACGGCGTCCGACTGGAGTTCGCCGACGCGTCGTGGACGCTGGTCCGCCCGTCCGGCACGGAACCCTACATCCGCGTGTACGCGGAGGCCGACGACGTGGACGCGCTCGTCGACGAGGTGACGGCGGTCGTCGAGGGCGAAATCGAGGACGCTTGAGCGGGCACCGAGGCGGTTCGACCCGATGTACGCGACCCGGCGCGGCGCGAACTCGATGCCCGCAGAGGTGAACCGCGGTCCCGTTCTCGGCGATTTGCAAACGTGGTGATGCGACGCCGCTGAAACCGCAAAACGACACCTTTATGCAATTTTCGCGGCCCCTGTCTCAATAGGAGTTCATAGATATGGACAGACGTTCTTTTGTCAAAGCGGCAGGGGTCGCGGGTATCGCGGGCCTCGCAGGTTGTACGGGCGGACCGTCCGAGGGGAGCCAAGAGACGACGGCGACGACGACCGAGTCGTCCGGCGGCGAGGAGACCACCGCGGCCGAGCAGACGACCGAGGAGTCCGGTCCGGCGGCCTACGTCGGCATGGTCTACGCGCTCGGCGGTCTCGGTGACAAGTCGTTCAACGACGCCGCGAAGCGCGGCATCGAGCAGGCGACCTCGGAGTTCGGCGTCGAGTACGACGAGGCTCAGCCCTCGGCGGCCGAGGAGTTCCCGCAGTTCCAGCGCCGGTTCGCGCAGTCGTCGAGCCCGGACTACGACCTCGTGTCGTGTATCGGCTACGCCCAGAAGTCCGCGCTCGCGGAGACGGCACCGAACTTCCCGGAGCAGAAGTTCATGCTCGTCGACGACACCGTCGACGAGGATAACGTGGCGAGCTACCTGTTCCGCGAGGAGCAGGGCTCGTTCCAAGTCGGCCACCTCGCCGGTCTCCTCACCACCCAGAAGTTCTCGGCGGGCTCCGGTTCGACGACGCCCGACTCGAAGAACGTCGGCTTCGTCGGCGGCGTCGACGCCCCGCTCATCCGGAAGTTCCAGGCCGGCTTCGAGGCCGGTGTGGCGCACGCGGACGAGGAAATCACGGTCGACGCGGCCTACGCCGGGTCGTTCTCCGACTCCGCGAAGGGGAAGGAAATCGCCACGTCGATGTACGACAACGGCGCGGACGTCGTCTACCACGCGGCGGGCGGCACGGGCCTCGGCGTCTTTCAGGCGGCGAAAGAGCAGGGTAAGTTCGCCATCGGCGTCGACTCCGACCAGTCGAAGACCGAGCCGAACTACGCCGACGTCATCCTCGCCTCGATGGTCAAGCGCGTCGAGTCGGCGGTGTACACCTCCGTCGAGAACGTCGTCAACGACGAGTTCAGCGGCGGCTCCACCATGACGCTCGGCCTCGAAGAGGACGGTGTCGCCGCCGTCTACGGCGCGGAGCTCGGCTCCGAAATCCCGCAGGACGTGAAGGATTCGCTCTCGGAGTCCCGCGACGCCATCATCGCCGGCGACATCGACGTGCCGACGACGACCGAGTGAACTACCCCACCCTACCGCTCGCCTGACGGCTCGCGCTTGAGGGTGGGGCTTCCTGTTTCCACGACGCGCTTTGCAGATACCGAGGTATCCACAGGGAGCGCAGTCTCCACAGGCGTTGATTCGGAGCGTCCCGCTCCTAACCGCTTCTTCACACCGCGAGAAAGGACGTTCCACGCCGCGTTCGCGTCCCTATCG
>NZ_JBHTAB010000004.1:0-113182 GCF_042663345.1 Haloferax chudinovii
CGATTGCGTGGGCCTGTGGGCCGAGCGTCGGACGTGTTTGATATCGTGCGGCGCTGTATCCCCTCCCTACTCACTCGCTTCGCTCGTTCGTTGAGGAAGGGGCGCCTTAGCGCCTCAATTCAGGTAATCCCGCGACCCGACACTCGCATTTTTTCGACGCCGCGTCTCGAGCGACGGCATCTGGCAAGAGTGAGTCAATGTTGCCGGTTCCGCACCGCGGGCAGTCGAACATGCCTGCGGGTTGAACAGTTCGAACTCCCCGATAACCGCCGCGACGCTCCGTGTGGGCCACTCCCGCGTCGGCTCGAATCCCACGAGTTTAAGCGAGCCCCCCCGAAAAAAGGGTCAAGATGAGCACCGCTGTTCATCTCGACGAAATCACAAAACGGTTCCCCGGCGTCGTGGCGAACGACGACGTGGACCTGACCGTCGAGCGCGGCACGGTGCACGCACTTCTGGGAGAGAACGGGGCCGGCAAGACGACGTTGATGAACATCCTCTACGGGCTCTACGAACCCACCGAGGGGACCGTCTACGTGGACGGGGAACCGCGGGACTTCGACTCGCCCGCGGACGCTATCGACGCCGGAATCGGTATGATTCACCAGCACTTCATGCTGGTCGACCCCATGACGGTCGCCGAGAACATCGTCCTCGGCAACGAACCGCGCAAGTGGTTCGGCACGACCGTCGACCGGGAGCGCGCGCGCCAAGAGGTCATCGACCTCTCGAACCGATACGGATTCGACGTGAACCCCGACGACGCCATCGAGGACGTGAGCGTCGGCGTTCAACAGCGCGTCGAGATTCTGAAAGCACTCTACCGCGGGGCCGACATCCTCATTCTGGACGAACCCACCGCGGTCCTCACCCCCCAGGAGGTCGAAGAGCTGTTCCGCGTCTTCGAGGAGCTGACCGCCCAGGGGAAGACGATTATCTTCATCAGCCACAAACTCGGGGAGGCGATGCACGCCGCCGACGACATCACCGTCCTCAGAAACGGCAAGAACGTCGGCACCGTGAAGGCCGACGAGACGTCAAACGAGGAACTCGCCGAGCTGATGGTCGGCCGCGAGGTCCTCCTCGAACCGAAGGCCGAACCGCAGGAACCGGGCGACGAGGTGGTCGCGGTGCGGAACCTCTCGGCGGAGGACAACCGCGGCATCCCCGCCGTCTCCGACGTGTCGTTCGACATCCGCGAGGGCGAGGTGTTCGGCGTCGCCGGCGTCGACGGCAACGGCCAGTCGCAGTTGGTCGAGGCCATCACCGGCCTGCGGACGCCGACCGAGGGCTCGATTTCCTACAAGGGCCGGGACGTCACCGACGCCTCGCGCCGCTCCCGCATCGACGACGGGATGGCGTACATCCCCGAGGACCGACACGAGCGCGGGCTCGTGATGGACTTCGACCTCGTCCAAAACGGCATCCTCGGGAGCCAGCACAGCCCGACGTTCGCCGCCGACGGCCGGATACACTGGTCCGACGCGCGCGACCACGCGGAGCGAATCATCGACGAGTACGACGTTCGACCGCCGCACGCCGACGCCGACGCGGAGTCCTTCTCCGGCGGCAACCAGCAGAAGTTCATCGTCGGCCGCGAGCTCGAACGCGAACCGGACCTCGTCGTCGCCACCCACCCGACCCGCGGCGTGGACATCGGCGCGATGGAGTTCATCCACGAGCGGCTCTTGGACCTCCGAGCGGAGGGGAAGGCGGTTCTCCTCGTCTCCTCGAAGCTCGACGAAGTGCAGGGCCTCTCGGACCGCCTCGGCGTCATGCACGACGGCGAACTCATGGACATCGTAGACCCACGCAACACCACCGAAGAAGAGATCGGCCTGCTCATGGCCGGCGAACGCCCCGACGCCGACGCGACCGACGCGGAACCGCCCGTGGGTGACGCCAAATGAGCGCGGCCGAGAACGCGAAGGCCGTCCTCCGCCGGCTGACGGCCGCCTCCGCGACCGAGCGCATCCTCATCAGCTTCGCCGCGCTCGTGCTGGCCGTGCTCGTCGGCGCGGTCATCATCCTCGTCTCCGGCCGTATCACGACGTGCCAGACCGCGGCGACGACGCTGTTCGGCACCGGCTTCTGTTACGACCCCGTCGAGGTGTACCTCGTGCTGTTCAACGGGGCGCTCGGCGAGCCGTTCCTCCTGAACGACCCCGCGCTGTTCAACCCCAACTGGAACCCGCTGAACTTCGGGTTCGCGCTCACGCTCAAGGAGACGACGCTCCTGGTCTTCACCGGCCTCTCGGTCGCCGTCTCCTTCCGGGCAGGCCTGTTCAACATCGGGACGCAGGGCCAACTCGTCCTCGGCGGTCTCGCGACGGCGCTGTTTTCGCTCTTCGTCGCGCCGTTCCTGCCGTCCGGCCTCGTCGGCGGCCTCGTCCTGATTCCGCTCGCCGTCGTCGTCGGCACGCTCGTCGGCGGCCTCTACGGCGCGATTCCGGGCGCGCTCAAGGCCTACGCCGACGCCAACGAGGTCATCACGACCATCATGCTGAACTTCATCGCCGCGCAGATCGCGTTCGTCCTCGTCAGCGAGTTCTTCTCCAACCCCGACTCGCAGGTCGTCGAGACGACGCCGCTTCCCAGTTGGGCGACGCTCCTCCCGGTGGCGTTCCCGCAGGGGGGCGACTTCTCGGTTCTCGCGCTCGCGTTCGGCCTCGCGCTCGTCGTCGGCGTCTGGTTCCTGCTCGAACAGACCTCCTTCGGGTACGACCTCCGGACGAGCGGCGAACAGCCCGAAGCCGCCGAGTACGGCGGCGTCGACGCAAAGCGAACGACCGTCACGAGCATGTTCCTCTCGGGCGCGCTCGGCGGCATGGGCGGTGCCATCTGGGTGCTCATGGTCATGGGCAAGTGGCAGGCCGGCGTCCCCTCGCTCGGGTTCGACGGCATCACCGTCTCCATCCTCGCGGGGAACAACCCGTTCGGGGTCGTCCCGGCGGCGCTCCTGTTCGGGACGCTCAAATCGGGCTCCCTCGCGGTCCAGTTCGGGACCGGCGTCCCGAAACAGCTCGTCGGCGTCCTCCGCGGTCTCATCATCCTGTTCGTCGCGATGCCCGAGTTCTTCCGCATGCTCGGCTCCGCCATCGACCTCGAACCGGACCGCGAGACCGTGGCCACGGACGGCGGCGCTCTCGGAGGTGACGACGAATGAGTACGACCACCATCGACCGACTCCGCGACACCGAACTGTCTTACAGAGCGACGCTCGCCGGCGGGGCGCTGAGCGTCTTTCTGCTCATCGCACTGCTCGGCCTCGTCTTCCCGAGCAGTATCTGGGGCAATCTCCTCGGCATCCTCACCAGTCGGAGCACGCTCTCGTCGGCGCTCCGGCTTTCGGTGCCAATCACCTTCGCCGCGCTCGGGGGTATCTTCTCCGAGAAGGCCGGCGTGGTGAACATCGGACTGGAGGGACTGCTCATCATCTCGGCGTTCACCGCGGTCATCACGACGGCTGTCGTCGGCCCCGAGATGACCGTCGTCGGCCTGCCGGCCATCTGGATCGGCTTCTTCGCCGGCATCCTCTCGTCGGTGCTGTTCTCGGCGCTGTTCGCCGTGGTCTGCATCCGATTCAAGGCCGACCAGATTATCGCCGGCCTCGCCGTCTGGCTCATCGCGCTCGGTCTCGCGCCGTTCGCGGCGACCGTCTACTACGGCGGCGTCAACACCGATAACCTCGGGACGACTCTCGGGACGTGGACGATTCCCGTCCTCTCGGACATCCCGTTTTTCGGCGCGTTCTTCGACGCCGACCCCGCGGTGTACATGATGCTCGTCGCGGTCCCGGCGTCGTGGTACGTCCTGAACCGCACGGCGTTCGGCCGCCACGTCCGCGCGTCCGGCGAGAACCCGAAGGCGCTCGACACCGTCGGCGTCGACGTGAGCCGCGTCCGCTACGCGGGCGTGCTCCTCTCGGGGTTCCTCGCCGGCATCGGCGGCTCCGCGCTGTCGCTCGGCCTCGGTCAGTTCGTCGGTAACAACCAGACGATGGTCAACGGGAAGGGCTTCATCGCCATCGTGGCGTTCCTCTTCGGGAACTACAACCCCGTCGGCGCGTTCGGCGCGTCGTTCCTCTTCGCGGGGCTGGAGGCCGCCCAGATTCGCCTCCAGCAGGTCCCCGGCTACGGCGTTCCCGACTCGCTCATCCAGACGATTCCGTACGTGACGGTCCTCGTCGTCCTCGCGCTCGTCGGTCGCACCCGCATCCCGGCCGCGTCGGGCGAACACTACGACACCGGCGACGACAACCGCTGAGCGACCCGGAACCCTCGCGTTTCCGTTCTCTCCGTTCCCCTCTCTCTCAGCCGAGCGTCGCGTCTCGGCGGGAGCGGTTCCCGCCGGAGTCGCCCCCGCGCGGTCGGTGCGGGAGTAAAGAGTTTTCAGCCCGCGATATGGAGGTGATACCATGTCCACAGACGAGAACGACACCGCCGAGGAGTCCTCGGCGAGCCCACGGACCCAGTCCGTGGACGTGGTGGTCGTCGGCGCGGGAACCTCCGGCTGTTACGCCGCCGCCACCATCGCGAACGCGGGCTACGACGTGACCATCGTCGAGCGAAAGCCCGCGGAGGAAGCGGGCCACATCGCCTGCGGCGACGCCCTGAAGGGCGCGGACGCCTTCCCCGAGGCGATTCCGAAGTCGAAAATCGAGCCCGCGTTCACCAACACCGAGGTGGACCACGGCCGCTTCGAGATTCCGCAGGAGGACACCGTCCTCGACATCCCGGTCCCCGGCGAACTCGCCGTCATCGACCGCTGGGAGTACGGTCGACTCATCATCGAGGGCGCGGAGGAGGCCGGCGCGGAACTCCACTACGACACGGTCGTCCAAGACGTGACGCAGGACGACGACGGCACCGTCACCGGCATCGTCGGCAAACACGACGGCGAGGTCGTCGAGTACGACGCCGACATCGTCATCGACGGCGCGGGCTCGCTGTCGCTCCTCCAAGATAAGGTGGACTTCTCCGAGACCACCTTCGACACGAACGTCTCCTACACGCACTTCTCGTCGGCGTACCGCGAGGTCGTCGAGGTCCCCGACCCCGTCGAGTGGTCGGACGCGCTCGTGTTCAAGCCCGCCGAGGTCGCCGCGGGCTACGTCTGGTACTTCCCGCGGACGGAGACGACCATCAACGCCGGCCTCGGCTTCCAGATGACAGAAGAGCCGATGAAGCTCGTCGACGACCTGAAGCGGGACCTCCGCGAGCGCCCCGAGTTCGAGGGCGCGGCGGTCGTCGACAAGCTCGGTGCCGCCCTCCCGACCCGCCGCCCCTACGACTCGGCGACCGCGCCGGGCTACATGGCCGTCGGCGACGCCGCGGCCCACGTCAACCCGACGACCGGTGGCGGCATCGCCGGCGCGGCCTACGCCGGGAAGTACGCCGGCGAGCAGGCCGCTATCGCGCTCGAAGCGGGCGACGTGAGCGAGGAGACGCTCTGGCGCTACAACCAGCGCGTCATGGACCACTTCGGCGGCCGCTACGCCAGTCTCGACGTCTACAACATCCTCTCGACCGCCGTCGACGTGGACGACCTGATGGGCCTCATCGCCTCCATCCCCGGCGAGAAGCTGGCGGAGGCGCTCTACTCCGGGACGACCTCGTTCGGCCCGGTGCTCCTCGCGCAGACCGCGGCGTCGAGTTACGGCCACTGGAGCCAGATTTACGAGTTCTTCAAAGTCAAGCGCCTCGCCGACGACCTGCTGGCTCACTACGGCCGCTATCCGAGTCGGCCGAGCGCCCTCGAAGGCTGGAAAGTCGAGCGGGACCGCATCATGGACGACATCTACGAACTCACCGGCGCGGACCCGAAGTACTGACCTCGGTCTCCCCCGCGGACGAGACGCCTCGGAACTCGAACCGCGCCCCGCCGTCTCTGCCGGTCGTCGCCGCCACCTCCCAGCCGTGGGCGTCGGCGACGCCGGCGACGATGGCGAGGCCGAGGCCGGTCCCCTTCGTATCGGTGCTGTAGCCCGACTCGAAGACTCGTTTTTGTTCTTCCGGCGGGATGCCGGGGCCGTCGTCTTCGACGAAAAAACCGTCTTCGAGCGGGCCGACGCGGACGTTGACGCCCGGCGTCCCCCCGTCGGCGTCGGCCACCGCCCGGCGGCCACCCGCGCCTGCCGGGCTCGTTTCGGCGGCGGACGACTGGTCGCTCCGAACGCCGTGTTCCACAGCGTCGCCGGGAGCATCCCGGCGGCTCGTCGAGCCGTGTTCCACGGAATTCCGAAACAGGTTCTCGAAGACGGCGGTGAGTCGGCCCCGGTCGGCGAGCAGTCTCGCGTCGGCCTCGACGGTGAGCCCCGACGCCCCGAGGCTGGTGTTCGTCACCGCGTCGGCGGCCACGGTGGCGAGGCTGACGGGCTCGACATCGCCGACTGACTCGCCGACGCGGGCGAGCTGGAGCACGTCCTGAATGAGCGCTTCCATCCGGTCGTGGGCCTCGGCGACCGTCGAGAGGTGGTCGGTCCCGTGGCCCTCGCGGGCGAGTTCGAGTCGCATCTGGGCGACGTTCAGCGGATTGCGGAGGTCGTGGGTGACGACCGACGCGAACTGGTCGAGCCGCTCGTTGCGGCGGCGCAGGTCCGTCTCGCGGGCGTCGCGGTGGGACGACCACCGGACCGCTCCGACCACGAGCGCGACCGAGCTGACGAGGAGCATCCCGTCCTCGAAGACGAGCGTGACCGCCTCGGGCTGGGTGACGAGCTCGTCGACCGCGTCGGTGACGGCGTAGACGGCGAACAGCGCGGTCCCGGCGTACAGCGGCCGCCAGACCGCCTGCACGTCGCGGACGCCGCCGACGACGAACGCGCCGGCGAGGGGAATCGGAACCAAAAGCAACTCCACGGCGAACCGGAGCCAGCGAACCTCGGGGCTGTCGGGGAAGACGGCGACTTGGACGACCGCGACGCCGACGGCGATGCCGACGACTGCGAGACCCGGACGCAGGTCTGCGTCTTCGGTCGATTCACCTCCAACGAGCCCCATCGCTGGCGGCTATGCACGGGGGAGACAAATAACCGCTGGCGGTTACCGCAGGGGGATTCGGGCGAGCGCGCGCCGCGTCCGACGGGGTGAGACCGCCGGAGGGCGCTCGAACGGAGCGCTCGGCGCGTTTCAGTAACCGTTGTCTCTCGTCTCAGGGGCGCTCGGCCGCGATTCGCTCGACGCTTCCAGCGAGCACGTCGACGGCGATTCGAATGGTCGTCTCGTCCACGTCGAACGTCCGGGTGTGGTGGCCGCCGGGGTGGTCCGTGCCGACGCCGACGTAGGCCGCGAGGCCGCCGCGGTCCTGGACGCGTTGCATGAGGTACGTCGCGTCTTCGCTCCCGCCGAGTTCGTCGCGGTCGAGGATGGAGGTGACGCCCTCGACGCCCTCGCTCACGCCGCCGACGATGGCCGCGAGCGCGTCGTCGCTCCGGGCGCTCGGGGCTTTGCCCTCGACGTTAATCTCGACCTCGCAGTCGTGCATGGCGGCGGCCGACTCGATGACGGTGTGGGCGCGGCCCTCGACGTACTCCATGAGGTCGGTCGTCGCGCCGCGCACCTCGCCTTCGATGAACGCCTCCTCGGCGACGATGTTCGTGGCGGTGCCGCCGCCCATCAGACCGACGTTGACGCGGGTCGCGCCGTCCGAGTGCCGGGAGATGCCGTAGAGGTTCTGGGTGGCCGTCGCGGCCGCGAGGTTCGCGTTCTTCCCTTCCTCGGGCTTCGCGCCCGCGTGGGCCGGCGCGCCGGTGAACTCGGCGCGGAAGTGCGAGACGGCGAGGAAGCCGTCGATGCCGCAGACGACCTCGCCGGTCGGGTGGTCGAGACCGACGTGGAGCGCGAGCAGGTAGTCCACGTCGTCGAGGTGGCCGCCCTCGGCGACGGCCTTGCCGCCGGCGACCTGTTCCTCGCTCGGTTGGAAGAACAGCTTGAACGTCCCCTCGAAGTCGGAGTCGATGACGGCGTCGAGGACGCCGAGCCCGATTGTCGCGTGGGCGTCGTGCCCGCAGGCGTGCATGAACCCCTCGTTCTCGGAGCGGAAGCCCTCGGCGGCCGGGAGGTGGTCGTCGGCCTCGGACTCGGGGATGGGGAGCGCGTCGATGTCGACGCGGAGGCCGACGGTCGGCCCCTCGCCGCGTTCGACGACCGCGACCGCGCCGGTGTAGCCGCCGGCGAGTCGCTCGAGCACGTCCTCGCGCGCGCCGGCCTCGCGGGCCCGCTCGAACCACGCGTCGAGCACGTCGTCGTCGGGGACGGCCATGCGCTCGTCGGCGTCGAGCGTCTCCGGGCCGACGTAGAGCGCGTCGAGGTCGCGCGTCTCCAGTTCGTCGACGAGGCGGGCGGTGGTGTAGAACTCGCACCACGCGGGTTCGGGGTGGCGGTGCAGGTCGCGGCGAAGCGAGACGAGGTCGTCCATCGTCGCTCGGTGGCTCATGTCTGGACTCTTTTGCCCCGGCGATGATAAACGCTCCCGACGGTTCGTGACCGAGAAACGCAACTTTGGAAGAAATAGTTGGAGGAAATTCGTGCCTATTATATATAACAGTCAATCTCTGACAAACGATGCCAGAAGAACCGGACATCGAGCTCAGTTTCCGTGGCGGGCGCCTCGTGAGCGCCCTGCCCATCGGCCTGTTCATCGCGTGGGCGATTTTCCAGAGCGGTATCCTCGGTATCGGCGATACGACCGGCCTCGTTGCGGGGATGCTGACAGGACTCATCGCGGGACTGCTGTTCGTCCGGGGAGACTGGAAGGACTACGCGGACGTCATCTTCGCCGGCATGACCCGCCGGGTCGCCGCGACCGCGGTCGTCGCGTGGCTCTGGGCGGGCATGTTCGCCGAGACGATTCAGGTCGGCGGCTTCGTCGACGGCCTCGTCTGGGCGGCCACGGTCCTGAACGTCGGGCCGGGGCTGTTCCCGGCGGTGACGTTCCTGCTCGCGGCGCTGTTGGCGACCGGCATCGGTACCGGGTACGGCACCGCAATCGCCTTCACGAGCCTCGTCTTCCCGGCGGGGCTCCTCCTCGGCGCGAACCCCGTGTTGCTGTTCGGCGCGATTCTCTCCGGCGCGGTGTTCGGGGACAACCTCGCGCCCGTCAGCGACACCACCATCGTCTCCGCGGTCACGCAGGACGCCGACATCGGCGGCGTCGTCGCGTCCCGCGTGAAGTACGCCGTCGTCGCGGCGGCGCTCGCAATCGCGGCGTATCTCGTCGCCGGCTTCGGAATCCCCGGCGTCTGGGGCGGGATGCCGCACGTCGACGTCGCCGGCGAGGTCTCGGCGTCGGTGTCGCCGTGGGGGCTCGTCCACCTGCTCGACATCGCCGTCGTCATCGTCCTCGCCGTCCGCGGCCGGCACATCATCGAGGCCGTCTCGTGGGGCCTGCTCCTCGCGGCGGCGTTCAACGTCGCGCTCGGCGCGGCGAACCTCGTGGACGTGTCGGCCGGGAGCATGCTCCTGTTCAGCGCGCCGCAGAACGGCCTCACGCAGGCGGTCGAGGCGCTTCCGCTCCTCGGTACCGTCGTCGAGACCGTCCCCGCGGGACAGGTCGGCGTCGGCGGGAGCGTCTACTCCGGCGCGGCCGGCTTCTTCCCGCTTATCGTCCTGACGCTCTTGCTCGTCGCTGGCGCGGAAATCATGCGCGCCGGCGGCGGCTTCGACGCGATTCAGGAACTCGTCATCGACCGCGTCGCCACGACGGTCCGCCGCGCGGAGACCACGATGGTCGTCGGGACGGCGCTCGTCAACGCGACGGTCACCATCAACACGGCGGCCGAAATCGCCATCGCGCCCTACATCGCCACCCTCGGCAAGCGCTTCAACATCAACGGCTACCGCCGCGCCAACATCCTCGACGCCAACACCTCGGCGCTCGGCTACATCTTCCCGTGGGGCGGCGGCCTGCTCGCCGGCTACGGGGCCATGCAGGGGCTCGTCGGCGGCGAGGCGACGCCGTGGTTCACGGCGGATATGCTCGTGAACCCCGCGTCCGTCTTCCCCTACGTCTTCCACGGCTGGTTCCTCGTGGCGGTGTTCCTCTTTGCCGCGTGGACCGGCTACGGCCGCGAGTACGTCTCCGACCGCACGAGCGAGGAGGTGAGCCGCGTATGAGCCGCCTCGACAAGCTCTTGGTCGGCTGGACGTTCCGCACCGCGACGCCGACGTTCGAACCCGGCGAGGTCATCACGGCCTACGTCAGCGAGCGCAATGGCGACGGTCTCACCGTCCGCGTCGGCGACTCGGTCATCCGGGTCGAAGACGGCGGCGACGCGGCCGTCGAAGACAAGGTTCGGCTCGAGGTCACGTCGTTCGACGCGACCAATCACGTCGGTACCGGCGACGTGGTCGAACTGCTCGGGCCGGACGCCTGAGCGACCGCAGAGACCGGAGGAAAAGCGCAGACCAACGTCTTCGTTCGCGCTCCGCGACCGCCGTCAGCGGCGGTGGCCGAGCGGCTTTTTTTGTTCGACTTCGACTTCGAGGTGGACGCTGTCGGGGAACTCCTTGAGGCCGACCTCGCGGGCGATGTGGTCCGCGCCGTGGATTTCGAGGCGACGGGTGTACACGGGGTAGGACCACGACGAGAACTGGTCGCCGGGCTGGAGCGTCCGGTACTGCGGGACGCTCACCTGTTTCGGCTGGTCGGCGTGGGGGCCGCGACACTCCGCGCCCTTCCGCTCGACGAACTCCTTGAGGTCGCCGACCACTCGGTCGAGGACCGCCTTATCACCGCTTTGGAAGGTGAGTTTCGTGACGAAGGTCATAGCTGGGTACTACTGCTTGTTGCACGCTCCGACGGTAAAAGCGCATCTACACGAACCGGTGACTCGGGGCCCCTCGCCCCGAATCCCGAGTGAAAAACCGTGCGAACGCGCTACAGCCTCCGATACCCTCTTAAAGGGTGGCACGTTTATTTCGGGTAATGGCAGTCGAAGCGGTCAGCGCTGGAGCCATTCTCTTCCGCGACACCCGCGGCCGGAGGGAGTACTTACTCCTGAAGAGCCGTCCCGGGGACTGGGAGTTCCCGAAGGGCGGGGTCGAAGGGGACGAGGAGCTTCAGCAAACGGCAATCAGGGAGGTCAAAGAGGAGGCGGGAATCCGAGATTTCCGTCTCATCGACGGCTTCCGCGAGGACTACAGCTACGTCTTCGAAGCGAACGGTACGACGATTCACAAGACGGTCCACCTCTTTATCGCGCGCTCGTTCGAGGCGTCCGCGGAGCTCTCGACGGAGCACCGCGACCTCCAGTGGCGCGACTACGAGCAGGCCATCAACACCATCACGCAGGACGGCCCCCGCGAGATATTCGAGCGCGCCCACGAGTTCCTCGACGAGCTCGCCGCGAAAAACGAGGGCGAACACAAGTACCTGAAGTAGCGTCGGTCGGTTCGGCCGACGCCCGAGACGCGACACCTGCGAGCGACAGCGCCGCGATTCGGCGCGGGCGGCGACACCCGCGGCGTCGTCGGGCCCCACACCGAAGCCGCCCGACCGAAACGCCTTCGGCTCCCCGCCGCGACTCCCGGTCGTGAGCGACGCCGACAGCGACCGCGACCCCGAGTTCGCCTTCGAGCTACGGGTCTGCCGCTGGGCCGAGCGCACGTGGCACCCCGACGGCCCGCGCCCCGCGTTCGTCGCCCGACAGCTCGGCACCCGAGAGCGCCGCTGGGACACCGTCGTCGTCGAGGTCGACCCCGAGGCGTTCGCCGCCCGGCGCGCCCTCTCGGCCGACGGCTTCGACTCGGACCTGTTGCGCGTCGTCCGCCACGCGCCCGCCGAGTGGGCGTGGTACAGAGACGCCGTCCCCGAACCCGACTTCCCGTGGCGACACGTCGTGCCGGCGGTCCACCGCGCCGCGGGACTCGGGCTTGTCGAGAAACGTCGGGGGTCGCGGAACCGCGTCGAGTACCGACGGACCGCGCCGTACCCCGACTGGGTCGAGCGCGTCGTCGCCATCGAGAACAAGCCGGACCTCGACGCCAGCGCCGCCCGCGCGCTCGCCGACCAACTCGAACACGACGTGTCGCGGGCGCTCGCCGACGAGGTCTGGGTCGCCACCGAGGTGACGGGGCGACGGGTCGAACCCGCCCTGCTGGAGGACCTCCCGGTCGAAGTCGGCATCCTCGGCGTCGACGGCGACTCGGCGGAGGTGCTGTGGCACCCGAGTTCGCTCTCGCCCGACCCGGCGGACACCCGACGGCGACTCGTCCTCGCCGAGCGCGCCTACGACCGCGGCTGGCGGAACTACGTGGACACGATGCGACCCGACTGCCGACAGTTCGAACTCGCTCGGCGCGGCCGGGC
This sequence comes from Haloferax chudinovii, assembly GCF_042663345.1. Classification (NCBI taxonomy): domain Archaea; kingdom Methanobacteriati; phylum Methanobacteriota; class Halobacteria; order Halobacteriales; family Haloferacaceae; genus Haloferax; species Haloferax chudinovii. The sequence continues at coordinate 12,310 of NZ_JBHTAB010000004.1, forward strand.
GCTCGTGCCCCGGTGCGCCGCGAAAGACTGCTATCAGAGCCAGCGCGAGTGCGCGCACTCGTGTCCGTCGTTCGAGCCAGAACCACCGGCGTGGCGGATGAAGGGCTGGCCCATCGAGGGTGGCCCCGGCAAGGGCGTCCGCCGGATTCTGGAGGCGCGCCGCGAGCGCGAACGAGACCGCGCCGAGCGCGGCAGTGAGAACGCCTAACTTCGCGCCCCGCTGACCGAGCGATATGGAACGATTCCAGAACACGCGACTGCCGGACTGGGACTGGTGGGGGAAGCTCTGGCCGACGCCGGGCGAGACGCTTCGGGACCTCGGACTGTCGGCGGGCGACACCGTCGCCGAAATCGGCTGTGGAAACGGCTACTTCGCGTTGCCGGCGGCGCGAATCGTCGCGCCGGCCCCGGTGTACGCGGTCGACCTCGACGACGGACACCTCGCGGAACTCGACCACCTCGCCGACCAGCAGTGCATCGACAGCGTGGTGTCGGTCCGCGGCGACGCCCGCGAGCTATCGACGCACCTCTCGGACCCCGTCGACGTGGCGCTGTTCGCCAACGCGTTCCACGGGGTCGACGACCCCGACGAGTTCCTGACGGAAATCGAGTCGGTCCTCGCCGACGACGGCCGGTTCGTCGTCGTCAACTGGCAGCCGCTCCCCCGAGCGGAGACGACCGTCGCCGGCGAACCGCGCGGCCCGCCGACCGACCTGCGGCTCGGTCCCGCGGAGACCGCGGCGATGGTCGAGAACGCGACCGACCTCGCGGTGACGGCGGAAATCGACATCCCGCCGTACCACTACGCGCTGGTGTTCGAGCGGCGCGAATAGAGGCGGCGGCGGCGGGCGGTTAGACGACCTCCACGTCGACCTCGTCGCGCTCGACGGCGAGGCGGAACGTGGGGACGGTCCGGTAGACGACCTCGATAACGCCCTTGCGGCGGAGGCTCTGGAGCGCCCGGCGCACGTCGTCCACGTCGGGGTCGATGTCGAACTCGTCGCGGAGCTTGTTGAGGACGCTGACGACGCTCTCGGAGCGCTCGTCGGGGCCGGCGACGACCTCGAAGACGCGGGCTTCGAGCGAGGGGACGCGGATGACGCTCGGCACGGATTCGGCGTCGTCGCCGCCCTCGACGCCGGGTTCGACGCCGACGAGCTCGGCGGCCTCGGCCGTCGCGCGGATGAGGCTGTTGTCGTCGCGGTAGTAGTAGTCTTTCAGCTCGGATTCGAGGTATCGGTGGACCTCGCTTCCGCTTTCGAGGTCCCAGCGGTTCTGTAACTCCTTGTTCTTCGTCGGCTGGAGCCGGACGATGTCGGCGAGGCGTTCTTTCGCCTCGTCGGAGAGCGTCATATCGGTGGATTCGACGGACGGGGTATAACGTTGTTCTGGATTCTTCAGCGCGACCGCGAAACGTTAATTATTATCCCTGTGCCTTGCGTCGCCCCGAGTATGAGCTGGGACACCCTCCGACTCGACTGGGACGGCGACGTGGCGACCATCACCATCGACCGCCCCGAGCAGATGAACGCGCTCAACGCGGACACGCTCGACGCGCTCGAAGACGCGCTCGACGAGGCCGAAGACGGCGACGCGCGAGTGGTCGTCCTCACCGGCGCGGGCGACAAGGCGTTCATCGCGGGCGCGGACATCGGCTACATGAAAGACATCGGAACGCCCGCCGCACAGAACTACGCCGAGCAGGGCCACCGCATCGCGGCGCGCTTGGAGGAGCTCTCCGCGCCGACCGTCGCGGCCGTCAACGGCTACGCCTTCGGCGGCGGCATGGAACTCGCGTTGGCGTGTGACCTCCGGGTCGCCTCCGAGCGCGCGCTCTTCGGGCAGACCGAAATCGACCTCGGTATCATGCCCGGCTGGGGCGGGAGCGTCCGCCTGCCGGCGCTCGTCGGCGACGAGGTCGCGCGGCGGCTCATCTTCTTCGGCGAGCGTATCGACGCCAGCGACGCCCACGAGTACGGCATCGTCGGCGAGGTCGTCGCCCACGACCAGCTCGAATCGCACGTCGAGGAGCTCGCCGCCGAGCTCGCGTCGAAGCCGCGACACGCCCTCGCGGGCGCGAAAGCCGCCATCAACATGTCCCACGACGCGCCGCGAGACGCCGCGCTCGACTTCGAGACGCGGGTCTGGAGCGGCCTGTTCGGCACCCACGACCAGCGCGAGGGGATGGACGCCTTCCTCGACAAGCGCGACCCCGACTTCGAATAGAACCCGACTGAGAGGCCGTTCTCCGGTGGTGTCGGTCGATTAGCCTCACCGATTCCACATCGTTGCCATGCTAGCACGGCTCCTACAACTGCTAATACGCTCCCTGTATAATTAACAATCGTGAAAGAATCAATCACGCTCGGTCGCGTCGAATCCCGCCTCGAAGACCTCTCGTACCCGGTCTCGCGCCGGGACGCCGCGACCTCCCTCGACGGTGTGACGGTGCTCATGGCCGACGGGAACGCCGACCTCGGTGAGTTAGTGCGGAACTGCCTCCCGGCCGAGTTCGCCGACGCGAAGGACCTGTACTACGAACTGAACAACGCGATGCCCATCGAGGCGCTCGGCGAACCGGGGCAGTCCGACGGCGACGCCTGAACCGCCGTTTCCCGCCGGCTTTTTTGAGCGCTCACCCCGTGAGCGCGGCGCAATCCTGACGCTTAAGTCCCTCAAGCGGTAGGACGTACTATCATGGAGTTTTGCGACGACTGCGGGTCCCTGATGACGCCGCAAGACGGCGTCTGGGTCTGTCCGAACGGCCACGAGAAAGCGCGCGACAGCGAAAAGGAGAAGTCCATGGTCACGACCGAGGGCCAGGAATCCAGCGAGGTCGTCGACATGTCCGACGTGGACAACGCCGACATCGGCCCGACGACGAAGGCCATCTGTCCGAAGTGCGGCCACGACGTCGCGCGCTACGAGATGAAGCAGATTCGCTCGGCCGACGAGTCCGAGACGCGCTTTTTCACCTGTGTCGAGTGCGACCACAAGTGGCGCGAAGACGACCACTGAGCGACTCGCCTTTTTCAGCCCTCCGTCCGTAACGCGGGGTATGGCCGACGCGCTCGCTCCGCCGACCCTCCCGCCGCTCGAGGGGTGGGTCCGCGTCGACGACGCGACCGACCGCCCGTTCGAACTCGGCCCCGTCAGCGTCGTTGCCCGGACCGTCGTCTACGAGGACGCCGACATCCGCGAGCGCCTCCCGGCGACCGCCGACGGCCCGTGGCGCTTTCTGTTCGCCAGCCGCCTCGAAATCCGGCCGCAGACGCCGCCGTCGAAGTCGCTGACGACCCTCGTCGGCAAGCGCGCGAGCGCCGGTTTCCGGTCGCGCCTCGAAGCCCGCGGCTTCTCAGACGTCCGGCGCGTCGAGTCGCGGACGCTCCGGGTGCGGGTTGGCGGCGGCGACGAGACCGACTCCGCCGACGGCGAGTCCGGTTCCGCCGGCGCGGAGACCGAAGCCGAGGCCGACGTGATTCGCTACGCCGCGAGCGTGGAACTCGCGGGCGTGGAACTCGCGGCCGACGCCTACCTCGCGGTGACGCCGGTCGACGGCGAGTTCCTCCTGACCGGCGGCGCGTACCCCCGCGAGGTCCGCGCCGGCGACGGGGAGACGGCGGCGGCGCTCCGGGAGGCGCTCGACCCGGAGCGATTCAGAGAAGAGCTGTTTCGCGTGATTCGCGGGGTCGGATGAGGCGACGCAGTCGAGCTGAACGGGGAACGGGAACTGGCCCGCCCGCGTCGGACTCCTTCACTCGTTGCGGGCGAACACGAGGTAGCCGGTGTGGCCGACGCCGGCGGTCGAGGGGCGCGACCCCCGGTCGTTGAAGTCCATCCGTCGCTGAATCGTCTCGAACGTCTCCACGTCCGACAGGCCCGCCTCTCTGGCGGCTTCGACGGCCGCGCGCGTGCCCTCCACGAACGGGGAGTAGACGGCGACGTAGCCGCCGGTCGCGAGCAGGTCGGGCGCGTGGCGGACGACCTCGGGCGCGTTCTCGGTGTCGAGGGTGAGCGCGTCGAACGCCGCGTTCGCGAGGTCGTCGACCTCGTCGGTGATGTCCCCGGTGCGAACGTCGACACGGTCTTCGACGCCCGCGAGTCGCATGTTCTCGCGGGCCACGTCGGCGAACTCGGCGTCGCGTTCGAACGTCGTCACGTCGACGCCGAGACGACCGAGGTACGCCGAGAGGACGCCCGTGCCGGTCCCCGCGTCGAGGACGCGCTCGCCGGCCGCGATGCCCGTGTGGCCGACGATGAGGCCGATATCGCGCGGCATCATCGGCGCGCCGGTGCGCTCGAAGTGGTTGAAGAGGTCCGGGCCGCGCGGCTCGCGGACGAGGAACGCCTCGCCGATGTGGGTTTCGAGCGTCTGGCCCGCCTCGACGTCCTCGGGGACGGTGAGCATCCCGAGGTCGGTGTGAAGCTCGTCGCCGGGCGCCCGGAGGTACTCCCGGTCGCCGTGGACGAGGAGTATCACTCCAGTCGCGCGATGGCCGCGGCGAGGTCGCCGTCTTCGGCCGCCAGCGCTTCGCGGGCCTCGTCCTCGGGGACGCCGGCGCGCTGGGCCACGATGGCCACGTCGTCGGCCGGGATGGCGTCGTCGGCCTCGTCGGCCTCGACGGCGTCAGCGGACTCGTCGCCGCCGTCGTCACCGGCACCGAGTTCGCGCGTCTCTGGCTCGCCGACGATTTGGTACGTCTCCTGGCCCTGCGCGTCCATGCGCGTGACCTGGGCGTCGCTGAAGACGAGTTCCTCGTCGGCCGTCTTGATGACGACTTCCTCGGCATCGAGCTCCGTCACGTCGATGCCCATCTGCTTCATCATCTGCTTCATCTTTCGCGGGTTCATCCCGCCGCCTCCAAACATACCCGAAGGGTCGGGGTGGGCGCTCAAAAGCGTGGCGAACGTCGGTGCGCGGCGGTCGGCGCGCGGGCCGGCGGTCGCCCGCTACTCGACCCGCGTGCTGACCGCGAGGCCGTTTCCGACCGGGAGGACGATGGTCTCGTATCGCGGGTCGGCCCGCACCGCGTCGAGGAACGCCGCGATGCCGCGGGTGTCGGCGTCGGCCCCGTCGAGGGCCTCGCCCCGCCCTTCGCTCCAGTCGGTGAGCGCGCCGAAGTCGAGCGGGCCGCGCATCACGTTGTCGGCGACGACGACCCCGCCGACCGCGACGCGGTCGGAGACGAGGTCGAACGCCTCGGCGTAGCGGTGTTTCTGGTGGTCCAACAACACGAGGTCGAACTCGCCGTCGACGCCCTCGAACAGGTCGACCGCGTCGCCTTCGAGGAAGGTCGTCCGGTCGGCGAGCCCGGCGCGGTCGAGGAAGTCCCGCGCCATGTCGAGTTCGTGGGCGTCGTGTTCGGTCAGGTACAGCTCGGCGTCGTCGGCCATCCCCTCGGCGAACCACGTCGCGGAGTAGCCGAAACCGGAGCCGAACTCGAACAGCCGGGTCGCGTCGGCGAGGTGCGCGAGGACGCGGAGCACGCCGCCCGCCTCGGGACCGATGATGGGAAAGCCGTGCTCGTCGGCGTAGGCGGCCATCTCGGCCTGCACCGCGTCGTGTTCGGGCGCGGTCGCCGCGAGGAACCGCCGCGTCTCGTCGGTCACGATATCCATGGCGAAGCAGGGCGCGCGAGGGACATAAAATCGGTCGCCGCGGCCGCGTTTCGCGGAGACTGCCGTCACTCTCACGGTCGTCGCGCTCGCGGTCGGCGACGGCGACCGCTGTTCGCTGACCCGCGTACGCTTAAGTAGAGTCAAATCCCATCTTCGACCATGTTTGATCCCGACGAGCTCGAAGAGATTCGGGAGGCGAAAGCCGAGTGGGAAGACGAGACGCTGGGGCCGACGCTCGACCGCTTCGGGGAGCGGAAAGACGAGTTCACCACCGACACGGGCGGCAACGTCGTCGAGCGGCTCTACACGCCCGACGACGCCGACGTGGACTACGACGAGGACGTGGGCTTCCCGGGTGAGAAACCGTACACGCGCGGGGTGTATCCGACCATGCACCGCGGGCGGCTCTGGACGATGCGGCAGTACGCGGGCTTCGGGACGGCCGCCGAGACGAACGAGCGGTTCCGCTACCTCATCGACAACGGCTCGTCGGGGCTGTCGCTCGCGTTCGACCTGCCGACGCAGATGGGCTACGACTCCGACGCGATGATGGCCGCCGGCGAGGTCGGGAAGTCGGGCGTCGCCATCGACAGCCTCGACGACATGGAGACGGTGTTCGACGGCATCGACCTCGGCGACGTCTCCACGTCGATGACAATCAACGCCCCGGCGGCCGTGTTGCTGGCGATGTACGTCGCCCTCGGCGACAAGCAGGGCGTCCCCCGCGAGGAGCTTCGCGGCACCATCCAAAACGACATCATGAAGGAGTACATCGCGCGGAACCTCTACATCTTCCCGCCGGAGCCGTCGATGCGGCTCATCACGGACATCTTCGAGTTCTGCGCGGCGGAGACGCCGAAGTTCAACACCATCTCCATCTCCGGCTACCACATCCGCGAGGCCGGCTCGACCGCCGCCCAAGAGGTCGCGTTCACCCTCGGCAACGGCATCCAGTACGTGCAGGCCGCGGTCGACGCCGGCCTCGACGTGGACGACTTCGCCCCGCAGTTGTCCTTCTTCTTCAACGCCCACAACAACATCCTCGAAGAGGTGGCGAAGTTCCGCGCCGCCCGGCGGATGTGGGCGAAAATCATGGAAGAGCGCTTCGACGCGGAGAACCCGAAGTCGATGCAGTTGAAGTTCCACACCCAGACCGGCGGGTCGACGCTCACCGCTCAGCAGGTCGAGAACAACGTCGTCCGCGTCGCCTATCAGGCGCTGGCGGCCGTCCTCGGCGGCACGCAGTCGCTCCACACCAACGGGAAAGACGAGGCGCTGTCGCTCCCCACCGAAAAGTCGGTCCGGACGGCGCTCCGCACCCAGCAGATTCTCGCCCACGAGTCGGGCGCGGCGGACACCATCGACCCGCTGGCGGGGAGTTACTACGTCGAGGCGCTGACCGACGACATCGAAGACGAGGCGTTCGACCTGCTCGACGAGGTGGACGACCGCGGCGGCATGCTCGACGCCGTGAAAAACCAGTGGGTCCAGCGGGAGATTCAAGACGTGGCCTACGAGCGCCAACGCGAGATAGAGGAGGGCGAGCGCGTCATCGTCGGCGTCAACGAGTATCAGGTGGACGAGGAGCCGACCGTCGAGGTCCAAGAGGTCTCCGAGGAAGAAGAGCGCAAGCAGGCCGAGTCGCTCGAAGCCCGGAAAGACGACCGCGACGAGGAGGCCGTCGAGGCCGCCCTGGCTGACATCCGCGCCGCCGCGAACGGCGACGAGAACCTCCTCCCGCTCATCGTCACGGCGGTCAAGGCCTACGCGACAGTGGGCGAGATATGCGGCGTCCTCCGCGAGGAGTTCGGCGAGTACGAACCCGGGATGGCCTGAATCGGCCCCGCGGCTCGGAGGCGACCGACGTCTCCGACCGCCGTTCGCCCGTGCAAACTGTTCACATAATCTATACTTTCACCCGGCTAACCAGTTTTATTATCACCCCGCGAGTGTCCACAACCGAGGCTTATGATGCCGTTTACTGGATTCTAAACCCGTCACACGCCCGGCCGCCGTCTGTCGGCGCGAGGTTCGCGCCACCAGTCGCTCGGTTTTTCGAGTAGCGGCGGCCGTCGCGTTGCGGGGCTCTTCGACCGGAGAGCCCCCGGTATCGCATCCGATTGTCCATTTCACCAGACGAATGTCACGACAACGCTCCCGAGACAGTCGTACCGGCTCCGACTATCACCCCTCGCATCACCGCCCCGCGCCCTCGCTCGCGACGCAGGCCGTCCTGCTCGCCTCGATGGCCGCGGTCGTCGCGGTCGTCACCTATCCCGTGGCGTCGCTCGCAGTCGCCGTCACCGTCGCCGCCGTCGTCGCCGTCGCCCGCGTCATCGTCACTCGGGCCGACCGCTCGATGCTGACGGTCGACGTGCCCGGCGTCCCCGTCGAGGTCACGGTCGCCCGGACCGCCCGGGACTGAGACACGACCCGACGCCGCAAATCCACGCCGACCCCGCTCGCGCACCTCCGGTCTGCACACCCCCCGGCCACTCGCCCCTCGCGTCCCGCTCTTGACGCGCCCTTCCGCGCTCCGTTCCGCTCCCTCCCGACTCGCTTCGCTCCGGCCCGTCACTCACCGGGTTCGAGAAACCGACCCCGAAGCCACCGAGCGACCGCCACGACGAGTATCGCTTCGAGGTAGCCGAAGACGGCGAGCGCCGGGTAGAACACCGCCGTCTCGCGGACGCCGAACTCGTTGGCCGCGAGCGTGTCGAAGAAGAAGGCGGCCGCCAGCGCGGGGAAGTCGAGGACCCAGATTTCTATCGGCACCACGCCGACGAAGCCGACCGCCCACACGACCGCGAGCGCGGCGAAGACGGCGAGCGTGGCCCGGGCCGTGGCGAGTCGGGCGACCCCGCGTGCGAGCCGCCGGGGGTCGCGGGCGGCGCGTCGGGTCGTCGGCGTCATCGTCGGCTCACGCCACGTCGGCGTTCGACTCGGACGCGGGTTCCGCGTCGGCGTCGGAGCCGCCGACGAGTGTGACGGCGGTCCCGTAGGCCAGAATCTCCGCCGCACCCTGCGCCACCTCGGCGGTCACGTACCGGACACCGACGACGGCGTCGGCACCCATCGCCTCCGCCTCGGCGACCATCCGTTCCGTCGCCTCGTCGCGCGCCTCGGCCATCAGCCCGGTGTAGGACTTGAGCTCGCCGCCGACGATGTTTCGGAGGCCTTGCGTGATGTCGCGGCCGACGTTCCGGGCGCGAATCGTGTTCCCGCGGACGGCTCCCAGCGTCTCCTCGATGTCGCGGCCGACGACCGACTCGGTTGTGGTTACTATCATGACAAGAATATCGAACCGTCTGGGTTTATCCGTTGCGCCCGACGAACTGGTGGCATGCATTTCGACCACGTCGGAATCGCCACGCCCGACGCCGCCGGGCTGGCCGCGCTGTTCGCGGAGCTGTTCGACGCGCCCGTGGCCCACGAGGAGACGTTCGACGGCATGTCGGTCGTCTTCCACGAACTCGAAAACGGCTACTTCGAACTGCTCGAACCCCACGAGGAGGGCGCTATCTCGAAGTTCCTCGACAAGCGCGGCGGCGGCATCCACCACGTCGCCATCGAGACCGACGACATCGAGGGCGCACTTCGGACCGCCGAGGCCGCCGGTGTCGACCGCATCGACGAGGAACCGCGCCCCGGCGCGTGGGGCCACGAGGTCGCCTTCTTACATCCGAAATCCACGGGCGGCGTCCTCGTCGAGTTCGTCTCGCACTGAGCCATGACGGGCTCTCCTGACGACGTGGCTGACGACACGACCGCCACCGACGGCTCGGTCGAGCGCGGCGACGACCCCGCCGCGAGCGGTTCCGACTCCGACGACGGGGGCCGCGGGTTCGCCGGGCCGATGCGCGACTGGCTCTCCCACCGGGTCGCCGCGACGCCCGAGCGACAGGCGCTCATCCACGCGCCGACCGGCGACTCGTGGACCTTCCGCGAACTCGACGCGCTCGTCGACGAGACCGCCGGCCAGCTCGCCGCCCTCGGCGTCGAGGCCGGCGACCACCTCGGCGTCGTTCTCGACCCCGGCGTCGACTACGTCCGCCTCATCCACGCCGCGACGCGGCTCGGGGCCGTGCTCGTCCCCCTCGGCGACCGACTCACCGCCGACGAAATCGGTCGCAACGTCGAACTCGCGGACGTGACCACGCTCGTCTGCGGCGAGTCCACCGAATCGACGGCAATCGAGGCCACGACCGACGTGCCCGTCGTCTCCGTGGACGACCCGCGGTGGGAGGGCGTCATCAACCTCTCGTCTATCGCGCCGAAGCGGGTCGAACCGGCGGGCTGGTCCCTCTCGGAGACCATGCTTCTGCTTTTCACCTCGGGGACGACCGGGACGCCCAAAGCGGTGAAACTCACTATGGGAAATCTGCTCGCGAACGCCGTCGCCGGGGCGTTCCGACTCGGCGTCTCGCGCGACGACCGGTGGCTCGTCACGCTCTCGTTGCACCACATGGGCGGCATCGGCCCGATTCTCCGCGGCCCGCTGTACGGGACGACCGTCGTCCTCCGCGAGGGGTTCGACGCCGGCGGCGCGGCCGACGACATCGGCAAGTACGACGTGACGGGCGTCTCGCTCGTGCCGACGATGCTCAAGCGGATGCTCGACAGCAGGGGGACGCTCTCGGACTCGCTCCGCGTGGTGCTCCTCGGCGGCGCGCCCGCCCCCGACGAACTCGTCGAGCGCTGTCGGAACTACTCGGTGCCGGTCCACCCGACCTACGGCATGACCGAGACGGCGTCGCAGGTCGCCACCGCGACCCCGCGAGAGGCGTTCGCCGACGTGGGGACCGTCGGGCGGCCGCTCTACTTCACCGACCTCCGGGTCGTCGACGAGGACGGAACTCCCGTCGAACCCGGCACGCCGGGCGAACTCGTCGTCTCGGGACCGACGGTTTCGCCCGGCTACTACCGGGACCCCGAGGCGACCGCCGACGCCTTCACCTCCGCCGGCCTCCGGACCGGCGACATCGGCTACCGCGACGACGACGGCCTCCTGTACGTCCTGAACCGGAAGGACGACCGCATCATCACCGGCGGCGAGAACGTCGACCCCGGCGAGGTCGCGGCGGTCCTGCGGGACCACCCCGGCGTCGGCGACGCCGTCGTGCTCGGCGTCTCCGACTCCGAGTGGGGCGAGCGCGTCGCCGCCCTCGTCGTCCCCGCGGACCCGGAGAACCCACCGGACGACGACGACCTCGACGACTTCTGCCGCGAGCGACTCGCCGGGTTCAAATGTCCGCGACTGGTCGCGACCGCGGACGAACTCCCGCGGACCGTCTCGGGGACCGTCGACCGCGAGGCGGTCCGCGAGCGACTGGTCGCGGCCAAGCCCGTCACGGAGGCCGAACCGGAGCGCGCGGCTGATTACGACGACGACAACGACAGCGACGACGACGACGACGACAACGACGACAACGACACCGACTCCGACGAGGTCGGGACCGACGCCGGCGAGGCGACGCCCGCGAGCGACACCGACGGGGAGGCCATCGACGACGCCGAGGACGACGCGGCCGTCGGAGACGCCGACCGCGACGAAGCCGACGACGGTGAGGCGAGAGCCGACGGAGACGAACACGGCGACGCCGAGAGCGCGGAGGGCGACGACGATACCGATGGCGGCGACGACAGCGACGACGGTGACGGCACCGATGGCGGTGACGGCACCGACGAACTCGCTCCCGACCGCGACGAGTGAATGAACGCGCCCGCGGGTGACGCCAAATCCACAGCCCGCGTCTCGGCGCGTCGTTTCCAAACAATCATTATGTTTTACCACAAGAGGATACTATGGTAGGTGCTACCAACCAGACGCTTCGGCCGTTCCTGTGGCGCGCGGGCAAGCTCTATCCCGACCGCGAAATCGTCTCTCGGACCGCCGAAGGGCTGGAACGCTACACGTACGCGGAGTACGAGGGACGCGTGGCACAGCTCGCGGGGGCGCTTTCGGACGCCGGCATCGGGGACGGCGACCGGGTGGCGACGTTCTGCTGGAACCACAATCGACACTTCGAGACGTACTTCGGCGTGCCGTCGATGGGCGCGCAGTTGCACACCATCAACCCGCTTCTGCCCGACCACCACATCCAGTACATCGTCGAGAACGCGGCGGACCGAATCGTCTTCGTGGACCCGTCGCTCGCGCCGAAACTCGCCGGCGCGGTCGACGAAGACGCCTTCGACTCCGTCGAGCAGTTCGTCGTGATGGCCTCCGCGGTGCCGGACGACGTGGGCCTGTCCCCGGTGACGGACTACGAGTCGTTCATCGCCGACGCCCCCGACGAGTACGACTGGCCGGACCTCTCGGAGGACCAGCCGGCGGGAATGTGCTACACCTCGGGGACGACGGGCCAGCCGAAGGGCGTCGAGTACTCCCAGCAGATGCTGTGGGCACACACGATGGCGACGCTCCCCGAGTCCGGCCTCGACATCGGCGCGGAGGACGTCATCATGCCGGTCGTCCCGATGTTCCACGTCAACGCGTGGGGCCTGCCGTTTTCGACGACCGCGGCGGGCGCGAAACACGTCTATCCCGGCCCGTCGCCGACGCCCGAAGACCTCGCGAAACTCATCGAAGAGGAGGGTGTGACGATGACCGCGGGCGTGCCGACGGTGTGGCTCGGCCTGCTCGACTACCTCGACGAGCACGACGCGGACGTCTCGTCGCTCGAACGCATCATCATCGGCGGGTCGGCCGCACCCAAGTCGGTCATCCGGCGGTTCGACGAGGAGCACGACGTGGACGTGCTCCACGCGTGGGGCATGACGGAGCTGTCGCCGGTCGGGACGGTCGCCCACCTCAAGCCGGGGATGGACGACCTCCCCGCCGAGGAGCAGTACGAAAAACGCGCCAAGCAGGGCCTGCTCGCGCCGGGACTGGAGATGCGCGTCGTCGACGACGACGGGAACGAGGTCCCGTGGAACGGCGAGGAGTTCGGCGAACTGTGGGTGCGCGGCCCGTGGGTGACGACCGAGTACTTCGAGCGCCCCGACGCGAACGAGGAAGACTTCGAGGGCAACTGGCTGAAGACCGGCGACGTGGTCACGGTGGACGAAGACGGCTACGTCCAAATCGTCGACCGGGCGAAAGACGTCATCAAGTCCGGCGGGGAGTGGATTTCGTCGCTCGAACTGGAAAACAGCATCATGGCCCACGACGACGTCGCTGAGGCGACCGTCATCGGCGTCCCCCACGAGCGCTGGCAGGAGCGCCCCGTGGCGTTTATCGTCCCGAAGAGCGGTGCCGACCGAGACGCGCTGAAGGCCGAACTCGTCGCGCTCGTCGAAGACGAGTTCCCGAAGTGGTGGGCCCCCGACGAGGTCGTGTTCATCGACGAGGTGCCGAAGACCGCGACCGGCAAGTTCGACAAGAAGGTGCTCCGCGACCAGTACGACGACTCGTCACTCATCGAGGGCAAGACCCCCGACACGGAGGCCCCGTCGGACGAGTGAGCGTCGGGACGACCGGATATTCTAACGAAAAACAAGTTTGAAGTTTATACTGGTTCCATACACTATTTTTACTGTACAATGCTATGGCATGGTATGGAACTTCTCGACGACACCATCGTGCCCGAACACGCCCGCGACCTCAAGCAGGAGGCGCGGGAGTTCGCCGAGGCGCACATCGACCCGGTCGCGGCGGACTACTACGAGTCCGGCGAGTACCCCCACGAGGTGCTCCAAGCGGGGATGGACGCGGGGCTCGTCGCACAGGACATCGCCGAGGAGTACGGCGGGAAGGGCTTCGACCTCCAGCAGATGCTCGCCCTCTCCGAGGAGTTCTACCGCGCCGACGCCGGCATCGCGCTGACGCTCCAGCTCGCCTCGTTCGGGTGCGAGATTATGGAGGACTACGGGAGCGAAGAACAGAAGGAGACGTGGCTCCGCCCGGTCGCGGAAAACGAGCAGATTTCGGGGCTCGCGGTCTCCGAGCCGCAGACCGGCTCCGACATGGCCGGCATGGAGACGACCGCCGAGAAGACCGAAAACGGCTACGTCCTCAACGGCGAGAAGTACTGGGTCGGCAACGCCGTCGAGGCCGACTGGCTGACGGTGTACGCAAAGACCGCCGACACCGACGACCGCTACTCGAACTACTCGATGTTCGTCGTGCCGACGGACACGCCCGGCTACGAGGCCGAGCACATCCCCGAGAAGATGGGCATGCGCGCGTCCAAGCAGGGTCACATCGTCTTCGACGACTGCGAGGTGCCCGAGGAGAACCTCATCGGCACCGAGGGCGGCGGCTTCTACATGCTCGCGGACTTCTTCAACCACGGCCGCGTCGTCGTCGGCGGCCACAGCCTCGGTCTCGCGGCCGCCGCCATCGAGGAGGCGTGGGAGTTCGTCCACGACCGGCAGGCGTTCGGGCGCAACGTCTCGGAGTTCCAGGCGGTCCAGCACATCCTCGCCGACATGCGCATGGAGTTCGAGGCGGCGCGCGCGCTCAACTGGCGCGCCGCCGAGAAGGTCGCAAACGGCGAGGACGCCGGCTTCTGGGCGGCCGCGGCCAAGACGAAGTCGACCGAGACGGCGGTCGACGTGGCCGAACGCGGCATGCAACTCCACGGCGGCCGGTCGGTCCTCAACGAGTACAAGATTTCCCGAGTCTACCGCGACGCGCGCATCCCGGTCATCTACGAGGGCGCAAACGAGATTCAGCGCAACCTCATCTACCGGCAGGGCGCGCTGTGAGGCGTGCGCGTCGCGGCCCGCAGAACTGACAACTCGTTTTCAGGCTTGGCATTGCTTGACCGGAACGCAGTTACTATCTGAGCGTCGTACCTTGAGTCAGCACCAATGGTACGCACGAGCGTTATCGGCTGTGGAAACATGGGGAGCGCCCTCCTCACCGGGCTTTGGAAGGCGGGCGGTCACTCGGTCGTCGCCTGCGACCTCGACCCCGACGCCCTCGCCGCGGTCGCCGACTACTGCGAAGAGACGACGGACGACGTGTCGCGCGCCGCCGAGGCCGACGTGGTGTTCGTCGCGGTCAAACCCGACATCGTCGAGGCCGTCCTCTCGGAGCTCGACCTGTCTCCCGACCAGACTCTCGTCACGATAGCCGCGGGCGTCCCGACCGCGTTCGTCGAGGCGCGCACCGACGCCCGCGTCGTCCGCATCATGCCGAACCTCGCCGCCGAGACCCGCGACATGGCCGCGGCGGCGACCGGCGACCTGACCGACGAAGTCCGCGAACTCCTCTCGGACGTTGGCGAGTTCGTCGAGGTCGACGAGGCGCAGATGGACATCGCGACCGCGGTCAACGGCAGTGGGCCGGCCTTCGTCTTCTATCTCATCGAGGCCGTCACGCAGGCCGGCGTCGCGGGCGGACTCTCCGAGGAAGACGCCGAGATTCTCGCCGCCCAGACGTTCAAGGGCGCGGCCGAGACCGTCGTCCAGGACGACCGCACCGCCGACGAACTCATCGACGCGGTCTGCTCGCCGAACGGGACGACCATCGAGGGGATGGAAGTCCTCTGGGACAGCGCCGCCGACGACGCCGTCACCGAGGCCGTCGTCGCGGCCGAGCGCCGGTCGAAGGAGCTCGCGGAGGAGTTCGGCGATGAGTGAACTGAGCGAGACGACGGAGGCGACCGAGTCGACCGCGGCCGTCGACCCCGAGGCGGTCGCCGCCGCCCGCGAGACCGCCGCCGAGGCGGACCGCGTCATCGTCAAAGCCGGCACCAACTCGCTGACCGACGACGACTCCAACCTCGACGACGACAAGCTCGACAAACTGGTCGACGACATCGAGTCGCTCCTCTCGCGCGGCAAGGAGGTACTGCTCGTCTCCTCGGGCGCGGTCGGGGCCGGCATCGGTCGACTCGACCATCCCACGGCGGACGGCGACACCCTCGAAACGTCGCAGGCGCTGTCGACGGTCGGCCAGAGCCTGCTCATGCACCGCTACACGGAGAGCTTCGAGCGCTACGACCGGAAGGTCGCCCAGATTCTCATCACCCAGCACGACCTGGAGAACCCCGAGCGCTTCACCAACTTCCGGAACACGGTCGAGACGCTTCTGGAGTGGGGCGTCGTCCCCATCATCAACGAGAACGACGCGGTCGCCACCGAGGAGCTCCAAATCGGCGACAACGACATGATTTCGTCGAACATCGCGGTCGGCATCGGCGTCGACCTGCTGGTGACGCTCACCGACGTGGGCGGCGTCTACACCGGGAACCCGAAAGAGGACCCCGACGCCGAGCGAATCGAGGTCGTCGGCGACAACTACGGCGACGTGGAGGACATCGTCACCGCGAGTTCGACCGGCGGCTTCGGCGGCATCCAGACGAAGGTCCGCGGCGCGCGGGACGCCGCCGAGTACGGCATCCCCGCCGTCATCGCGCAGTCGACCGAACCCGACGTGTTGGCGAAGATAGCCGAGCGCGAATCGGTGGGAACAATGTTCCTCCCCCTCGATGGTGAACTCGATGACTGAGCGAGACACGACCGCGCAGGTCGAACGGGCACAGTCGGCGGCGCTCCGCCTCGCCAACGTCGACGCGGCCGACCGCGACGCCGCGCTCGGAGCCATCGCGGACGCCATCCGCGACAACAGCGAGGCGATTCTCGCGGCCAACCGCGAGGACGTCGAGGAGGCCGAGGCGATGCTCGCAGACGGCGAGTACACGCAGGCGCTCGTCGACCGCCTCAAGCTCGACGAGGCGAAGCTCGACGACATCGCCGGGATGGTCGAGTCCGTCGCCGAGCAGGACGACCCGCTCGGCGAGACGCTGGAGGCGCGCGAACTGGACGAAGAGCTCGAACTGTACAAGCTGTCTGTCCCCATCGGCGTCGTCGCGACCATCTTCGAGTCGCGGCCCGACGCGCTCGTCCAAATCGCCGCGCTGGCGCTGAAGTCCGGCAACGCCGTCATCCTCAAGGGCGGCAGTGAAGCCAGCGAGTCGAACCGCGTGCTGTACGAGACGATTCTGTCCGCCACCGAGGACCTGCCCGACGGCTGGGCGACGCTCATCGAGGCCCACGAGGAGGTCGACCGACTGCTCGAACTCGACG
The DNA here is from genome assembly GCF_042663345.1 of Haloferax chudinovii. Lineage (NCBI taxonomy): Archaea > Methanobacteriati > Methanobacteriota > Halobacteria > Halobacteriales > Haloferacaceae > Haloferax > Haloferax chudinovii. Next base: position 28,969 of record NZ_JBHTAB010000004.1, read on the forward strand.
ACATGGTCGACCTCGTGATGCCCCGCGGCTCCTCGGAGTTCGTCAGCTACATCCAGGACAACACCCAGATTCCCGTCCTCGGCCACACCGAGGGCATCTGCCACGTCTACGTCGACGAGGCGGCCGACCTCGACATGGCGGAGGATATCGCGCTCGACGCGAAGGTGCAGTACCCCGCGGTCTGCAACGCCGTCGAGACGCTCCTCGTCGACGAGTCGGTCGCGGCCGACTTCCTGCCCGCGGTCGTCGAGCGCTACCGCGACGCGGGCGTCGTCCTCCGCGGCGACGACGCGACCCGCGAGCACGTCGATATCGACCCCGCGACCGACGACGACTGGGACACCGAGTACGGCGACCTCGAACTCTCCATCAAGGTCGTCTCGGACCTGTACGACGCGGTCGACCACATCAACGCCCACGGCTCGAAGCACACCGAGTCCATCGTCACCGGCGACGCCGAGCGCGCGGAGACGTTCATGACCGGCGTCGACGCCGCCAGCGTCTTCCACAACGCCTCGACCCGCTTTGCCGACGGCTACCGCTACGGCCTCGGTGCCGAGGTGGGCATCTCGACGGGCAAGATTCACGCCCGCGGCCCGGTCGGTCTCGAGGGCCTGACGACCTACAAGTACTACCTCGAAGGCGACGGCCAGTTGGTCGCCACCTACGCCGGCGAGGACGCCGTCCCGTTCACCCACGAGGCGCTCGACGCCGACTGGAACCCCGGCCACCGAAGCCGACGGGACTGAGCGCGCCGGCGGTTCGGTCTCCGGCTTTTCGCGGCACATAGAACTATATTCCTGACCGTCGCCTCTCCGGTAGAGTCGTCTCCGCTACGACTCGGTGACTCCAATGGATGTAGACGAATTCGTCAGCGCGCACGCACCGTCCGAAGGCGGCGATTCCTTCGAACTCGAAAACTCGAAACTCCTCGACGTGGCCCTCGACGGGAACGTCATGGCGAAAGCCGGGTCGATGGTCGGCTACACCGGCGACATCTCCTTCGAGCGGAAGTCCGCCGGCGGCCTGAAAGGGATGCTCAAGAAGAAGGCCACGGGCGAGGGCGACCTCATGATGCAAGCGACCGGCACCGGCCACCTCTATCTTGCAGACCAGGGCAAGGAGGTCCAGGTTCTCGAACTCGATGCGGGCGAGGAACTGAGCGTCAACGGCAACGACGTGCTCGCGTTCGAGTCGAGCGTGAACTGGGACATCAAGATGCTGACGAGCATCGCCGGCACCTCCTCGGGCGGTCTGTTCAACGTCTTCCTCGAAGGTCCCGGCCACGTCGCCATCACGACCCATGGCGAACCCATCGTCCTCCAGACGCCGGCCAAGACCGACCCCAACGCGACCGTCGCGTGGAGCGGCAACGTCTCGCCGTCGTCGAACCGCGACATCAACATCAAGGGCCTGCTCGGCCGCTCGTCGGGCGAGTCCTACCAGCTCGAGTTCGCGGGCGACGACGGCTTCGTCATCGTCCAGCCGTTCGAGGAAGTCGGCCCCGGCGAGTAGTCGGCCGTCCCGACTCGTTTCCCGTTTTCGCGCTCGTCGGTCCCGTTCGTATTGCGTCAGCGTTGCTCCGTGCGGCCGAAACGACGCGTACCACTAGTGCCCGACGGGCATATATTGACTGCCTGAACGGTTATGACCGCTCCGTCCTAACCCGGGTGTATGGGTGACATCAGCGTCCACCTGGTCGACCGCGGCCGCGTCCACGCGGACACGGGCTACGTCCTCGACGGCTACTCCATGGGGAGCGCGTCGAACCCGAACCCCGACCACGAGATGACCGAGTTCGTCGTCTGGAACGCCGTCGTCGACGGCCCCGACCGGACGGTGCTGTGGGACACCGGCTCGAACCCGGCGGCCGGCGACGGCTACTGGCCCGAACCGCTGTACGAGGCGTTCGCACACGTCGACGCCGCGGAACACACGCTCGAAGGCGACCTCGGCGCGGTCGGCTACGACCTCGCCGACATCGACGCCGTGGTGATGAGCCACCTGCACCTCGACCACGCGGGCGGCCTCGCCGAGTTCGCGGGAACCGACGTCCCGATATACGTCCACGAGGCGGAACTGAAGTTCGCCTACTACTCGGCGAAGACGACCGAGGGCTCCATCGCGTACCTCGCCTCCGACTTCGACCGAGACCTGAACTGGCGGGTCGTCCACGGCGACGAACACACGCTGTTCGACGGCTTCCGGCTCATTCACCTGCCGGGCCACACCCCCGGCGTGTTGGGCGCGCACATCGAGACGCCCGCCGGCGACGTGCTCGTCGCGGGCGACGAGTGTTACGTCGAGGGCAACTACGCCGACGAGGTGCCGCTCGGTCCCGGCCTGCTGTGGAGCGAGCGCGACTGGTTCGAGAGCCTCCAGACCGTGAAGGAACTCGAACGTCGGACCGGCGGCGACGTGCTGTTCGGCCACGACCTCGACCGGTTCGCGTCGTTCGGCGACGGCTGGAACGTCTGAATCGGCGACCCGCGCGGTCGGGGCGCTGGTTTTCTGGACTCACGCGCCGAACGGCCGACGGCGACGGTTCTCGTCGCGTCGGAAAAAGCAAAGCGGGAACCGCAGGGATGGGGGATGGTGGGGTGGGTAGGGGTCGGAGGAGTGGACGGTCGGTGGAGACGACGAACCGGCCTAAATCATGAGTTGCACGTCGGCGTCGGCCATGTGCTGGAGGGCCGTCGCCGCGCCGACGCCGGTGGTGACGCCGTCGTAGAACTCGGCTTCGTCGTAGCCCATCAGTTCGATGGTCATCTGGCAGGCCTGGAGGTCGACGCCCATGTCGAGGGAGGTCTCGATGAGTTCCTCGACCGTCGCCGTTCCGTTTTCCTTGATTTTCTGTTCCATCATGCTCGTGGCGACGTTGTCCATGAAGGGCAGTGCGGCGACGGCGTTCGGCATCGGCATGCTCGGATTGCCGACCGCGCTGAGCTTCAGGTTCTTCGACTTCTCCTCGTGGAGGATGTCGAGTCCCCAGAACGTGTGGAAAACCACGACGTCCCAGCCGAAGGCGGCCGCCGTGCTGGCGAGGATGAGCGGCGGGTACGCCATGTCGAGGGTCCCCTTGGTCGCGATGATGGTCATCGACTTCTGTCCGTCGTCGTCGGTCGCCTCCCGGAGGTCGGAAACCTCCTCTTGCAGGGCTTGAACCTGCGCTCTGAGGTCTTCGACGGAGGCGGACCCCGCGTCGACGGGCGCGTCGGCGTCCGAGCTCATTCCTTCTGGATGACGTGGCGGAAGACCGCGTCGCCGTCTTCCTCGGCCTCTTCCTGTTCGAGCATGGCGACGCCGTCGGTGGAGTCGGCCCAGCCCTTCAGGTCGCTCATACTGCCGGAGTCGGTCGCGATGACCTGCAGAATCTCGCCGGGCTCGAGCTCGTCGACCGCGCCGCGGGTCTTGACGACGGGCATCGGGCAGGACAGTCCTTTCACGTCGAGGGTCTCGGTGGGTTCGTATGTACTCATTTTCGAGGTCACCTGTGTTGGGTGTACTCCACAATATAAGGGTACTTCGTAAAAGTGTGTCGGTTCTTGGGCAGACACCACAATACCACATCTGAATCGCCGATAGGCGTCAAAATCGGTGTTTGTCGGGCAAAAAATCCATTGTGTGCTCGCGCAGGTGCGAAATCGCACCCCGTTTCGGCCGGTCACCACGGAATGAATATTGTATGAAATACAAACTACCATCCGAAAGCTTAAGTCGAACCATCCGATAGTGGGTGATGCATACATGACCGTTCCAGACCTGCCGGAACTCGACGTCGACGTGCCAGTCATCGAACCCGAGGCGCTGAAAGCCCGCATCGACGAGGGCGAGGCGCTGACCGTCCTCGACAACCGCGTGCCGTCGGAACACGAGGACTGGCGCATCGACGGCGAGAACGTCTCGCACGTCAACATCCCCTACTTCGAGTTCCTCGACGAGGAGCTCGACGAGTCGCTGTTCGAAGACCTGCCCGAAGACGAGGAGTTCGTCGTCCTCTGTGCGAAGGGCCACTCCTCGGAGTACGTCGCCGGGTTGCTCATTCAGGAGGGCTACGACGCCGTGGCGCTCGAACGCGGCATGAACGGCTGGGCGAGCGTCTACGAGTACACCGAACTGGAGACCGACGGCGACGCGCTCGTCGCGCAGTACCAACGCCCCTCCAGCGGCTGTCTGGCGTACCTCGTCGTCGACGGCGACGAGGCCGCCGTCGTCGACCCGCTTCGCTACTTCGCCGACGAGTACGTCGCCGACGCGAAGGCGCTCGGCGCGGAACTGACCTACGCCGTCGACACGCACATCCACGCCGACCACATCAGCGGGGTCCGCACGCTGGTCGAAGACTACGGCGTCACGGGCGTCATCCCCGAGGCCGCCGAAGGCCGCGGCGTCGACTACGACACGCCCTACGAGACCGTCGCGGACGGCGAGACGCGCACCGTCGGCGACACCGCCATCGAGGCCATCCACACGCCCGGCCACACGACCGGCATGACGACCTACAAGGTCGACAACGTGCTGTTCACGGGCGACGGCCTGTTCATCGAGTCGGTCGCCCGCCCCGACCTCGAAGACGGGGACGAGGGCGCGCCCGACGCGGCCGGGATGCTCTACGACTCCCTGCAGGAGCGCGTCCTCTCGCACGACGACGACGCCATCGTGGCCTCCGCGCACTTCAGCGACGCGGCGATTCCCGCCGACGACGGCAGTTACACCGCCACGCTCGGGGAACTGAAGGACACGATGGACGCACTGTCGATGCCCAAAGACGAGTTCGTGGAGTTCATCCTCTCGGATATGCCGCCGCGGCCGGCCAACTACGTCGACATCATCGAGACGAACCTCGGCGTGCAGGAGTCGGACGACGACCGCGCCTTCGAGCTCGAACTCGGGCCGAACAACTGCGCGGCCAGCAACGAAGCCCTGACGAACTAAATGTCGGGTCTGACGCCGCTCCTCGTCGACGGGCTCTTCCCGAACGGCATCGCGCACTACGCGCTCGGCGGCCTCCTCATCGGCCTCGGGACCGCCGTCATCTACCTCGGGACGGGCGTCATCGCCGGCGCGAGCACCTTCCTCGAATCGACGCTGTCGTACGTCTCCGACCTCCCGCGGTTCAACAAGGCGAAGTACGTCGCCTCGCGAGACTGGCGGGTCGTGTTCACGCTGAGCATCGTCGCCGGGGCCGCGCTCTACACCGTCCTGTTCGGCGACGGCTGGTGGGTCTCTGACGTGCAACCGTGGCGCTTCGCCGTCGGCGGCGTGCTCGTCGGCGTCGGCACCCGCATCGGGAAGGGCTGTACGTCCGGCCACGGGGTCTGCGGCGTCGGCTCGCGCTCGCGGACCTCGCTCGTCAACGTCGCCACCTTCATGCTCGTCGCCATCGGGGTCGCACAGCTCCTGAGCGCGCTGGGGGTGTCGCCGTGAGCGACGACGAACGCGGACTCGGGTTCATGTTGGTCGTCATCGCGGGCGGCCTGATATTCGGGTTCGGCCTCGCCGTCAGCAACATGGCCCGCCCGGAGGTCGTCCTCGACTTCCTCCAGTTCGACGACTTCGGCCTCGTCTTCGTGATGGGCGGAGCCGCCGTCGTCACCGGCACCGTCTTCGCGCTCGCCGAGGCGTTCGGCGACCGCGCGCCCCTCACCGGGCGCGACTACGGCCGCCGCCTGAAGTCGTTCGACAAGAACGTCGTCGTCGGCGGGGTCGTTTTCGGTGCCGGCTGGGGCATCTCGGGCATCTGCCCCGGCGCGGCCTACGCCAGCCTCGGCGTCGGAAACTACCCCATCCTCATCGCCCTCGGCGGGATGTTCGTCGGCGCGTACCTGCAGGGGCTCTGGCGCGCCCGCCGCGCCGAGAGCGCCGCGACCGGCACCGCCGCCGACTGAGCCCCCACCGAAGAACCCGATTTCGATTTCGGTCTTTTCGTACCTCGACCGAAAGCGGCGGCGACAGTTTCGACGACCGGTCCGCTGAACGCGACGCGGGGCAACGAGTCGCGCGCGTCCTCGAGTGCGGGGACTCGTGTTCTCTCGCGCGACGTTCGACGCTCTTTCAGACGCTCGTGCATGCCGCCGTGAGCGCCTTTCGACGCCGTTCTTTCGAACACGACCCATGTGAAGATAGAATTGTGCAATAAATGAATAACTATCTTGTCATCGGTAGCGGTCATATATGTTCGTAAGGCCGCGTGATACGAAATAAGCCCCAATTCGATGGTTTTTCTATGCCCATTCTATAACTTATGGGTATGCAATAGGGGCTCGGTCTTGTATAGTATTCCCAAAAGCGTTATATCCTCACTCCGGTTATCCAGCCGTGTACAAGAAAGTATGATTCGTACAATACACATCGGGGACCCCGAGGGGTGCTGGTAAGATGTTCGGAATCGAGACGCTGAGCGGGAACGCGCAGGCCGCCGCGCTCGTCGGCATCGTCCTCGTCGAGGCGATGGTGCTGTACGTCGGCTACGGCGCGCTGACCGCCGCGGTCGGGCCGTCCGTGCGGAAGGCCATCGGTGGTGAGTGAGCGTGTTCGAGCTACTGGGCATGTCGGCCGGGATGCTGGCGCTTTTCGTCGGGTTCGGCGTCCTCATCGGCATCCTGTTCGGCTTCTTCGGCATGGGCGGGTCGTTCCTCGTGACGCCCGCGCTCCTCGTCATGGGCTACCCCTCGCGCGTGGCCGTCGGCTCCGGCCTCGCGTTCGTCTTCGGGACCTCCGTCATCGCGACGCTGAAACACCGCGATCTCGGACAGGTCGACTACAAACTCGGCGTCTCGATGATTATCGGGACCACGGTCGGCCTCGAAGTCGGGAAGGAAATCGTCCTCTACCTCGAAGAGCTCGGACTCGCCGGTAACATCATCAGCGTCACGTACGTGCTCTTGCTCGGCGGTATCGGGCTGTTCGTCACCTACGAGGCGCTGAAAGGCGGCGACGGCGGCGGCGTCAGCCACGACGTGGACGGCGACGCCGACATCGACGCCGACGACATCCCCGAGCTGGCGAAGAAGATTCAGAGCTACTCGCTCCCGCCGATGATAACGCTTCGCGGCGGCGTCAAGGTCTCGCTGTGGATGATTCTCCTCGTCGCGTTCGCCACGGGGCTCCTCTCGGGGTTCCTCGGCGTCGGCGGCGGCTTCATCCGCATGCCCGCGCTGTTCTACCTCATCGGCGTCCCGGTGCCCATCGCGGTCGGGACCGACCTGTTCGAAATCATGTTCTCGGGCGGTATCGGGTCGTTCCTCTACGCGCAGTCCGGCGGCGTCGACCTCTCTATCGTCGCGCCGCTCCTCGCCGGCTCGGCGCTCGGCGCGCGCGTCGGCTCCGCCGCGACCTCCATCGTCGACGAGGACGAAATCAAGGTCTACTTCGGCCTGATGCTCCTCCTCGGCGCGCTCGCGGTCGCCGTGCGGCAGGCCGGGAACTACCTCGGCATGGGCGTTCTCGACTACGTCAGCCTCGCGCTCATCCTCGGGTCGGCGCTCATGGTCTCCGGCGCGGTGCTCTACAGCGCCGTCAAGTCCATGCGCGCGCCCGCTTCCACCGGGAGTTCGACCGCCGACTGAGGGCGACGGCTCACACGCGAACCGCACTCGCATCGAACGCGAATCCGCGACACCGGGCGGCCGTTTCTCCCCCGGTGTTGTGCAAACTATACAAACCCTTTTGAGGGCTGACCACGTAGCCCGAACCGATAATGGCTAGCTCGATGGTCGAATACCTGCAATCGGACATGGAGTGCGAGGGGCTCCTCGAGTGTCTCCACGGACTGAAGCAACTCGACCGGCGGTGTTTCGAGGTGCTCGTCGAGACCGACGACCACCTGACCGTCGACGAGGTCGCCGAAGCGGTCGAACGCGAGCGCTCGACCGCCTACCGCTCCATCCAGCGCCTGTTGCAGGCGGGGCTCATCCAGAAGGAACAGGTCAACTACGAACACGGCGGCTACTACCACGTCTACCACCCGACCGACCCCGACGAGGTCGCAGACGACATGCAGCGCATGCTCAACGACTGGTACGCCCAGATGGGCACGCTCATCCAGGAGTTCCGCGACAAGTACGACGAGAAAATCGTCCCCGCAGAGTGAGTCCCTTCGGTCGACGAGCGGCCGTCGCCCCTCGATTGGTTCGCGCGTCCCAAATCGATTAGGTTCCGTATTCAACGGCATACAGCCCATAGCTACTGCTACGACCACTCTATGTCGAAGAGTAAAAGCAGTCCCCGAAACAACGAGTTCGTCGAAGAGTGCCCGTCGTGTGAGTCGCGGACGCCTCACGACGTCTCCATCGAAATCAAGACCGAGAGCCGGAAACGCGAGAATCGTCAGTTCTCCCGCGAACCGTACCGCGTCACGCGCTGTACGCGCTGTGGAGACACGCAGTCCCAGCGCATGAACGACGCGTGAGCGGCGCTCCCGACCGACGGCCGACCTCCCCCCTCCACCTCCGACTCCGAACGACCACGCCCGCGACGACGTAACCACGCCCCGAGCCATGACACAGACCCACACTGCCGACACGCCGACCGTCCTCCTCGTCGACGACGAGGCCGCCCTCGCAGACAGCCTCGCGCTGTGGCTCGAACGCCGCTACCGCGTCCGAGTCGCCTACTCCGGGCGCGAGGCGCTTCAGGCGTTCGACGACGACGTCGACCTCGTCTTCCTCGACCGCAACCTCCCTGATCTCCCCGGCGAGTCCGTCCTCGAAGAACTCCGCCGCCGGGTCGACTCGTCGTCGTTCTGCGTCGTCATGCTCAGCGCCTCGCCCGACGACGAACTGACCGCGCTCTCCGTCGACGACGCCCTCACCAAGCCGGTCACCAAACGCGATATCTTCGAGGCCGCCGCTCGACTCGTCGGTGACGCGCCCGAAGCGAAACTCGAGTAACCGCCCGCCTCAGTCGTCCGCCGGCGCGGGACTCAGCTCGTCGAAGTACGTCTCGATGAGCTTCCGCTCCGCCGTCCGGAGGTGTTCGTGGAGCGTCGGCGGCGAGATTCCGAGCGAGTCGGCGACCTCCTCGGCCGTGCTCCCGCGGGGCCACTCGAAGTAGCCGGAGACGAGCGACGTTTCGAGAACCGTCCGCTGTCGGTCGGTCAGCTTCGAGTCGAGCGCCCGCCGGAAGGAGTCCGGCGACTGGACGGACCGCTCGACCTCGCGCTTCGCGACGACTGAGACGCCCGGTGCGGCCGTCGTCACCGCCTCCACCAGCGCGCCGTGGTCGGCGTCGGCCGCGACGTGGAGCGCGAGACTGCCGGAGCCCTCCGAGAGCGTCAACCGCTCGACGCTCGCGCCGTGGTCGATTGCGGTCGAAAGCACCGCCTCGGCGTCGGTGCGGAGCTCGACGACCGACTCCCCGTCGCCGTCGGAGACGACGCGGGCCTGCGAGACGTCGTCGGCGTCGATGGCGGCCGCGACCGCGTCCGTCCCCGACGCGCCCGCGACGCTGACGAAGCAGGTGAGGCCGTCGTCGAGACGACTCACGCCGTCGAGCGAAAACCGGCAGTCGAGCGTCGCCGAGAGCGCGGCGAGCACGCCGGCATCGCCGCCGACCTGAAACTCCAGTTCGACGACGCTGTCGCCGTTGAGAAGCTGTTTGCTCTGGGTCGCGTTGATGCCGTTGCCGACGGTCGCTCCGAGGTCGGAAAACAGCGCGGCGGACTCCTCGTCGAAGCCGTCGGTCTCGTCGTAGACGACGAGCGCGCCGTACATCGTCTCGCGGTAGTCGACGGCGACACAGAGCGCCGAAACCGTGTCGAGGGCGGCGGCGTCGCCGACGACCGCCGCGCGGTGCGCCTCGGAGATATCGTCGAAGGCGAAGCCGTCTTCGACCGTCCCGTCGATGTCGAACGCCTCGTCGACGAAGTCGATGTCGACGCCCGCGGGGTCGAGGCCGTGACCGGCCGCCGCGGTACACCGGAGCGTGCCGGCGGCGGTGCGTCTGAGGACGAACGCGGCCTCGTGGGCGCTCGCGACCACGTCGCAGACGGTCTGTTCGATCTCGTCGCGGGTGCGAGCGTCGATGAGCGCCCGGTCGACGTCGCGGAGGAGCTCGTTTGTCCGGTTCAGACGGTCGAGCTGGGCCTCGCGGTTGCGAATCGCTTCCTCGTGTTCGGCCCGTACCGCCTCCAAGCGACCGCGGAGGTCCGAAAGCGCCTCCGGCTCGCGGAGCTCCTCGACGTCGCGGCTATCGAGCGCCGCCTCGGTGGATTCGAGCGCGAAGTACTCGCGGACCTCGGAGCCGAACCCCGACCGCACGAGCAGTTCTTCGACCGTCTCTTTGACCTCCGACTCCGAGACGGGCTTGACGAGATAGGCGTCGAACGGCATGTCGACGATGTCGGTGTCGGGTTCGACCGCGGTCATCATCGCCACGCGGCAGTCGAGGCCGCGCTCGCGAATCTCTTCGAGCACGTCGTCACCCGTGACGTTCGGCATCCGGCGGTCGAGGAGGACGACGTCGACGGTGTCGTCCAGTCGACGGAGGGCCTCCTTTCCGCCGTAGGCGGTCTCGACGGCGAACCGCTCGCCGTCGAGCCAGTACCGGCAGGTGTCCGCGAGGTCCTCGTCGTCATCGACCACGAGGACGACCTGCTCGGCGGCCCGAAGTTCGGGGCTCTCGCGCGCCGAGCGTTCGGTGACCATCGTATCGAACACACAGTGATGGCGAACGGTAATATATCTGCCCATCGCAGACGGTGGAATTTAGGCGGTACGGCGACCCGAGTCGGCGGTCTCCGACGGCCGGGTTGCCCCCGACCGAAGGCGGGGAGAACACGGGCGGAAGGCAAGCGACATGGGGCCGACCTCACGCCCGCGGGAGCGTGACGACGAACGTCGCCCCGCCGCGGTCGTTGTCCTCGATTCCGACCGAGCCGCCGTAGCTCTCGACGATTTCGCGGACCAGAAACAGGCCGAAGCCGTTGCCGGGATTCGACAGGTCCTCGATGCGCTGGTCGACGATGCGGCGTTTCTCCTCGTCGGGGACGCCCGGCCCGTTGTCGGAGACGCGGAGTTCGACCGCGTCGTCGCCGGCGGCCACCTCGACGTCGACCGCGGGGTCCGGCTTGTCGTTGTGCTGGACGGCGTTTTTCAGCAGGTGCTCGACGACCTCGTCCAGCAGGTCGTCGGCGACGACCGAGACGTCCGGCAGTCGCCCGACCGCGACGCTCGCGGCGTCGGACTCCCGTCGGAGCGACTCCACGCCGTGGCCGACCGCCTCGTCGATTCGACGCGGGCGGAACTCGTGGGACTCGCGTTCGACGATGACCTTCATGAACGTCCGCATCGTCCCAACCAGCTCGGTCATCTCGCGGACGCGCCCCTGTATCGTTTCGAGGTGCGTCAGCCCCGCGTCGTTCACGAAGTCCTCGACGATGTCCGCCCGCGCGCCGACCACGTTCAGCCCGTTCAGGAGGTTGTGGCGGATGATGCGGTTGACGAACTCCAGTCGCTCCTGTTCGCGGCGGAGCGCCCGCTCTCGCTCCTTGCGGGCGGTGATGTCGTGGCCTTCGAGGACCAGAAACGACACCTCACCCTCGTCGTCGTCGACCGGCGTGACGGAGAAGTCGATGACGACCGTCCGGTCGGTGTTCTCGCGGTCGATTTCGACCTCGTAGCGGACGAACGCCCCGTCGACCGCGCGGTCCAGCGCACTCCGGAGGTCGGCGACGCGCTCGTCGTCGTCGCGCCACCACGGCGTCTCCCACGCTCGCAGTCCGATGACGTCGTCGCGGTCGGCGTCGACGAGGTCGAGCGCGGCGTCGTTCACCCGGAGGACCGTCCCGTCGGGGTCGACCAACCCGATGTACTGGAAGGTGCTGTTGAACACCGCGTCCAGTTGCCGTTCGCGGCGCTTCCGGTCGGTCATGTCGTGGGTCAGCTTGGCGAAGCCGATGACCTCGCCGGCATCGTCGGTCAGGGCGGTGATGGTAACTGACGCCCAAAAGCGGGTGCCGTCGGCCCGGACGCGCCACCCCTCGTTTTCGACCCGGCCCTCGGTCCGCGCCCGGTCGAGGAGGCGCGCTGGGAGGCCGGCTTCGGTGTCTTCGTCGGTGTAGAACGTCTCGACGTGCTCCCCGAGTATCTCCTCCGTGTCGTACCCCTTGATGGCCGCCGCGCCGCGGTTCCAGCTCTCGACGCGCCCCGAGGCGTCGAGCCGGAACAGCGCGTACTCCTCGATGTTCTCTGCGATGCGCGAAAACGCCTGCTCGCGGCGTTCGAGCTCGCGCTCGCGCTCCCGGCGGACGCGGGTGTCGATGCCGTGGGCGACGGCGTGTCCGAGGTTCGAAATCGGCTCGTCGAGCTCCGGGCCGAACGCCCGCTCGTGTTCGGCGTACATCGTGAGCACGCCGTAGCGCGCGTCGTCGTAGACCAGCGGAACCGACGCCGCCGACCGGTAGCCGCGTTCGAGCGCCGGCTCGCGGAACGGCCCGAATGCCGGGTCGTCGGCGATGCTGTGTGTCGTCTGCACCGCGTTCGACCGGACCGCTCGGCCGACGGGGCCGTCGCCCTCGGGGCGCTCCGCCGACATCGACACGGAGATTTCGTCGAGGTAGCCGTCTTCGACGCCGGCCCACGCGGTCGGCTCCACGTCGCCCGTCGTCTCGTCGACGACGCCGACCCACGCGAACCGGAGTTCCCCGGTCCGGACGAGTCGCTCGCAGACCTGCCGTTCGATGTCCGTCCGCCCGGCGGCGTCGACGATTGTCTCGTTGACGTCAGCGACGACCTCGTTGAACGTCGCGAGGATGTCGAGCCGCTGGCGCAGTTCGCGCTCGGTCGCCGACGGCTCGCCGACCGACCGCCGAGACCCGTCGGTCATCCGTCTCGACCCCGCCGCGAATCGGCGTCCCGTCGTGCGTGCATACCCCGACTCTAACCCCCACCGACTTGTGCGTTTCTCGGTCGCCGCGGCTCGGGCCTAACCACGTAGGGCCGTGAATTACTACTGACCGTTCCATTCCACTATATGGCCACAGTGACCCGCTCGGGTCACTCGTCGTGCCCGCACGCCCCCACGGCGGAATCGACAACCCACCCCCTCTCCGCCCAGGGGACGTGTCCCTGCCCAAACCCCAACTCCCTTTCCGCGAAATCGACCGACGAGCGACGGGTGTTTCGTTCGTGTTCCCGGCTCGTACATTCATTTCTAGCGGAGGCAGATACAAGACCGAAAGGACGCTTCACCGCGCCATTTACGCCCGATGAGCACATACGTGCAACCTATGAAGAAAAACGAACTCATCCACGTACACACACTGCTCGTGGAAATCGCCACCGACTACCGCGACCGCGGGGTGCTCACGAGCGCCGACCTCGAACCGTACCACCGACTGGGAATCGGCCCGATGGCCCTCCGGGACTGCCGCGCCGACCACGAGCGGGCCGTCCGAACGCTCACGACCGCCCTCGCGGTCTGTGCGGCCCGCGACCTCGACCGCGACGCTGAGGGGGTGCCCGGCCGACACCTGCTCGCGTCCGACGAGGCGGCTGGAACGGACACGGACCAGCACGCCACGTCGTACTGATTTTTTCCAGGGCCGGCGCTCGAACAGCGGCGGCACCGCCCGACGGATGGACCTAAGAGCGCCCGGTGAGACGCCCTCGGTATGCGACTCGAAGACTACTGGGGCGTCGGTCCGAAGACCTCGGACCGACTCGAATCGGCGCTCGGCAGGGAGGGGGCGGTCGCCGCCATCGAGTCGGCCGACGTGCGGGCGCTCGTCGACGCCGGCGTCACCCGCGGGCGGGCGGTTCGAATCCTCCGCCGGGCCGACGGGCAGGGCGGCATCGACGCGCTGTCGACCCGCGACGCGCGCGACGTGTACGACGACCTGCTGTCGCTGGCGAGCGACCGCGCGCTGACCGAACACGCCGCCGACCGCATCCGCGTCCTGACGCCGCTTCCGACCGTCGGGGCCCGGCGCGACCGCCTCGACCGCATCCTCGCGGCGCGGGAGGCGTGGGCCGACCTCGACGACGAGGCCCGCGAGGCCGTCGAGGAGGCGTTCCGCGACTACGACGACGCCGGCGAGACCGAGCGCGCCGCGGTCCGCGCCGCGCTCGAACTCCGCGAGGCCGGACTTCGCGGCGAGCCGTTCGACGCGCTGGCGGAGGCAGACCCCGACGCCCTCCGCGACGCGCTCGGGGCGCTCGGCTACGTCGACAACGGCGGTTCGGTCGCCGCGGGTGCCGACGACCGCCTCGACAGCCTGCGGAGCCGGCTCGAAACCGCGACCGAGCTTCGCTCCGGCTCGTTCGACCTGCTCGAAACCATCCAGTCGCGGGGCGTCCGCTCGCTGGACGACTTCCGCGCCGCGTTCGTCCAGTACGTCGCCCAGGAGACCGACCTCTCGCGCGGCGAGGTCGAGGCGGTCGCCGCCGAGGACGCCCGCGACGCGACCGACTTCGTGAGCGCGTCGCTCCGGGCGCTCGTCGAGGAGCTCGAAGCCGACGTCGCCGCCCGCGAGGAGACCGTCGCCGAGGAGCTTCGGGACCGCATCTGGGCCGCCCGCGACGACGTGGACCTCGCGGTCGAGGCCGTCGACGAGGTGGCGCTGTCGCTGTCGCTCGCGCGGTTCGCCGACGAGTACGACCTGACGCCGCCGGACATCGCCGAGACCGGGCTGGCGGTCTGCGGCGCGCGGAACCTCTTTCTCGACGACCCACAGCCCGTCTCGTACGCCGTCGGCGACCACGAACTCGCGTGCGCGTCGGGGCCGACACCGCCGGTCGGCGACCGCGTGTCGGTCCTCACGGGGGCCAACAGCGGCGGGAAGACGACGCTTCTGGAGACGCTCTCGCAGGTCGCCATCCTCGCGTCGATGGGGCTTCCCGTGCCCGCCGAGTCGGCGGTCGTCGGCCGGTTCGACTCGGTCGTGTTCCACCGCCGGCACGCGAGCTTCAACGCCGGCGTGCTCGAATCGACGCTCAAGTCCATCGTCCCGCCGCTGTCGGGCGACGGGCGGACGCTGATGCTCGTCGACGAGTTCGAGGCCATCACCGAGCCCGGTCGCGCGGCCGACCTGCTCAACGGACTGGTGAACCTCACCGTCGAGCGCGACGCCTTCGGCGTCTACGTCACGCACCTCGCGGACGAGCTGAGTCCGCTCCCGCCGGAGGCGCGCATCGACGGCATCTTCGCCGAGGGGTTGACCGACGAGTTGGACCTGCGCGTGGACTACCAGCCGCGGTTCGGGACGGTCGGCAAGTCCACGCCGGAGTTCATCGTCTCGCGGCTGGTGGCGAACGCCCGCGACCGCGCCGAGCGGCAGGGCTTCGAGGCGCTGGCGGCGGCGGTGGGCGAAGAGGCGGTACAAAAGACGCTGTCCGACGCCGAGTTCGTCGGCTGACGCGACGCGGCGTCGGAGGGGCTAGCGGCGGCGTGCGTTCTCGTCGGGGGCGCGGCGACCGAGTCGGCGGCGACTCAGCACATCTCGTCGAGCGAGACGAACGCGTCGGCATCGGCGGTCAACCACGCCTCCATCCGGTCGCAACAGCTGTCGCGTCGGGGGTAGACGGTGACCTGGTCCGGACTCCCTCGATAGGAGACGACGACGCTATGGAGGAAGCGGTCTCCGGTGGTATCCGCGTCGGCGCGGTCAGCGGTCCCTGCAACCGAGTTCTGAGATGCGGGCAGTTCGGACATTCGCCGTCACGTATACAAACGCGACCGTGATTACATAACCTTCACTAAGTGTGGTAGGCATTGACAATATCCGTGGGTTACAAAACGTTGCACCAAGTGGGAGTACGGAGTGATACATAGCGGCGTTCGCCGACGCGCAGGTGTGGATTCCACAGTTTCGCGGCGTCGGCCGCGCCGTCGGGCGACTTCTGCCGGCGGAGACGGGTTGAAGTACCCGGCACCGCCATCTGGGTGTCGATGGTCGATCCCACGTCCGATTTGGAAGCGAACGTAGACCCCGAAGACGCCCCGACCTGCGCGACCTGCGGGGAGCCGATTGCGAACAACCCGACGCACCGCGTCGTCACGTGGGTCGAAGACGACGCTGTGCAGGCGCGGCACTTCTGCGACGACGACTGCCGAGACGCGTGGGACGACGAGCGGTAGCCCCTTCTGACGGTCGTTCCGCGGGTCGTGACCCCTGTCGCGGCTACTCGACCGACGACCAGAACCGGTCGAGGCCGAAGCCGAGCATGTCGGGACTGACGGGTCTGAACTCCTCTCGCTCCTGTTCCGGCAGGTAGCCGCGGACGCCGTTCCACGAGTCGCGGGCGTACCGGGCGTCGACGAAGACGCGGACGCCCACCTCGTCGGTGCCGCGGATGACGCGCCCGATGGCCTGTCGCGCCTTTCTGACCGCGGGGACGGTCAGGGCCGTCTCGAACCCGTCGCCGAACTCGCGGTCGTAGGCGGTCTTCACCGCGCGGGTTCGCGGCGACGACGTGTTGATGAGCGGGACGCCGCAGACGACGGCCGCCGAGAGCTTGTCGCCGCTGTAGTCGACGCCCTCGGTGAGGGTGCCGCGGAGGCTCGTCACGAGCACCTTCCCGTCGCCGCCGAAGAAGTCGCGCTTGAGTCGCTCTGTGGCCCCGTCGTCGGACGACTCGTCGAGGAGCACGGGCTTGCCGACGCGGGCTTCGAGCGCGCCCGCCATCCACTCCGCCTCGGCGTAGTTCGGCATTCCGACGAGGACGTTCCCCGGTGACCGCTCGCACACCTCGACCGCGGCGTCGGTGTACGCGAGCCGCGTCTCGTTTTCCTCGCCGGGCGGGCCGCGGTTGCTGTGGGTGAACTTCGGCACGTCGACGGCGAAGCTCGCGCGGTTCGACTCGGGGAAGCCGAGGCCGAACGTCCGCTCGGCCACCGGGCGACCGTCGTCGGCGAGGGCGTCGAGACCGGTCACGCGCCGGAACACGTCGATGGGTTCGAGCGTCGCGCTCATGAGGACGCCGCCGCCGAAGTCGCCGAGGCGCTCGGCGATGGCCTCGCCGGGGACGCAGTTGTGGACCGACAGCCGAGCGTTGTACGCGCGCCGCCACGACTCCGGCGGCTCCATCTCGTCCCACGTCCGTTCGAGCTCGATTTCGCGGAAGTGCTTTTCGTGGTCAGCGTAGGCCCACGTCGAAAGCGCCCGCCCCGCCGCGGGGGCGGCCCGGCGCTTGTCGTCGTCCTCCACCGAGTCGAGGATGCGGGCGACCGCCGAGCCGGTCGCCTCGGCGCGGACCCACGTCCCCTCGTCGTGGCCGTTTTCCTCGGCCCACTCGGTGAGTTCGTCGACGCCGGGTTCCTCAGGGTCGCGGAGCGGGAGCTCCTCGTCTTCGAGTTCGGTGAAGTCGGCGCGCCAGCCGACGTACTCGCGGTCGAGATGCGCGGTCACGCGGCGGTCGAGTTCCTCCCGGAGGTCGCGGATGAAGTCGCGCGTCTCCTCCAGTTCGCGGAGCGTCACGTCGGCCTCCTGTAGCTCCCCGCGGACGAGCTCGGCGTCGACGGTGGATTTGCCGGCGTCGTCGAACGCCACGGGCTGGATGACGCGCGTGAACTCGCTTTCGGCGTCGCGGAGCGTCCGGTCGCCGACGCCGACGGAGACGAGGTCGCGGACGCGGGGTTCGAGCATGTGCGCCTCGTCGCAGATGACGAACGTCGAGTCGTCGACGAGCGCGCCGGTGAACGTGCCGACGGTCGTCGGGTCGAACGCGTGGTAGTAGTTGCCGACGACGACCTCGA
Organism: Haloferax chudinovii; assembly: GCF_042663345.1. Taxonomy (NCBI): domain Archaea; kingdom Methanobacteriati; phylum Methanobacteriota; class Halobacteria; order Halobacteriales; family Haloferacaceae; genus Haloferax; species Haloferax chudinovii. The sequence continues at coordinate 46,663 of NZ_JBHTAB010000004.1, forward strand.
CGTGGGGCAACAGCGCGCCCATCACGGAGTGGGGACACGACCCCGCGCCCGCGGCCAGCGAGACGAGGTCCTCGGTCCCGATGAGTCCCTGCTCGTCGAACTCGAACGGCACGGCCTCGATTGGGTCGCCGTCTTCGGGGAGGTCCGCGAGGAAGTTCGCGTAAAAGGGGCAGTACTCCACGTCCTCGTACTCCGGCATCGACGTCGGGTACGGCGTCGGGTCGCCGGCGGTTTCGAGGTAGTCCGGCCCCGCGGTCGTCGAACCGGTGTCGAGCAGGCCGGTCTGTTGCTCGCGGGCGTCCTCGGCGAGCGCCTCGGCGCTGGTGCGGCCGCCGTCGCCGACGAGCCCGCGGGTCCGGTCGCGGAGGGCCTCACAGCGGTCGTAGACGGTCGCGTCGTCGATGCCGCCACAGCCCTCGCGGCTGTAGGGACACACGTCGGATTTGCCGACGAGCGTGAGCCCCGAGACGGGTTTCCAGTCGCTCGGGAGGCTCTCGTTGATGGTTCGGAGGTCGGCCTCGAACTGCCGGAGCTGTTGTTTGACGCTCGTGAGGACGAAGACGCGCTCGTAGTCGGAGTCGGGGTCGCGGACGAGGTCGATGCCGGCGGTGAGCGCGAGCATCGTCTTGCCGGTCCCGCACGCGCCCTCCACGACGGCGAAGCCGTCGTCTCGGGCGGTCTGTATCGCGGTCTCGATTCCGTCGGCCTGCTCCGGGTACGCCTCCGGGTGGCCGAACACCTCCTGCCAGGTCACGCTCTGTGGTCCAGTTGCGACGGCCATAGGGGTGTCGGTGAGTGGTCGCGGACCCGTACTTGAACGTTCGCGCGAGGGTTGGCGTCCGGGTTGGCGACGCTATTCGAGGAACGCGGAGATGACTTCGGCAACCGCCTCGCGGTCGTCGGCGTCGCCGCCGACGCAGACGACGAACGGCGCGGCGGCGGCGTACACCTTCATCTCGCGGCCCTTCTCGGAGTAGCGGGTGTCGGCAACGCGGACGAGGTCGGCGTCGACGAGGTTTCCGAGGTGGTGACGGGCGTTCTGGACGGAGGTGTCGACCCGCTTCGAGAGTTCGGTCGCCGTCGCGGGCGACTCCTGCAGACACGAAAGCAGGTCGCGGGCGGTGTCACAGGAGAGGCTTCCGAGGAGTTGCGCCGTCCCGTCGTCGTCGAGCCAGTGAACCCGAGGGTCGGCCTCAGCGCTCGTATCGACGGCTCCGTCGGACGGTCGCAACCCTGACACGTGACTGATATTTCTGGAGGGAGAAGTAAATCGTTTCGGCCGTCAGGCGCTCGTCGGCTCGGCCCGGTCGACGCCGGGCAGTCGGTTCACCGCGTAGAGGACGACGAGCGCGGCGACGAACACCGCGAGGCCGCCGGCGAGCGTCCGGAAGACGGCCTCGAACGCGTAGTTCGCCTCGGTCAGGAAGCCGACCGCGCCGCTCCCGTTGGCCTCCAAGAGGAGCGCCGCGCCGCTGAAGACGGCGTAGGCGCTCCCGCGGGCGTCGCTCGGTAGCGACGAGAGCATGAACGTGTCCAGCGCCGGAAACAGGCTGTGGATGACGTAGCCGAGCACCGCGACGACGACAGCGACGGCGACGAAGCCCTGCGCGTACGTCAGGGCGACGAGCGCGCCGATGAAGGCGACGAGCAGGCCGAAGATGTAGGGGACGTGCGGGAGGTTGTCCGCGAGGCGACCCGACAGCGAGAACGCGGGCACGCCCGCCGCGAAGACGATGGTGAGCATCGTGCTCGCGGTGGCGGCGTCGAACGCCTTCGCTTGGGTCATGTACGACACGAGGAAGTTGAAAAGCCCCTGCCAGACGAAGCCCGCGGGCGCGATGAGGAGGATGCCCGTGAGGATGAGTTTCCAGTGGCCGAGCGCGGCGGAGAAGTCGCGGTCCGCGCCCGTGCCGGCCCCCGCGCTCCCGTCTCGGGAGACGGCGTAGAGGAGGAGCGTCACGAGCGCGCCGGCGGCCGCCAACACCCAGAACGTCTCGCGCCACGAGTACGACGCGAGGATGAAGACGACGACGGGTGCGGCGACGACGGCGGCGACCTGACTGGCCGCGCCGTGGATGCCGACCATGCGGCCGACCCGCTCGGGGAACAGTTCGCCGACGAGCGGGGTCGCGGAGACGAAGTACGCGCCCGAGGCGAGGCCGAGGCCGAACGCGCCGATTTGGAGCGTCAGCACCGACGTCGCGCTCGCGGTGAACCCCGCGGCGACGACGAGGAGCGTGCCCGACCCGAGGACGACCTTCGACCGCGAGACGCGCGTGAGGAGGTAGCCGACGGGGATGCGCGGGATGGCGGTGCCGAGCCAGACGAGGCTCGTCACGACGCCGATGGTCGCCGGGCCGACCGAGAACTGGGTCTGGAGCGTCTCGACGAGCGGCGGGAACGCGACGCGGCCGAAGTTGACGAGAAAGACGAGTCCGCAGAGAGTTCCGAAGAGGCGGCGAGTCACTACCTCGGGGTTCAGCCGCCCCCGAGTCAAACGTTGCGAATCCGACCCGCGACCACATGTGTTAACGCGCCGCCGGGCCAACGGAGGCGTATGATTACGAGTCGACGCATGGCCGCGGTCGACCTGAACGCCGAGGCGCTCGGCGTGCCGCGGAAACAGCTCATGGAGTCGAGCGGGAACGCCGTCGCGCGGGCGTGTCGCGACCTCGCGGACCCCGGCGCGTCGGTCGCAATCGTCGCCGGCCGCGGCAACAACGGCGGCGACGCCCTCGTCGCCGCGCGGTTCCTGACGGCGTACGACGTGACCGTCCACCTGCTCGGTCGCCCCGAGACGATTTCGACCGACATCGCCCGCGAGAACTGGGACGCCCTCGTCGCGGGCGAGGCCGACCGCCGGACCGTCACCGACTCGACCGCGTTCGACCTCGGCGACCCGGACCTCGTCGTGGACGCGATGCTCGGAACCGGCGTCACCGGCGCGCTCCGCGAGCCCGAGGCGACGGCCGCGCGCGCCGTCAACGAGTCGTCTGCGGCCGTCCTCGCGGTGGACGTGCCCTCCGGCGTCGACGCCGACACGGGCGACGCGGCGGGCCTCGCGGTCGACGCCGACCGGGTCGTCACCTTCCACGACGACAAGCCCGGCCTCGGCGACCTCGACTGCGAGGTCGTCGTCGCCGACATCGGCATCCCCGAGGCCGCGAAGTTGTTCACCGGCCCCGGCGACCTCCTCGCGCTCGACCGCGACCCGAAGAGCCACAAGGGCGACCACGGCGACGTGCTCGTCGTGGGCGGCGGCCCGTACACCGGCGCGCCCGCGCTCGCCGCGCAGTCGGCCCTCAGAGCCGGCGCGGACCTCGCCCGCGTCGCCTGCCCCGAGGCCGTCGCCCGCGAGGTGCAGGGCTACTCCGAGAACCTCATCGTCCGCGGCTTTTCGGGCGACCGACTCGCGCCCGACCACGTCCCGGACCTCCTCGACTTCGCCGCCGACCGCGACGCGGTCGTCTTCGGCCCCGGCCTCGGCGACGCCGACGAGTCGCTCGCCGCGGTCCGCGAGTTCCTCGCCGCCTACGACGGGACCGCCGTCGTCGACGCCGACGCCCTGCAGATCGTCCCCGAGGTGGACACCGAGGCGACCCTCATCTGTACGCCCCATCAGGGCGAGTTGCAGACGATGGGCGGCGAGACCGACGCCGACTGGGAGGCCCGGAGCGACCTCGTCCGCGGGTTCGCCGCCGACCTCGGCCACACGCTCCTCGTGAAAGGTGCGTACGACGTGGTCTCCGACGGCGACGCGGTCCGGGTCAACCGAACCGGGAACCCCGGCATGACCGTGGGCGGCACCGGCGACGTGCTCGCGGGCGCGGCCGGCGCGCTCGCGGCCGTCCTACCCCCGCTCGACGCGGCCGCTGTCGCGGCCTACGCGAACGGCCGCGCGGGCGACCTCGCCGCCGAGGCGTTCGGCGGCGGCCTCGTCGCCACCGACCTCTTGGAGCGACTGCCCGCGGGCCTCCGAGGTGACGAAGAATGAGCGACGAACGCGTCGGTGCGGAGTCGAACGAGTCGGGCGACGGCGACGACAGCGACCTGACCCACGTCGACGAGGAGGGTAACGTCCAGATGGTCGACGTGGGCGCGAAGCCCGACAGCCGCCGCCGGGCGGTCGCCCGCGGAACCATCCACCTCAGCGCCTCGACGGTTCGGGCCATCCGCGACGACGAAATCGGGAAAGGAGACGTGTTGGCGACCGCGCGAATCGGCGCGATTCAGGCCGTCAAACACACGTGGGAGACGATTCCGATGTGCCACCAGATTCCCATCACGAACGTCGACACCGAGTTCGAGGTGGCCGACGACTCTGTCACGCTCTCGGTCACGGTCGGGACGACCGGGAAGACGGGCTGTGAGATGGAGGCGTTAGAGGGTGTGACGACCGGCCTCAACGTCGTCTGGGACATGGTGAAAGCCGCGGAAAAAGACGACGACGGACAGTATCCGGGGACGCGCATCTCGGACGTCGAAGTCGTCACGAAGGAGAAAGCGACGCTCGAGTGAGTCGGGTCGGGGGTCCGGCTTTCGCCGTCCGCGCCGAGGCGGGCGGCTCAGACGGCCCGACTCAGGCCGAGTCGGCCGGCACGGAGAGGTCGGCGGCCTTCGCCCGCGCCTTCTCGACGATTGCCGGTCGCGCCTCGAACTCGACGTGGACCTGTTCGCCCTCGTACTCCTCGGTCTCGACGTGGGCGTGGTCGTAGAGCCACGAGACGAGACTCATCGTGTCGTCGGCCATCGGCAACAGGAGCCGCTCGCGCTTCCACGGGGGCAGTTCGTCCTCGACGCGGGCGGCCAGTTCCTCGACGTTCTCGCCGGTCAGTCCCGAGACGGCGACGGGGTTGGGCGCGAGCGCTGACAGCGCCGCGCGCTTTTCGTCGAGTTCTCCGGCCGCGACCTTGTCCACCTTGTTGAACACGGTCACGATGGGCGCTTCGTTGCGCTCGTAGAGCGTGTCGTGGCTCGTGACGAGCTTCTCGCGCATCTCCTCGACGGGCTCCGAGGCGTCCACGACGAGCAACACGAGGTCGGCCCGGTAGACCGAATCGAGCGTGGACTTGAACGACTCGACGAGCCAGTGGGGGAGGTCCGAGACGAAGCCGACGGTGTCGGTGAGAAGCACGTCTCGCTTGCCCGTCTCGGCGCGGCGCGTGGTCGTCCCGAGGGTCGTAAACAGCTTGTCCTGGGACTCCGCGGTCGGGTCGAGGTCGGGGTGGAGGTCGTCGTTCTGGCCGACTTCGAGGTCGGCGGCGAGCCGTCGCATCAGCGTCGACTTCCCGGCGTTCGTGTAGCCCGCGAGGGCCACGAGGTCGAAGCCGGACTCGCGGCGCTGTTCGCGCCGGGTCTCCTCTTTGTCCGCGATGGCGTCCAGTTCGTTCTTGATGCGCGAAATCTGGGCCTTGATGTCCTGCTCGCGGCTCTCGTCGTACTCGCCGAGCCCCATGAAGCCGGGGCGCTCGTCGCGCTTCGCCAGCGACGCCTTCGCCTCGGCGCGCGGCAGTTCGTAGCGGAGCTCGGCGAGTTCGACCTGCAACTGCGCCTTGCGGGTGTTCGCCCGCTGGCCGAAGATGTCGAGGATGAGCGTGAAGCGGTCGATGACCTCCGCGTCGTCGGGGAGCTTCTGGGCGATGTTGTACGTCTGGTAGGGGCCCAGTCGGTTGTCGAAGACGACGGCGGCGGCGTCCTCGCGCGCGACGAGCGACGCTAACTCGCCGACCTTTCCCTCGCCGAAGTGGAACGCGGCGTCCTCCTCGCGGGTCTGGGTGAGTTCGCCGACGACCTCGTAGCCCGCCGCGCGGGCGAGGTCGGATATCTCCGTGAGGTCGGCGTCTCCGCGGTCGACGCGCTTCGCGACGATGACGCGGCTCATCGCCGCACCTCGATTGTGGGGTACGTTGCCTGCACTGTGTCAGTCGGTACTAGCCGCCGGAGGCACTTAAGCCCCGCTCGGCCGGGGTCACGCGTCGAGATGGCGTCCCGTCACCTCCCGTTCCATGGCCGCGTTTGGACGCCGGGACTCTTGTAGGTTGCCCGGGCGCGACCTGACAGTACGGTGACGGCGACAGTCGCCCCACAAATCACTTATATCGACGGACGGGTTGTTCGCCGTATGGACCCCTTACAACTGAGCATCGACCCCCAACAGCTCGGCATCGAGTTCGGGAGCGGGGCCGTTATCGGCGGTATCATCGGCTTCGCCGCGAAGAAAATCGCGAAGCTCATCGCCGTCATCGTGGGCCTCGAACTCGCCGTGTTCAAGTTCCTCGAATCGCGGGGCATCATCACCGTCGACTGGGAGCGCCTCACCGGCGGCCTCGTGAGCGCCACGCAGGACGCCGCGACCGGCGCGCCGCCGGACTGGATATCGACGGTGCTGTCGACCCTGTCGATCTCCGCCGGCTTCTCGGGAGGCTTCCTCGTCGGCTTCAAGAAGGGGTAGTTCGCGTTCGGGACTCGCCGACGCGCCTCAGAGTTCGTCTTCGTCCTTGACGATGCGCGTCTCGGCCATGCCGCTCGTGATGTTGTTCACCTTGTCGTAGAAGTCGTTTTGCATCCCCGCGGGGAACGTGATGACGCCGACCCACGAGCCGTCGTTCTGCCACTCCTCGCGTTCGAGGTCGCCGTAGCTCCGAATCTGCGCCTGTCCGCTCCCGGCGTACTCGGCGGGGAGTTGGACGGCGACGGTGACCTCGGCGAACTTGATGGGCAACACGGGGCGGAGCGCGTCGAGGGCGTCGTCGACCTGCGACTCGACGGGTTCCATCGGGTCGATTTTGAAGCCGGCCTCCTCGAGCGCGCGCTCGATTCGCTCCGGCGGGTGCGGCGAGTCGTTCATCTGCGGGTTCACCGCGTTGCGCGCGATGCGGTTGATGAGCGACTTGCGCTTCTGTTCTTGCATCTCGCGGCGCTGTTCGGCCGTGATCTGAATCTCCCCTTTCTTGACGACCTCGGGGATTATCTCCAGCGGGTCGGTCGTTCCGAAGACCTCTTCGAGGTCGTTCTCGGCGGGGCGGTCGCCGCGGGAGGCGTCCTCGAACACGTCTTCGGCGGCGATGACCTCTTCGAGGTCGCCGTCGAACTCGCCGCGCTTTATCGAGAGCGCCGCGTCGGGGTCGATGAGCACCTCGAACCGCGCGCCGTGCGATTCCAGGCGGGCCGTGACTGCCTCGTCGAGTGAAATCATAGGTTCCGATACTCTCTCCGTGGTAAAAAGCCCTCGCCGACCAACCTCCCCGACAGCGTCTCGCGAAATTCGCCGCGACCTCGTTCGGAGCAATCGTTATGCTCGCCCGCACCCCACGTCTCGGTATGAGTTCGCAGACGTCGGAGAAGTCCCTCGAAGAACGGCTCGACCTGTTCATGCGGCGGAACTTCCCCCAGATAGAGATGCACGGCGGCGACGCGGGTATCGAGGCCATCGACGAGGAGACCGGCGAGGTGTGGATTTCCCTCACCGGCGCGTGCTCCGGGTGCGGTATCTCGCCGATGACGATTCAGGCGCTGAAGGCGCGCATGGTCGCCGAGTTCGAGGAGCTCGACGCGGTCCACGCCTCGACCGGCGGCTTCTACGACGACGAACCGGGCGCGGGGTTCGAACCCGACGTGTCCGACGCACCGTTCTGAGCGGCGTGCTGACTCCGCTTTTCGCGAACCCCCCGACGAGCGACGACGCCCCGAGCGCGCGCCGCGCCGTCGCTCACAGCGACCGAAAAACGAAGAATAGGGCCGAGCGGAGCGGACGCCGGCTTACGCGGCCGCGTCGATGATGTCGACGAGGTCCGCTTTGCTCTGGACGCCGATGACCTCTTTGACCTGCTCGCCGCCGGCGTAGAACTGCAGGGTCGGGACACTGCGAATCCCCTGCTCGCGGGCCAGCTCTTGGAGTTCGTCGATGTCGACCTTGGCGACGACGGCGTCGGTCTCCTCGGCGATTTCCTTCACGGTGGGTTCGAGCATCTTACACGGGCCGCACCAGTCAGCGTGGTAGTCCACGAGGACGACCGCGCTGTCGGCGATGAGTTCGTCGAGTTGGTCCGAACTCTCGATATGGACGGGCGCATCGGTTGTCTTCGGAGTGCTCATATCTCCACGTATCGGCGCGACACTCTTACCCATTGCGCCTGTTTGCGTGGCGACGCACGACCGCGAGACTCCGCGTTCGCGGCGAAAACGGCCGGATTCGGGGGACGAGGCTCAACAGTCGTAGGTCAGGAGCACCCCGTCGTCGACCCGCTCTACGTCGCGGAGCGACAGTCGGGGGAAGTCGGTGACGAAGCCCTCGCCGTCGGCGAGCGTCGGCGCGTCGCGGCCGCCGATGACCATCGAGCCGACGTAGAGTGTGAGCTCGTCGACGAGGTCGGCCTCGAACAGCGAGAAGATGAGTTCGCCGCCCCCCTCGACCATGAGCCGGTCGACGCCGCGCGCTTCGAGCGCGTCGAGGGCGTCGGGGAGTGACACCCGCTCCGCGCCCGCGACGACGAGTTCAGCGCCGGCGGCTTCGAGCGCCTCGCGGCGGGCGTCCGGCGCGGCCTCGGAGACGAGCACGTAGGTCGTCGCCGCGTCGTCCAGAATCCGGGCGTCGGTCGGGGTCCGAGCGCGCGAGTCGGCGACGACCCGCGCGGGGTGCGGCGGGTCGCCTCGGTCCTCGCGGGCGGCGACGAGGTCGGGGGCATCGAGCGTGAGATGCGGGTCGTCGGCGAGGACGGTCCCGACGCCGACGGCGACGGCGTCGGCGGCCGCGCGAATCTCGTCCACGCGAGCGAAGTCGTCGTCGCCGCTTATCCTCACCTGCTCGCGGCGGCGCGAGGAGAGCTTGCCGTCGAGGCTCGCGGCGGCGTTGACGTGGACGTGCATACTCGCGGCTCGTCGCCGCGGCGAAAACGCCTTTCGGTGAGGTGCCGTCGCAGTATTGCCGGGCAGGAATTAAATAGGCCTCTGTGGTACATTGTGGCATCTATGACTGCCAAGGTCCTGATGCTGGGGTGGGGGTTTCCGCCGAACGTCAGCGGCGGGCTCGACACGCACGTCGGCGAGATGTTCGAGCGGCTCGAAGACCGCGAGGACGTGGATATCGAACTCGTGCTCCCCGCGGAGTACGCGCCGGACCGCGAGGGCATCGTGGGCGTTCCGACGGGCGAGGGTGACATCATCACCCGCATCGGGCGGCTGGGGTCGACGTTCGCGGAGCGCGCCGCCGACGCCGACATCGTCCACACCCACGACTGGTTCGGCTACGGACCGGGGTCGCGCGCGAAGTCGAACAACGAGGACGTAGAGTGGGTGACCACGTTCCACTCGCTTTCGTCCGACCGCAACATCGACCCGCCACAGCGGGAGGTCGAGACAGAGCGCCGAATCGCCGAGCGCTGTGACCACCTGCTCGCGGTGAGCGAACTCCTCGCGGGGAAGGTCAAATCGGAGTACGGTGGCGACTGCCACGTCATCTACAACGGCTTTTCCGAGTGCGAGACGACGGGCCGCGACCTCAAGGCGGAACTCGGTATCGACGGGAAGATGCTGTTTTTCGTCGGCCGGCACACCGACCAGAAGGGTATCGCGCATCTCGTCTACGCGATGGAGAAACTCGCCCGCGACGACGTGACGCTCGTCATGGGCGGGTCGGGCCACCTCACCGCCCAACTCAAGCGCTTCGCCGAACTGCTCGGCGTCGAAGACCGCATCAAGTGGGCCGGCTACGTCCCCGAGGAGGCGCTCGGCGACTACTACGCCTCGGCGGACCTGTTCGTCTCACCGTCGCTGTCCGAACCGTTCGGAATCACAATCGTCGAGGCGCTTTCGACCGGCACCCGCGTCGTCGCCACGGAGAGCGGCGCGGCGGAGGTCCTCCCGGAGGACTGCGTCATCGAGGTCGAACCCGACTCGCGCTCTATCGCCGACGGCATCGAGTACGGCCTCTCGCTCGACGGCGAACCGGAGTACGAACCGTACACGTGGGACCGCGTCGTCGACGAGACGGTGGACTACTACCACCGCATTCTCGACGCGGACGCCGACGACTCGGCCGGCGCGGAGAGCGAAGTTGACGCCGGCGACGCGGACGCCACCGAGTCCGACGCGAACTGACCGTCGAACTCGGGGGTCAGCACGCTGGCTCAGCAACCGACGGCATCGGAACTCAGCGGAGGAGTCGCACGTCGGTCACCGGCTCGGGGTGACGAATCCGGTAGCCGCCGCGGGTGGGCACCATCCCCTCTCGCGGCATCGTGCCGCGGGCGGACTGGTACGGCGAGTCGTCGGTCTGGACCGACTGGTACGGCGAGTCGTACGCCGACTGGTAGGGGCTGTCCGACGACTGGTACGCGCTGTCGGCCGCCGCCTCGGCGTCGAACCCCTCCGGCGGGAGGTAGATTCGCTCGCCGGACGCCGAGCGGACGACGACCGCGCTGTCCTTGTCGCCTTCCATCACGATAGTCGTCCAGCCGTCTTCGATGGTCACGGAGAAAGAGACCTCCTCGTCGGCGTTGCCGGCGTCCAGGCCCTCGTCGTTCGACATACGAGTTCAACTGGTACGCGAGCACTTAGTGATTCGCCCGCGGCCGGCCGCCCGGCCGCCCGGCAACACTTTTTATCCGGCCGGGGCGAATCCCGACTCGATGGAACTCGACCAGCATGCCGAGGAGCTTGCCTCCGCCCTCGGTATCGACAAAGAGGAGGTCAAATCCGACCTGCAGAACCTCCTGCAGTACAGCGTCCCGCTCGACGAGGCGAAACAGAGCGTCCGACGGAAACACGGCGGCGGAAGCGCCGGCGGGAGCGACGGCGCGCCCGCGACGAAGCGCATCGCCGACATCGACCCCGACGGCGGCAACGTCTCGGTGACGGTCCGCGTGCTCACCGTGGGCACTCGCTCTATCGTCTATCAGGGCGACGAACAGACCATCCGCGAGGGAGAACTCGCCGACGAGTCCGGCGTCATCTCCTACACTGCGTGGCAGGACTTCGGCTTCGAGCCGGGCGACTCCGTCGTCATCGGCAACGCCGGCGTCCGCGAGTGGGACGGCAAGCCCGAACTGAACATCGGCGCGTCCTCGACGGTCGGCGTGGAGTCCGAGACGGTCGAGACGCCCTACGACGACCGCATCGGCGGCGAGGCCGACCTCATCGACCTGCAGGCCGGCGACCGCGGCCGAACCGTCGAGGTCCGCGTCCTCGAAGTCGACTCGCGCACCATCGACGGCCGCAACGGCGAGACGACAATCCTCTCGGGCGTCGTCGCCGACGAATCCGGGCGGCTTCCCTTCACCGACTGGGCACCCCGTCCCGACGTGGAGGAGGGCGCGAGCGTCCGCCTCTCCGACGTGTACGTCCGCGAGTTCCGCGGCGTGCCGCAGGTGAACCTCTCGGAGTTCACGACGCTCGACGTGCTCGACGACCCCGTCTCCGTGACGGACTCCGCGCCGCGGCTGAACGTCGGCGAGGCCGTCGACGCCGGCGGGATGTTCGACGTGGAACTGCTCGGCAACGTCCTCGAAGTGCGCGACGGCTCCGGGCTCATCGAACGCTGTCCCGACTGTAGCCGCGTCGTCCAGAACGGCCAGTGCCGCCAGCACGGCGAGGTCGACGGCGAGGACGACATGCGCGTGAAGGCGATTCTCGACGACGGCACCGGCACGGTGACCGCTATCCTCGACCGCGACCTCACCGAGGAAATCTACGGTGGGACGATGGCCGACGCGATGGAGGCCGCCCGCGAGGCGATGGACAAGGAGGTCGTCGCCGACGACATCGCCGACACGCTCGTCGGCCGCGAGTACCGCGTCCGCGGGAACCTCTCGGTGGACGAGTACGGCGCGAACCTCGAAGCCGACGAGTTCGAGGAGACCGACGACGACCCGGCCGAACGCGCGGCCGCCCTCCTGACGGAGGTGCGCGCATGAGCGCCTCGCCGGTCGTCGGCACGCGGGAAATCGCCTACCGCGTCTTCGCCGCCGAGTTCGACGACGCGTCGCTGTCGTACTCCGAGAGCGACGAGGAGCGCGCGCCGAACTACGTGGTCACGCCAACCGGCGCGCGGCTCAACCGGACGTTCGTCGCGGGCGTGCTCACCGAGGTCGAACACGTCAACGACGAGGTGCTCCGCGGGCGCATCGCCGACCCGACGGGCGCGTTCGTCACCTACGCCGGCCAGTACCAGCCTGAGCCAATGGCGTTTCTCGAGGGCGCGACAGCCCCGGCGTTCGTCTCGCTCGCTGGCAAGGCCCGGACGTACGAACCGGACGACGCCGACGTGGTCTACTCCTCGGTCCGCCCCGAGAGCGTCAACACCGTCGACGCCGACGTGCGCGACCGCTGGATTGTCTCGGCCGCCGAGGCGACCCTCCGCCGCATCGCGGTGTTCGACGAGGCGCTGTCGATGCCCTACCGCGGCGACGACCTGACCCGCGCGCTCGAAGCCCGCGGCGTCGACCCGACGCTCGCGGCGGGCGTCCCCCGCGCCATCGACCACTACGGGACGACCCGAACCTACCTCGACGCCCTGCGGGAAGTCGCGATTCAGGCGCTCGAACTCGTCGCGGGCGACCGCGACCAGGTGGACCCCCTCGACGTCGCCCCCGGCGACGGCGGCGACGGCGGCGACGCGGTGCTCGGCCCGCTCCCCGAACTCGACCTCGAACCGGCCGAGAGCGTCGACATCGAAGTCGGCGAGGCGGACGCGGACGAGGGCGACGAACTCGGCGAACCGGAGGCTGACGCCGGTGAGGCGGAAGCCGAACCGGACGACTTCGAGGCCGAATCCGACGAGGAGACCGCCGACGAGCCGGAGCCGGAACTCCTCGACAGTGCCGAGTCCGAGGCCGACTCGGAACCTGAATCCGAGCCCGTCGCGGAAACCGAGTCTGAGCCGGAGCCCGAGCCGGAACCGGAACCAGTCGCCGCCGAGACGACGGCCGCGACCGAGAGCCAGCCGGAGGCGTCCGAGCCGGCCCCGGAGAGCGAGCCGTCCGCGACGGCCGAATCCGAATCGGTCGAAGCGGCCGACCTCACGTCCGAACCCGAACCGGCGACCGACTCGCTCGACGTCGATTCGGAGCCCGACTTCGACGCCGGTGCCGACGACGGCGCGCTCGGTGACTTCGAAGACGACGCCCCCGACGCGGGCGCGACCGACGCCGATTCGCTCGACGAGTCGGGAAGCGAAACTCTCGGCGACTTCGACGACGGGTTTGACGACCCCGACGACGGGTTCGACGACCCCGACCCCGAACCCGAGGCGGACGCACCGGACGCACCGGACGAACCGGGCGCCACGGCCGACGAGTCGGCGACCGACGCGGAGACCGACGCCGACGACTCGGTCGACCCCGACGGGATGTACGAACTCGACGAGGACGAGCGGGCCGAAATCGAGTCCGAGTTCGGCACGGAGTTCACCTCCGGCGCGGACGTCGACCCCGCCGGCGAGGCGGATATCGACGTGCCAGACGCCGACGACCTCTCCGACCAACTCGAAGACGAGTCCGTCGACGCCGAACCGGAGGCGGAACCCGACCCGAAACCCGCGGCTGACGCCGCCGCGGAACCCGAATCAGCGGCCGAATCCGAGCCTGAACCCGAACCCGAATCCGAACCCGGGGCTGACGCGGCGTCGGACGGGAGCGAAGACGAGGCCGACGCCGACGACTCCGCCGCGGACATCGACCTCGAATCGGTCGTCGTGGACGCCATGGACGACCTCGACGGGGGTGACGGCGCGACTCGCGACGAGGTCGTCGCCGCCGTCGTCGACGAGTACGGCTCGGACCCCGGCGCGGTCGAAGACGCCATCCAGGAGGCGCTCCTCGGCGGTCGGTGCTACGAGCCGCAGGACGGCGTGCTGAAGGCCATCTGAGGCCGTGCCCGGACCGCTCGTCGAACCGATTCCCGGCCATCCGGCCGCGGTGGCGCGGACGAGCAGGCGCGGGTTTCCCGAGCGCTCGCTCGTCGTCGCCGACTACCACGCCGGTATCGAGGCCGGTCTGCGGTACGAACGCGGGGTGGAACTCCCGTCGAAGGCCGCGGTCCGCCGCGAGCGCCTGCTGTCGCTTCTCGACCGGACCGACGCCGACCGACTGGTCGTCCTCGGCGACCTCGGCCACCGCATCGGCGACCCGAAGGGAGACGAGGCCGAGGAACTCCGCGACCTCGCGGCCGCGGTGGCCGACCGCGCCGAACTGACGGTCGTCCCCGGCAACCACGACGGCGGTCTCGCGGGCTTTTTCGGCGACGACGTGGAGGTGACCGACCCCGCGGGCGTCCGCCTCGGCGACGTGGGCTTTTGCCACGGCCACACGTGGCCCTCGCGGGAGGTGCTCGCCGCCGACGTGGTCTGTTCCGCCCACGAACACCCGGCGGTCAGACTGGAAGACGAGGTCGGCGGCGCGCGGAAAGAGCGCGTCTGGCTCCGGGGTTCTCTCGCTCCCGCGGTGTTCGCGGAGCACTACGAGGTCGACCCCGCCGAGGTGACGCGGCCGGACACCGAACTCGTGGTGTTTCCGGCGTTCAACGACACCTCGGGCGGGACGTGGGTCAACGTCCCCGGACAGGGTTTTCTCTCGCCGTTCCTGCCCGCCGGCCTCGCGGACGGCGAGGCCTACCTGCTCGACGGCACGCGGTTGGGCGACTATCGGAACGTCTGAGTGAGTCCGTTCGTCGCGGTCGGCAGAACCCGCGGCCCCGCCTACGCGAAAACGAACGTGAGGGTACCGAGGACGAACACGGAGACGGCCGTCACGTTGGCGAGTCGTTGCCAGCCGGCCCACTCGCGGAAGAACTCCGGCACGCCCTTCTCTCGTTCTCGAACGGCGTAGCCAACGAACCAGAGGGTCGAGAGCACAAGCACCGCGGCGAAGACGAGTTGCCACGCCGCGAGGTCGCCTCGCCGGTTGCCGAGGGCGATGAGTAGGTTCCCGGCGGTGAATCCCGCCTGCGACAGCCAGAACGACCGCTCGGGCGTCACGTCACCACCGAGTACAGTTGGAGGGCGACGCCGAAGGCGTAGAGCGCCGCGGCGGCGATAACGAGGTAGACGAGCGGACTCCAGTCCGTCGGAACTCGGGCGCGGTCCGGATCCCGGAGGGCGACGACCGACGCGTACACGACGGTGACTGCGCCGGCGGCCGCGACCACGGTTCCGATGTCGGCGCCTCCCGTTGCGAGGTCGAGCGCGGTATCGACGGCGGCGGAGAGCCCGAAGACGACGAGCGCGAACCAGTAGACTCGTTTCGGGGACACGCCCGAAATTGCTCCACGAGCGACATGAGTATCCCGGTGGGGACCGCCCCGAGCGGTGCGCTTAATCGCCTCGAACCGTAAGCTCGGGCGATGCCAGACGGCGAGGCCGCCGCCGGAATGGACGCCTTCGCGACGCTCTCGTCGCCCGTTCGGAACGCGCTCTCGGATCGGGGATTCACGACGCCGACAGAGCCACAGCGTCGGGCGATTCCCCCGCTTTCGGACGGGAAAGACGGCCTCATCATCGCGCCCACGGGTACCGGCAAGACGGAGACGGCGATGCTCCCGGTCTTTTCGGCCATCGCCGACGCCGAGGACCGGTTCGGGATTTCGGCGCTCTACATCACCCCGCTTCGGGCGCTGAACCGCGATATGCGCGGGCGGCTCGACTGGTGGGGCGAACAGCTCGACGTCGACATCGACGTTCGCCACGGCGACACCACGCAGTACCAGCGCCAGAAGCAGGCGAACGACCCGCCGGACGTGCTGGTGACGACGCCCGAGACGTTGCAGGCGATGCTCACGGGGAAGAAGCTCAGGACGGCGCTGTCGGACGTCCACCACGTCGTCGTCGACGAGGTCCACGAACTCGCGTCGGCGAAGCGCGGCGCGCAGTTGACAATCGGGCTGGAGCGCCTCCGCGAGTTGGCCGGGCCGTTCCAGCGAATCGGCCTCTCGGCGACGGTCGGGTCGCCCGACGAGGTCGGGAAGTTCCTGACCGGCGGCCGCCCGTTCGAGGTCATCGAGGTCGACGTGGACAACCGCGTCGAGTTCGAGGTGGTTCGCCCCGAGGTGACGAACGAGGACGAGGCGCTGGCCGGAAAGCTCGCCACCGACCCGGAGATAGCGAGCCACGTCCGGACGATTCGGGAGGTCGTCCGCGACCACGAGTCGGTGCTCGTCTTCGTCAACACCAGACAGACCGCGGAGGCGCTCGGCTCGCGGTTCAAGACGCTCGGCGACCCCATCGAGGTCCACCACGGCTCGCTGTCGAAGGACGTGCGAATCGACGTGGAAGACCGCTTCAAGGCCGGCGAGTTGGACGCGCTCATCTGCACGTCGTCGATGGAACTCGGCATCGACGTGGGCCGGGTGGACCACGTCGTCCAGTACAACAGCCCGCGCGAGGTGTCGCGGCTCCTCCAGCGGGTCGGTCGCGCGGGCCACCGCTCGGGCGTCGTCTCCCGCGGGACCGTCGTTACCGACCACCCCGACGACACGCTCGAAGCGCTCGCCATCGCCCGGCGGGCCGTCTCCGGCGAGGTCGAACCCGCCCGCGTCCACCACGGGAGCCTCGACACCGTCGCCAACCAAATCGTCGGCGTCGTCATGGACGACGGTGACGTGTCGGCCCGCCGCGCCTACGAGATTATCACGCGGGCGTACCCCTTCCGCGACCTCGCCGAGGACGACTTCCGCGCGGTCGTCCGCGAACTCTCCGGAAACCGTCTCCTCTGGCTCGACGAGGACAAGGACCTCCTCGAAAAGTCCGGCGGCACGTGGCAGTACTTCTACGCCAACCTCTCGATGATTCCCGACGAGGAGACCTACGACGTCCACGACATCTCCTCGCGCCGGCAGATCGGGACGCTCGACGAGAAGTTCGTCCGCAACTTCGCCGCGCCGGGGGCGACGTTCATCCAGCGCGGCGAGATGTGGCGCGTCAACGACGTGGACGACGAGGAGGCGCGGGTGAACGTCTCGCCCATCGAGGACCCCGGCGGCGAGGTGCCGTCGTGGGTCGGCTCGGAGATTCCGGTGCCCGCGCCGGTCGCCGGCGAGGTCGGCGAACTCCGCGACGTGGCCGCGCCGCAGTTCGCGTCCGGGGCCGACCGCGAGGCCGTCGCCCGCGACATCGCCATGCGCTATCCGACCGACGAGGCCACGGTCAGGTCCGCGCTCGGCCCCATCGAGCGGCAGGTCGAGGTCGACGCGCCGATTCCGACCGCGACTAGGCTCGTCCTCGAAGGCTCGCCCCGGAAGGTGACGCTGAACTCGCCGTACGGCCACCGGGTAAACGAGACGCTCGGTCGGCTCCTGTCGGCGCTCATCGGCCAGCGCACCGGCTCCTCGGTCGGCATGGAGGTCGACCCCTACCGAATCGAGTTCGATGTGCCGGGAAAGGTCCGCCCGACGACGTTCGCCGAGGTGCTCCGCGAGACCGACCCCGACCACGTCGAGGCCCTGCTCGAACTCGCGCTCAAGCGGTCGGACTCGCTGAAGTTCACGCTCGCGCAGGTGGCCGCGAAGTTCGGCGCGCTCAAGCGCTATCAGGGGAAGGGCCGCTTCGGCGGCGACCGCCTCCTCGCCGCGCTGGAGGACACGCCCGTCTACGACGAGGCCGTCCGCGAGGTGTTCCACACCGACCTCGCCGTCGCGGAGACGGTCGAACTGCTCCGCCGCGTCCGCGACGGCGACGTGGAACTCGCCGTCGCCCGCGAGCCGACCGCCATCGGTACCGGCGGCCGCGGCTCGGGAACCGACCTGCTCGTCCCCGAAAACGCCGACGCGAGCGTCATCGAGACGGTCCGCGACCGGATTCAGAACGACCGCGTGCTGTTGGCGTGTCTCCACTGTAAGGACTGGACTCGCAAGACGAAAGTCAAGCGCGTCCGCGAGCCCGTGACGTGCCCCGAGTGCGGCGCGACCCGCGTCGCCGCGCTCAACCCGTGGGACGACGAGACGGTGAAAGCCGTCCGCGCGCCGGAGAAAGATGACGAACAGGAGCGACTGACGAAGCGGGCGTACCGCTCGGCGAGTCTGGTGCAGGCCCACGGCAAGCGGGCGGTCGTCGCGCTCGCGGCCCGCGGCGTCGGCCCGCACAACGCCGCGCGCATCATCAACAAGCTCCGCGAGGACGAAGACGACTTCTACCGCGACATCCTCGAACGGGAGCGCGAGTACGCCCGGACCCAGTCGTTCTGGGACTGACGGAGCTGATTCGGTTTTCTCCGGTTACTCCGCGATGGCCCACTCGTCGAGAATCTCGGTCGTCGCGGCCGCCAGCGCCTCGAAGTCCTGCATCGAGATGCCGTCGGTCGTGACGAAGACGCCGAAGTCCTCGACGGTGATGCGGACGAGATAGCCGTTTTCGAACACGCGAATCGTGTACTCGTAGTCGCCGAGCTCGGACCCGCGGTAGGCGTCTTGGGTCATCTTGAAGTCGTGCCACTCGTTGCCGATAAAGGAGTTCAGGTCGGCCTCCTGTTCGAGGTCCTCGCGGAGGTACACCTGCACGTAGTCGAAGCGGTTGAAGTACGTGAGCGAGCGGAGGCTGTCGCCGACGGCCGTGCGGCAGACGGTGACGAGCTTTTCCTCTGCTTCCTCGGGGAGGAGATTGGACATCGATTCAGCCTGTGGGAGCGAGTGCCAAATAGGCGGCGGCTTCGGCAGTCACGGGGTGCGAGCTGAGACGCGGCGGGCGTCCGCGACCGTGTTCGTTCTGCCGTTTCTCGGCCACAACGTCGGCGTCGGCGAGGAGGCGAGGTCGATACTCGAACGGCCGAGACGCACGGCGACAGAATCGTCTTCGTCCACGAGGCGAGCGTCACGAGCGAGATGATTCGCGCGGCGCGCGCCCGATGGGACCTCCGCGTCGAGACCTACGACACCGAAGCGGAGCTTCACAAGCGCATCCGTCTGTTCGTCCCGGACGTGATGAACCGCGAGCTACACGGCGACTTGGACCGGCCGGACTGACGCTTTCCCACTTCTGTTAATCGGTACCACTCAACACATTAAATACAATTTACAAGAGTGCGACGAACGACTCGTCATGGCCGACGACGCCCTCGGACTGGCGATGTTGGACCGGGTTCGCGGCTGTCTGCGCGCCCCCTGTGTCTACCGCGCCGGCGACGACGCCGGAGCCGCCGCGGGTGACGCGCACGTCTACGAGAACTATCTCGTCCCGTCCGAGCGGTGGCCCGCCGCGAGGCACGAGTTCGTCGATTCGCTTCGAACGCCCGTTCTCGACGTGGGGTGCGGCGCGGGCCAACACGCCCTCGCCGTGCAGGAGCGCGGCGAGGTCGTCGGCTTCGACGTGAGTCCGAACGCGGTGCGCGCGGCCCGCGAGCGCGGCGTCGAGGCGGCGGTCGTCGGCGACATGTTCGACCCGCCGGTCGAAGCGAGCCGGGCGGGTTCGTCGGCCGGCGGCTTCGAGACGGTGCTCGCCAACGGGACGCAGGTCGGCCTCGCGGGGTCCCCGGCCCGACTCGTCGACCTGCTCGCGTCGTTTTCCGACCTCGTTTCGGCGACCGGCGAGGTCGTCGTGGACTCGTACGACCCGACGCGCATCCACCCCGAGCGCTTCTTCGGCTACCGGCCGGACCCGCGGGCGGGCGTCGCCCGGCGGTCGTTCCGCGTCGAGTACGGCGACCTACGCGGGCCGATGCTCGACTTCGTTCTCGTCTCGCCCGCGCGACTCCGGGCGGTCGCTACCGAGGCGGGCCTCGACGTGCGCGAGGTGACCGTCCCGAACGCCGAGTCGAGTTACTATCGGGCGCGACTGGCGTGAGCCGGGTCGGTCGTGGCGGCACCTCGGGAGGGGGAGCCGGTGAGCGCGTCCCACTCCCGCCGGGCCTTCCGCCGCCACGCCGCGTTCACGACACACCCACGTTACGAGTGAACATAGCACAGAGACGCGGCGAGACGAGATAATCTCGCAGTGAGCGGGAACGGCGTTCCTCGGCGGTCGCCGCTCTCAGACCTGCGTCGGCGAGACCGATTCGAGCGCCGCGTCGAAGTGCGCGCGGGTGATGCGCACCTCGTCGGCGTGGTCGTTCGCCTCGGTGCCGTCGTAGGCGTCGGCCACGTCCTGAATCGCCCGGAGCGCGGCCTCGCGGCAGACCGCGGCCACGTCGGCCCCGGTGTAGCCGTCCATGTGGGCGGCCACGTCGCCGAGGTCCACGTCGGTGCCGAGCGGCTTGTTTCGGACGTGCACGTCGAGGATGGCGCGGCGCGCCTCGATGTCGGGGGCGGGGACTTCGACGTGGGTCTCCAGCCGACCGGGGCGGAGGAGCGCGCGGTCGAGCGCGTCCCGGCGGTTCGTCGCCGCGAGGACGACGAGGTTCGGGTTGTCGGCGGCGTTGTCCATCTCCGTCAGCAGTTGCGAGACGACGCGTTCGGTGACGCCCGAGTCGGACCCGGCGCTGTCGCGGTCGGTGGCGATGGCGTCTATCTCGTCGAAGAAGACGATGCTCGGCGCGGCCTGTCGGGCGCGGTCGAACACCTCGCGGACGGACTTCTCGGACTCGCCGACGTAGCGGTCCAGCAGTTCGGGACCGGCGACGTGGATGAAGTTGACGCCGCTTTCGGCCGCGATGGCGCGGGCGAGCATCGTCTTGCCGGTCCCCGGCGGGCCGTGGAGGAGCACGCCCGTCGGCGGGTCGGTCGACGCCGCCTCGAACAGCGGCGCGTAGGTCAGCGGCCACGTCACCGCGCGTTCGAGCGTCCGCTTCACGTCGTTGAGGCCGCCGACGCCCTCGAACCCCTCGGTCGGTTGCTCGGCGACGTACTCGCGCATCGCCGAGGGTTCGACCGTCGCCATCGCCGACTCGAAGTCGGCGCGCGTGACGGTCATGTCCGCGATGGCGACCCGATTGTCTCCGCCCTCGCTTCCGCTTCCACCGCCGCCCTCGCGGCGGACGCGCCGGAGCGCGGTCATCGCGGCCTCCTTAGCCAGCGATTCGAGGTCGGCACCGACGAAGCCGTGGGTTCGGGAGGCCAGCCGGTCGATGTCCACGTCCTCGGCGAGGGGCATCCGTCGGGTGTGTACGTCGAGAATCTCGCGGCGGCCCGCCTCGTTCGGGACGCCGATTTCGATTTCGCGGTCGAAGCGGCCGCCGCGGCGGAGCGCCGGGTCGAGGCTGTCGACGCGGTTCGTCGCGCCGATGACGACCACGTCGCCGCGGGCGTCGAGTCCGTCCATGAGCGACAGCAGTTGGCCGACGACGCGGTTTTCGAGGTCGCCGCCGTCGTCGCGCTTCGAGGCGATGGAGTCTATCTCATCGAAGAAGATGATGGCCGGCGCGTTCTCGCGGGCCGACTGGAACACCTCGCGCAGTTTCTCCTCGGATTCGCCTTTGTACTTCGAGAGCACCTCCGGCCCGGAGATGGTGGTGAAACTCGCGTCGACCTCGTTGGCGACGGCCTTCGCGATGAGGGTCTTGCCGGTCCCCGGCGGGCCGTGGAGGAGGACGCCCTTCGGCGGTTCGATACCGAGATGGGCGAACACCTCGGGCTCGGACAGCGGGAGCTCTATCATCTCGCGGACGAGGTCGAGTTCGTCGTCGAGGCCGCCGATATCCTCGTAGGTGACGCCCGTCGCCCGGCCGCGGCTCGCGCCGTCGCCGTCGTCGCCGCCGGTCACGCTCTTGACGGCGTCGCGGACGGTCTCGCTCGCGCCCTTCGAACTGGTCGCCGTCACCGAGACCGCCGTCGCGTCGGTGACGCGGACCACGCCCTCCGGGCTGGTCCCGCTGACGACGAGCGCGGCCCCGCCGAGTCGCTCGACGCGGACGCGGTCGCCCTCGCGGAGCGGGCGGTTCCGAAGCTCCGCCTTCACGACCTCCTCGATGGTCTCGCGGTCCACGCTGGTCCGCTCGAAGGCGCTGGGCCCGGCGAGCGTCACCGAGCGCGCGTCCTCGACGTCGATTTTCCTGACGCGGACGCTGTCGCCGATTTTCACGCCGGCGTTGGCCCGCGTGTCGGCGTCGACGAGCATCTCGCCGGCGGGCGCGCCGGGGCCGGCGGGCCACATCTTTGCGACCGTCTCTCGGGACCCCTCGATGACGACCGTCTCGCCGCTGAGCACGCCGAGTTCTCGGCGGGCGACCTCGGGAAGGCGGGCGATGCCGCGGCCCGCGTCGCGTTTCTCCGCGGCGCGGACGACGAGCGTCACCCCATCTTCAGACATGCCACCCAGTTCGCCCGCTCGACCCTTGAGGGTTCGCCCGGAGTAACCGTTTTCCGGGACGGCGCGGTAACAGTACGCATGGTCACCACGACGGAGAAAGACGGCGCGACGTGGTACCGGTGCGAAGAGTGCGAGATGCTGTTCGACGTGGAGTCCGACGCCGAGGCTCACGAGGAGAACTGCGACACGGACAGCCCGTCGTACTTGCAGTAGCGGGGGAGCGAGAGCGTCGGCGGCGACTCGGCGAGCGCGACGCCTACGCCGGGTCGTGTTCGTCCGCGAGTCGCTCGGCGTGGTCCAGCGAGGTCGCGCGCTCCCAGCGGACGCGCTCGGCGTCGCCGTAGGCGAGCGCCTCCTTCAGTTCGTCGCGGAGGACGCCGACGCCGCGACCGACGAGGTCGCCGTCCGCGTCGCCGAGTTCGTAGTAGCCGTAGGATTCGGGTGCGGTGCCGACAGTCCGCTTTTCCAGCGGTTCCCAGCGCTTCCGGAGCATCACTCGGCGACGAACTCGTAGGAGTCTTCGCCCCAGTCGTCCTCGACGAAGACGAACACGCGGCCGCGGGCGACCTCGGGGTCGGCCTCGATTTCGAAGCGGTGGCCGGGCACCCGCCGGACGAGGACGCCGGGGAACAGCTCTTCTTCGTCGCCCTCGCCGAGGATGACGCGGCCGACGCCGCTCGATTCGAGCACGTCGTCGTGGCTCGTGAGGTCGTTGACGTACATCATGACGCCCTCTGTCTCGGTGGGGTCGGTGACGAGGACGTGGACCTCCTTGCCGGGGGCGGTGCCGAGCGTGCCCGTGACCGCCTCGGGGACGCCCCGGTAGACCGTGGTTCGGTTGTCGATGTACTCCACTTCGACGCCGTAGTCGTGGAGTTCGACGCCGAGCGTGCTCGGGGCGATGTCGTTGCGGGCGCTCATACCCCACCGTTGCCTCGGGGGCGGCAAAAACGTCGCGTCTCGGGGCGGCCCGCGCCGCGCGTCGCTCCCCCCGCCGCGCCGCCGCCCCTCCGGGCGAAAACGGCACGGACCGCCACACATAACACCGTGTGCCGACCTCCCGGAAGTATGCACGGCCGAGCCACCGCCCTCGGGGCGGGCACCGTCTTGAACGCCCTGGCGACGGCGACCGGCTCCGCGTTCGCCATCGACGCGGAGACGACCGCGTCGGTCGAACTGGACGACTCCGGCGACGTCCGCGGCAGTATCGCGGCGGCCCCCGACGCCGACACGCGACTCATCGAACACTGCGTCGAACTCGCCGTCGAGGCGTTCGGCGACGGCGAGGGCGGCACCGTCGAGACCGAAAGCGACCTGCCGATGGCCGCCGGCCTCAAGAGTTCGAGCGCCGCGGCCAACGCGACGGTGCTGGCGACGCTCTCCGCGCTCGGCCGCTCGGTCGGTCCCGGACCGGACGCCGATATCTCCCGGCTCGACGCCTGCCGGATGGGCGTCCGCGCCGCCCGCGAAGTCGGCGTCACCGCCACCGGCGCGTTCGACGACGCCGCGGCCTCCATGGTCGGCGGCGTCGTCGTCACCGACAACACCGAAGACGACCTCATCGCCCGCGACGAGGTCGACTGGGACGTGCTCGTGTGGACGCCCCCGGAGCGCGCCTACAGCGCCGACGCCGACGTGAGTCGCTGTGAGAACGTCGCTCCGATGGCCGACCTCGTCGCCGACCTCGCGCTCGAAGGCCGCTACGCCGAGGCGATGACCGTCAACGGGCTCGCCTTCTCGGCCGCGCTCGACTTCCCGACCGACCCGGCCGTCGAGGCGATGCCCATCGCCGACGGCGTCTCGCTGTCCGGGACCGGCCCGAGCGTCGTCGCCGTCGGCGACCGCGCCGACCTCGAACGCGTCGAGGAACTGTGGGACGCCCGCGAGGGTGAGACCCGACTGACGACCACCCGAACCGACGGAGCAAGAATCCAATGACAGACGACACCCCAGACGCCGCCGAACCGTTTCAGGACATGTCCCTCGACGAACTCCGCGAGGAGATAGAGGATATCGACCGCGGCATCGTCGAACTCATCGCCCGCCGGACCTACGTCGCCGACACGGTGGCGAAGGTCAAGGACGAGAAGGACCTGCCGACGACCGACGAGTCCCAAGAAGAGCGCGTGATGGAGCGCGCCGGGAAGAACGCGGCCCACTTCGAGGTGGATTCGAACCTCGTGAAAGCCATCTTCCGACTGCTCATCGAGATGAACAAGGCCGAACAGCGGCAGAATCGGTAGCCCGACGCGTTCTCATCCCCGCCCTCGCACCCACGCTGTTTCAACGACGCGCCGCCGCGTCACTCGCGGATGACCATCACCTTCACCCGGCGGACCGCGTCGAAGTCACGAAGCCGATAGGTCAGCGCCCGGACGCGCTCGGCGGGGCCGCGACAGAACAGCGATTCGAGACACCACTCGCCCTGATGGGTGTGGCTCGTGTTGAGGATGACGTCCTGAAACTCGTGTTGCGCCCCGTGAAGCTCCCGTATCACGTCGTGGTGGCGGTAGTCGAAACCGACGAGCGCGACGACCTCGCCGGAGACGTCTTCGAGTCGGGCGTGGGACTCGACGAACTCTCGCATAGCCTCTCGGACCGCCCGCGACCGGTTTTCGATGCCCTCGTCGCGCCACGACCGGTCGAACTCCGCGACCAGTTCGTCGGGGATGTTGAAACTCGTCCGCATCACCTCCAACTGGCGCGTACAGCTACAAGAGTCCCCGTTATGACGATACCCGCGATTCGGTATTAACAACCCCTATACCCCTCGTTTGCCACGGGTACGGTAGTACATGGCCTCGAACGAACTGCTCGGTCTCGTCGCCGGCGCGGTAGCCCTCGGAGCCGTCCACGGCGTCGAACCGGGTCACGGCTGGCCCGTCGCGGCCTCGTACGCGCTCGACCAAGCGAACAAGTGGGTGTACGGGTTCGCGGCGAGTTTCATCCTCGGGGTCGGCCACCTCGTCAGCAGTATCGCGATGGTGGGCGTGTTCTTCTACGCGAAGTCGTACTTCGACCTCACACAGGTCAACGAGCCGATTACGATTCTGGGCGGCGTCCGAATCGGCGGACAGGTCAGTCTCGTGGCCGGGGTCTTACTCATCGCGCTCGGCGTCCGCGAGTACGCCCACGGACACTCGCACGGCACTCACGACCGCGACGACCACAGTCACGCCGCCGACCACGACCATCGCCGCGACGGTGGCCACGGACACAGCCGCGAAGATGGCCACACCCACGACCGCGACCACTCACACGGTCACACCCACGACCGCGACCACTCACACGGTCACACCCACGACCGCGACGACAGCGGACTGTTCGCTCGGCTGAAAGGCTTCGTTCCCTTCGTCGGCGGACACTCCCACTCGCACGGCACCCCCGACGAAGCCGCGGACCGCGGCCTCCTCGGCATCGCGTGGTTCGCGTTCGTCCTCGGATTCGCCCACGAAGAGGAGTTCGAGATTATCGCGCTCTGCGCCGGGTCGAACTACTGCCTCGAACTGATGGGCGCGTACGCGCTCACCGTCATCATCGGCATCGTCGGACTGACGATGGTGCTCATCGCGGGCTACCAACACTACGAGGACGAAGTGGAGAAGTACACCCCGTATCTCCCGGCGTTCTCGGCGGCCGTGTTGGTGCTGATGGGTGTCGGCTTCATCACGGGGCTGTTCTAATCGGCTCCGGCCCACCGGCACCAACGCTGATCGACCACAATCGGAATCTCCGTCGGTGGACGCGGCCTACGGGGCCATCTCGTCGTTACCTCCATATCGCTTGCGACCGTAGGTATGCGTGGCATGCCCACGCACAAAGCGGAGACGACGTGGACCGGTGGCAAAGACGGGAGCGGCGAGTTCTCGACGGAGAGCGGGACCGTCGAGGGGACGTTCACGTTCCCGACGCGGTTCGAGGACGAACCGGGGTCGAACCCCGAGGACCTCATCGGCGCGGCCCACTCCGGCTGTTTCTCGATGCAGTTGACCGCGTTCCTCGAAGGCGAGGGCTACGCGCCGACGAGCCTGCACACCGCGGCCGACGTGCACCTCGACCCGGCGGACGGCGGCGGCTTCGAAATCTCGCGCATCGACCTGACGCTCGACGCCGACGTACCCGACATCGACGAGGAGACGTTCGCCGAACTCGCCCAGCGCGCCAAGGAGAACTGCCCGGTGTCGAAGGCGCTCGCCGGCCCGGAAATCACGCTGAGCGCGACGCTCGCCTGACCGCACGTCGCGCCCGGCGTCGCGCCCGGCGTCGCGTCCGGCATCGCGCCCGGCGTCTCGACCCGACCGGGTCGGTCGCACTCCGATTCAGCGGTTCGACTCGAACCAGTCTTCGGCGAAGTCGACCAGCGCGGGCTGGTCGAGGAGCGTCGCCGTCGCGGCCGCGCCGACGGTCGTCTCGAACGCCTCGCCGACCGCCTCGAAGTCGTCGGTCTCGACCTCGATGTCCTCGTACTCGACGACGACGCGCTCGCCGTCTCGGAGAAGCGGCGCGCGCTCGGTCGTCCGCGTCTTCTCGAAGTCGGCGCGGTGCTCGGCGAGGTGGAGCGAGGTGTCGTTCCCGTGGCCGACGCCGAGCAGGAGCACGTCGCCGCCGCGGTCGTACACCCGCGCCAGCGGCGACCCGTCGCCGAGGCCGTACTCGAGTTCGTGGTCGGCGACGATTTCCTCGGCGGCCGCGCCCCACGCCGCGAAGGAGACCGTCGGGTGTTCACTGCGGACGACGCCGGGGTAGTTGCGGAAGCACTCGGCTATCGCGCCCATCCCGCGGGTCGGCGTCACCTCGGGACGGAACGGCGGCATCGACTCGCCGATGATATCGACCCAGTCGTCGGGGACCGGCGGATTCTCCCACACCGACGGGTCGGTGTACTGGCCCGTGTGGGTCGGCATGACGAGCGTCCCGTCGTCGGTCAGCACCGTCTGGAGGGCGTCGACGACCGCCTGCGGGCCGCCGGCGACCCAACCGAGCGAACTGAGCGACGAGTGGACGAGGAGGGTGTCGCCGGCCGCGACGCCGAGCGCGCGGAGGTCCGCGGCGAGCGAATCCACGGTTCCGGGCTCGTCCACGCGCTCGACCGCATCTGCTTCGGACATACGCGTCCGTCGACCGGGTCGGGGTTCACTCTTTGGTGTCGGCCGACCGAACGGACCACCTGCGCCCCCGGCGGCGCTTCCCGATTCGGCACCCCCGGCCCGTAGAAGCGCGTTTGTCGGTCTCGTCGGCGTTTTAGGTCTCTCCGAGATACGCTTTGCCCGCTTCGCTCACTCCAGATACGTCTCGGCGAGCGCGTCCAGCGCCTCGTGGCGGTGGGTCGTGTGCGGCGCGGTCAGCGGCGAGACCGACACCCGGCCCTCGACGACGGCCCGGCGGTCGGTCCCGTCGGGGTCTGGGATATCGCCGGTTCGCATCCGCTCCCAGACGCGGTCGTGGAGCTCCACGGTGCCGTTTTCGAACTCCGCGGTCATGTCGTACAGCTCGGAGGGAACCGTCACCTGCATGTCCGCCGGGCCACCGTCGGGGTCTGACATTGGCGCGTTGACGTTGAGGTAGTCGCACTGCTCGAAGACGCCGGCGGGTTCGGCGTGTTTGACGAGGTACGACGCCGCGTGGGTCGCCTCGCGGAAGTCCCGCGGGTCGGTCGCCTTCTCGTGCCACGGCAGGTCGCCGCCGGCGGGGACGTACAGCGAGAGGGCGATGGCGGGCACGTCGAAGAACGCGGCCTCGACGGCGGCGCTGACGGTCCCCGACCGTCCGAGGACGTACGCGCCGATGTTGGCTCCCTTGTTGATGCCGGAGACGACCATGTCCACGTCGGGACACAGCGCCTCCAAGCCGGCGACCGTGCAGTCGGCGGGGGTCCCCTCCAGCGCGTAGCCGAGTTCGTGCTCGGAGACGACCGCGTTGGTCGACATCTTCCGGCCGACCGCGCTCTGGTCCGTCGCGGGCGCGACCGCGGTCACGTCGGCGAACTCCGAGAGGCCGTCGTAGAGCGCGCGGAAGCCCACGCTCTCGATGCCGTCGTCGTTGGTGAGGAGGATGCTGGGTTCGCTCATGGTCCGACTGGGGACGGAGCCCGCAAAAAGCCACCCGTCGGACGCAACGTGGCCGGGTCGGTCAACGGGCGGGTGAAGTCGGGCGGCGGCGGCCGACGCGGGGCGCTCAGGCGACGCGGTCCACGAGCGTCTCGTCGTCGACGACGAGGTTGTACGCCTCCTCGTCGTCGTTCCAGAGCGCGAGGACGTTCTCGAAGACCAGCACGTCGCCGTAGTCGGCGTCGGCCACATCGGCGTTCAGCACGGTGTCGCGCGTGCGGACGGCGTAGTGGTCGACCGCCTCGCTCCCGTCGCCGATTTTGAACACCTGGTTGTTCCCCTCCGAGAGGTCGTGGCTCAGTTTGACCGCCAGCAGGTCGATGCGGTTCGTGACGTGGCGCTCCATCTCGGCCATCTTGGCGAACCGCGCGGGGTTTCCGCGCACGTCGAGGCGGCGCTCGCCGTCGGTCCGAAGGACGCTGTAGGAGTACTGCACGTCCACGTTGACGAAGGTGCCCTCGTCCTCGTCGCCGTCGCGGCCCTCGTCGAGGCGGCGCTGGAACCCCGGCACGTCGAGGTCGGGCTTCACGTCGAACGACCAACCGCGGTCCGAGGGCGCGTAGCCGTCCCAGAGGCGGAGCGTCGGCGCGTACACCGTCACGTCGCCGTCGGCCGGCGCGACCTCGCGTTCGACCTCGCGGAGGCCGGTGCTGGTGTTCCGGTCGGCGGGCGCGATGGCGACGATTGCGCCGTCGTCGGCGAGGGCGTCGAGGTATTTCTCGACGACCGCGGCGGGGTCGTCGAGTTCGCTCAGGACGCTGGCGAACAGGACGATATCGTACTCGCCGTCGGGGTCGAACGCCTCGGCGGTCTCGCGGTGGACGGTCGTCCGGAAGTTCCGGCGCGTCTCGCCGAGCATCCGGTCGAGCACGTCGGCGGAGGCGCTCGGCTCGACCGCGTGGTAGTCCACGACGGAATCGTCGGGGAGGAAGTCGTGGAGGCCGAGCGCGGGACCGCCCGTCCCGGCACCCACGTCGAGCACGCGGGGGTTTCGAGGGAGCAGGCTCCGCTCGGCGAGGTCCGAGAGGACGTAGCCGACGGCGGCGTAGTAGTCCGGAAGGTGGTAAATCCCGTAGCCGAGCGCGGCGTCCTCGTCGTACTCGACGGGGTTGCCCCGGTAGTAGTCTTCCTTCAGTTGGCGGACGCGCTCCCGGAGGCGGTCGCCGGAGTCGCCGACGTGCCAGTTCGCGCCGTAGCGCCCGATGAGCAGGTCTTCGAGGGCGAAGGAGTAGTCGTCGGGGAAGGCCGCGGGCGACCAGTTCCGAAACGGCGCGGGCTCGTCGCTCGCGGGGACGAACGTGCCGTCGTCGCGCTCGAACAGGCCGAGGTCGTGGGCCTCCTCGCGAAGCGTCTGTTTCACCACGGCGGGGTGCGGCGCGCCCTCGATGTAGTCGGCTATCTCGTCGGGGTCGATGGGGCGGACGTTTCTGAGGTACTTCGCGTTGTCGCGGACGGCGTCTCTGTCTATCATCGGTGGGCTGTGGAGCGAGTCGCCGTCGCCCGCGCGGGAGGTGTCGGCCCGCCGCGGGGCGTCGGCGTCGGTGTCTCCCTTCACTCGTCACTCGACAGGGTCGTGCTTGTCGGTCTGGTCGCGGTCGTCGGCGCTCGCGGGGGTCGATTCGATTGGCGCGTCGTCGCCGCGGGAGACGCGCCCGTAGAGGTCGGCGAACGCCTCGTCGTCGGCCGCCGCGAGCGCGCGGGCCGCGTCGGCGACGCGGTCGGTCCCCTCGCCGAACGAGGACTGGATGTCCGCGTACACGCGCGGGGTGCCGCCGGCCACCGAGGCGACGAGTTCGTCGAGCGCGGCCGATATCGGCGTGGCGAACTCCTCGCGCACGTCGTCGGCGGCGAGGCCGAACGAGAGGACGGCGGCGTGGGCGGCCGCCTGCACCGTCTCCATCGCGGCGTCGTGTTCCTCGGGCGTCGTCTCGAAGACGCGGTTGCCGGCCGCGTCGAGGTCCGCGAGCAGGGCGTCGGTGTACGCGCCCGGTTCGTCTGCGACGGCGGCGACGTTTCCGGGGGCGTTGTGCGGGGCGAAAAGCGGGTGGAGGCTGAGTCGCTCGCGGTCCGGGAGGTGGTCGCGCATCGCCGCCACCGGTGGTCTCATCGCGCCCGTCACGTCGCACATCGCGGCGTCCGCGCGGTGGGCGTTGTCGGCGACGGCGTCGGCGGCGAGGCGCATCGGGACCGCGAGACAGACCACGTCGAACCGCTCGTCGCCCTCCAGCGGGACCGCCCGGCCGCCGAGTGCGTCCGCCGCGGCGACCGCGCTCTCGGGGTCCGCATCGGCGAACGCGAGGTCGGCGTCGACGGTGCGGCCGAACCAGCGTCCCATTGCGCCCGCGCCGACGATGAGCACGTCCATCGGTACGGGTGTGGAGGTGCGGCGGGCAAAAGGGAATCGGTGGCGGCGGGTGTGGCGAGACGCCCTCCGCGGTCGCCCCCGAAAACCGCGTTCAACCGACACCCGGTGTCCGAACCATCAAGTGGTGGATGACCGATAGAAAACTATGTCATTCGATGATGTTGATTTCGAGGGTCGGACGGCCTTCATCACGGGAACCAGTCGCGGCATCGGGAAGGCTATCGCGCTCGACCTCGCCGACCGGGGCGCGAACGTCGTCTCGACCGGCAAGACCGTCGACGGGCGCGAGGACCTCCCCGGGACCATCGTCGAGACGACGGAGGAGATACGCGAGCGGGGCGGCGACTCCATCTGGTGTCAACTCGACGTACGCGACGACGACTCGGTGCAGACGGCCATCGACGAGACGGTCGACGCCTTCGGCGGCATCGACTTCGTCGTCAACAACGCGGGCGCGATTCACATCGCCGGCTTCGAGGACACGCCGCCGAAGCGGTTCGACCTCCTCATGGACGTCAACGCCCGCGGGGCGTACGCGACCACGCACGCCGCGCTCCCGCACCTCCGCGAGAGCGACCGCGCCCACGTCGTCACCTTCTCGCCGCCGATGCCCGCCCGCCCCGCGCCGGGGAAGGTCGCCTACGCGCTCTCGAAGTACGGCATGACGTTCATCGCGCAGTCGCTCGCGGGCGAACTCGCCGCCGACGACATCGGCGTGAACGCGCTGTGGCCGGTCACCGCCATCGAGTCCGAGGCGACGCGACACTTCGGGATGGGCACGCCCGAGGACTGGCGCACCCCGCAGATTATGTGCGACGCCGTCGCCGAGCTGTTCTCGCGCCACCCGACCGACTGCACCGGCAACGCGTTCTACGACGAGGAACTCTTGGCCGACGCCGGCGTCGACGACTTCTCTCGGTACGCGGTCGTCGAGGGGAGCGACCCCGGTCCGATGTCGGCGCGGTTGTTCGACCCCGACTACGAACGCTGACGCGCCCCGGTTATCGGCGCTGAGACTCGGGGGCGGACGTTTATACCGGGTGAACTCGAAGACACGCGGGATGAGTTCACGCGCCGTCGATACTGTGGAAACAGCCTCTCCGGCGCGATATTTTACCGAATCGGCAATTAGACTTATCTACCGGTGGGGAATCCCATAGCGCATGGAGTTCCCTCGCCTCCCGTCACGAGACACGAGCGGCCAGAAGGTCGTCCTCCCCGACGACTTAGAGGGCGAACAGACGCTCGTGCTCATCAGCTTCGACCGCCGCCAGCAGTCGCTGGTCGGGTCGTGGCGCGGGTTCGCGAAGGAACTGTGCGAGATGTACGGCCATTTCGGCTACTACGAACTGCTCGTCCTCGGCGGGCGAAGTGGGATGATGCCGGCGATGTCGGGGGGCGGGATGTCTCCGGAGGCGGCCCGGAGTCGCCCCCACGACAACGCGCTCATCGCGCGGGTGGACAAGACCGCGCTCCAGCGCCGCCTCGGACTGCTCGGCGAGGGCAACATCTACGCGCTTCTCGTCGAAGACGGGACGGTCGTCCGGCAGGCCGCGGGCGTGCTCACGCCCGAGACGGGTGACGCGCTGGAGGACCTGCTGAAACAGTGGCGCGAGGCCAACTCCGGGTGGACCGACGCGTCGGCCGCCTGCGGCTCGACCGGCGACAACGCCCTCGACAGCTGAGTTTCTACGTCGACTCCGACGACGTGAGTTCGGTTCGACTCCGCGTTTCCGCGCCGACTACTCGACGAGGAGTTCGACCGGGTACTCGGTCAGGTTCTCGTAGCCGTCTTCGGTGACGACCACGAGGTCCTCGATTCTGACGCCGCCGACGTCGGGGTCGTACAGCCCCGGCTCGATGGTGATGACGTGGCCGGGCCGAAGCTCCTCGCCGCTCGGACTCAGCGAGGGCAGTTCGTGCACGTCGAGACCGACGCCGTGGCCCGTGCTGTGGATGAAGCCGGTCTCGGCGGCGGGGTCCGCGCGAAGCGTGTTCTCGCCGGCGGCCTCGTACACGTCGCAGACGGCGTCGTGGACGTCTTTTCCGGTCGCACCGGGCTCGACGGCGTCGAGGGCGGCCTCGAACGCCTCCTCGGTGAGGTCGAACCACGCGCGGATTTCGGGCGACGGCTCGCCTTTCACGAACGTCCGGGTCATGTCGCCGTTGTACTTCGTCTCCTTGTCGCGCGGGAAGATGTCGATGATGACGGGCTCGTCGGCCCGGAGCGGGCCGCTCCCGCGGTCGTGCGGGTCAGCGGCGTCGGCCCCGCAGGCGACGATGGTCTCGTCGAGGGCACAGCCGTGTCGCAGGAGCGTCACCTCGATTTCCTCCCGGACGCGCTCGCTCGTCAGCGGTTCGCCCTCGTCGGTGAGCGTGCCGTCGTCGGCCACGTCGGCGTCGCGGATGAGACTCTCGGCGGCGCGCATCGCGGCCTCGTTTGCGTCTTGGGCGGCGTGGATATGCTCGACTTCCTCGTCGGTCTTCACCGCGCGGATGTTCGTGAGCACGTCGTCGGTCTCGGCTTCGACCGCGACGCCCTCGTCGCGCAGGGCGTCAGCGGTGCCGAGCGGGAAGTCCGCGGGAACCGCCAGCGAGGCGACGTCGTGGTCGGCGAGGAACGCCGCGACCGTCTTCGCCTTCCCGACGACCGCGCCGTGTTCGGCGTGGTTGTCGCGGTAGTCGTAGTCGGAGAGCCGGGAGACGGTGTCGGCGCGGCTCTCCTTTTTGGCGCGGCCGAACTCCAGCGTCGAGACGAGGAGGTGGATTCCCTCGGGCGTGTAGAGCGTCACGTACGGGTCCGGCGCGTCGAACCCGGAGAGATACAGCTGATTGGAGTCGCTCCCGTCGGCCGAGATGAGATAGCCGTCGAACTCGTCGCCGAGGAACTCGGCCAGCGGTGAGAAATCGGGTTCCATACGCCGGAGTTCGCCCGGCCGGTAGTAAAGCTCTCGCGTCGCGGTCGGCGGGTTCCGGTATCGGCCCCGCGACGCGCCTCTTCGGGCGGGAGACACGCCGCGGATAGGCCGCCGGAACTCGCCGCGAGCGCCGTCCGAGCGCCGCGCGAGTCGGTCGCGACTGTTCGTGTCATCGGCGCTGTTCTGCCGACGTACGGTACGCCCGCTCGCGATATATGTTTGTTGGCAAACACGAAACCGAGCGACCGCGGTGCCGTCGCCGTCAGGGAGAACGTCGCCGCGTCCGGTACCCTGATACCGGACCCTGCCGACCCCTCGCGTATGGACGCCCACGTCTCCCCGTCCCGGGTCGCCGGACGCACCCGAGCGCCGCCGTCGAAGAGTTACACCCACAGAGCCGTCCTCGCCGCGGGCTACAGCGACGAGGCGGTCGTCCGCGACGCGCTCGTCAGCGCCGACACCAAGGCGACCATGCGCGCGGTCGAGGCCTTCGGCGGGTCGGCCGACCGCGACGGCCAGACGGTCGACGTCACCGGCTTCGGCGGCCGCCCGGGCACGCCCGACGACGTGGTCAACTGCGAGAACTCGGGGACGACGATGCGCCTCGTCACCGGCTGTGCGGCCCTCGGCGAGGGCCTGACGGTCCTCACGGGCGACGCGTCGCTACGCTCGCGGCCCCACGGCCCGCTTCTCGACGCCGTCTTCGACCTCGACGGCCGCGCCGAGAGCACGCGCCGAAACGGGCAGGCCCCGCTCGTCGTCGGCGACGGCATGGCCGGCGGCACCGTCGAGATTCCCGGCGACGTGTCCTCGCAGTTCATCACGGCGCTCCTCATGGCCGGCGCGGTCACGGAGGAGGGCATCGACGTCGAACTCACGACCGAACTCAAGTCCTCGCCGTACGTCGATATCACGCTCGAACTCCTCGCCGACTTCGGCGTCGACGCGACCCGGACCGACGCCGGCTTCTCGGTCCCCGGCGGCCAGTCGTATGCCCCCGAGGGCGGCGCGTACAGCGTTCCCGGCGACTTCTCGTCTATCTCGTACCTGCTCGCGGCCGGCGCGGTCGCGGGCGCTGAGGGCGAGGACGTCGTCATCGAGGGTGCGCGCCCGTCCGCGCAGGGCGACACCGCCATCGTCGACATCGTCCGCGACATGGGCGCGACGGTGGACTGGGACGAAGCGGCGGGCGAACTGACCGTCTCCGCGGCCGACCTCACGGGGACGACCGTGGACGTGGGCGACACGCCCGACCTGCTTCCGACCATCGCGGTCCTCGGCGCTATCGCCGACGGCGACACGGTCATCGAGAACTGCGAGCACGTCCGCTTCAAGGAGACCGACCGCGTGAGCGCGATGGCGGAGGAACTCGCGGAGATGGGCGCAAACGTCACCGAACAGCGGGACAGACTCACGATTCACGGCGGCGAGACCGACCTCGTCGGCGCGGCGGTCGACGGCCGCGGCGACCACCGCATCGTCATGTCGCTGGCCGTCGCCGGCCTCGTCGCCGAGGGCGAGACGACGATTGCGGGGAGCGAACACGTCGACGTGTCGTTCCCGAACTTCTTCGAGGCGATGCGCGACCTCGGAGCCGAGATGAGCGAGCACTGAGGGCGCGACCCCACAGCGACCCGCCCGGACGGACCCGTTTTCGCCCGCCCGGACGCCGGGCTCCACGCCGACGAGATGGTGATTCGGTTCGCCACGGCGACGCTGGACTCACTCCGCCGAGTCGGGGTCGGGGCCTCGCCCCGTCACGCCCGTCTCCGTCACGATGGCGTCGACCCCCCAGAGTTTGAGGGCCATCACGCAGAGCGTGCCGATACGCCCGAAAATGCCGGCGAGCATGAACGTGGGGTCGCCGAACCCCCGCCCACGATTGCGGCTTTCTACAAACACTAAATGGGCGGCCACCCGAGGGGCGGGTAATGAACGGCAACGAATTCGGTCGTCTCTTTCGGATGACCACCTACGGCGAGAGCCACGGCGACGCGATGGGCGTCACGGTGTCCGGCTGTCCCGCCGGCGTGGAGCTGTCGGTCGAGGACGTACAGGCGGAACTGGACCGACGCAAGCCGGGCCAGTCGATGATTACGACGAGCCGCGGCGAGCCGGACGCCGTCGTCGTCAACTCCGGCGTGCAGGACGGCTACACGACGGGCACGCCCATCGGGATGGTCGTCCAGAACAAGGACGCCCGCTCGGGCAAGTACGAGCCGTACGTGACCGCGCCGCGGCCCTCCCACGGCGACTTCACCTACTCGGCGAAGTTCGGCACGCGCAACTGGGGCGGCGGCGGTCGGTCGTCCGCGCGCGAGACGGTGAACTGGGTCGCCGCCGGCGCGGTGGCCAAGCAGGTCATCGAGCAGAGCGACTACGACATCGAGGTGAAGGCGCACGTGAACCAAATCGGCGACGTGAAAGCGCCGGAGGTCACCTTCGACGACCTGCGCGAGCACGCGGAGGAAAACGACGTGCGGTGTGCCCACCCCGAGACGGCGGCGGAGATGCAGGAGCTCATCGAGGAGTACCAGACGGAAGGCGACTCCATCGGCGGCTCGATTTACTTCGAGGCGCAGGGCGTCCCGCGCGGCCTCGGCGCGCCGCGGTTCGACTCCGTGTCGGCGCGACTCGGACAGGCGCTCATGTCGGTGCCGGCGGCGACGGCGTTCGAGTTCGGTCTCGGCCGCGAGGCCCGCGAGTGGACCGGCCACGACCGCAACGAGAACTGGGAGTTCGATGAGAGCGAGTCGGAAGACCCGAGCGGTGATGAACCGCGAGCGCGCGGCGACCCCCGACCCGTCGGCAACAAACACGGCGGCATCCAGGGCGGTATCACGACCGGCGAGCCGGTGTACGGTGAACTGACGCTCCACGCGCCCACGTCCATCCCGAAGAAACAGCGGACCGTGGACTGGGAGACCGGCGAGGAAAAGGAGATTCAGGTCGTCGGCCGTCACGACCCCGTGCTCCCGCCCCGCGGGGTCCCGGTCGTCGAGGCGATGCTCTACGTGACCATCCTCGACTTCATGCTCCTCGGCGGACGCATCAACCCCGACCGCCTCGACGGACAGGCCGGAGAATACGACACGCCGTACCACCCGTCGAGTCCCGACAACGAGTAGCGAACGCGATTCCGAGTTATCGTTTACTCTGTTCGGCGGGCGTGATAGCCCGTTCGTCCACTTTCGGTGGCGGGTGGGTGGGTCAGTTCAACAATATTAGGTCCTTCATCATCTTTACTTGTTAATCCATAGCAAAGTCTTTAATCGGACCCTCCCCAACTTTTCAGGTAGCGCCCCAGCGGGGCCGTGAGCTCAACATATGACTGACCACGAACTTATCTGGCGTATCGCAGGGGGTTCCGGTGACGGTATCGCCTCGACGAGCCAGAACTTCGCCAAAGCCCTGATGCGAGCGGGGCTACACGTTTTCACGCATCGACACTATCCATCGCGCATCCGCGGTGGCCACACGTACACGGAAGTGCGCGTCAGCGCCGACCCCGTCAAGTCCCGGGGCGACGGGTACAACTTCCTCCTCGCCCTCGGTGACTCCTTCGCCCGCAACCCGAGCGAGGGTGCCTACTACGGCAACGAGGAGATTAAGCCGCTCTCGGAGAATCTCGACGAACTCAACGAAGGCGGCGTCATCGTCTACGACTCCGGTCTGCTCGACGCCTCCGAAATCGAGGACTTCGACGAGCGCGTCGAGGAGAACGACTGGCACGTCTACGACATCGACCTGCGCACCATCGCCCGCGAGCACGGCCGCGAGGTCATGCGCAACACCGCCGGCGTCGCCGTCACGTGCGCCATCGCCGGCATCGAACCCGACGTCATCAAGAGTCTGATGTCGGACGCGATGCCCGACAAGATTCTCGAACCGAACCTGACCGTCTTCGACGACGCCTACGAGATGGTCCGTGAGGAGTACGACGTCGACGCTCCCGACGTGTCCGCGCCGACCGGCGAACACGACGAAGAGCAGGTGCTTCTCTCCGGCTCCGACGCCATCGCGTACGGCGCCATCGACGAGGGCTGTCGCTTCATCGCGGGCTACCCGATGACCCCGTGGACGGAAGTCTTCACCATCATGACCCAGAACCTCCCCGAGCTCGGCGGCATCTCCGAGCAGGTGGAGGACGAAATCGCCGCCGCCGCGCTGGCAATCGGTGCCTCTCACGCGGGCGTCAAGGCGATGTCCGGGTCGTCCGGTGGCGGCTTCTCGCTCATGTCCGAGCCGCTCGGTCTCGCCGAGATAACCGAGACGCCGCTCGTGCTCGTCGAGGCCATGCGCGCCGGTCCCTCGACGGGGATGCCGACGAAGCCCGAGCAGTCCGACCTCGAGCACGTCCTGTACACCTCGCAGGGCGACTCCCACCGCATCGTCTTCGCGCCCGGCAACGCCGCCGAGGCGTACTACCAGACGCGCAAGGCGTTCCAGATCGCCTACGAGTACCAGATTCCGTCCATCGTCCTCTACGACCAGAAGCTCGGCGGCGAGCTCTCGAACGTCCCGGCGTCGGTCTTCGACGAGGAGCCGAACGCCGACCTCGGTTCGGTCCTGACGGAAGCGGAACTCGAAGACGCGCCGCACGACGACTCCGGCAAGTACCAGCGCTTCCAGCACGACACCGAAAACGGCGTCTCGCCGCGTTCGCTGCCGGGCCAGAAGGGCGGTCGCTACCTCGCGACGGGTAACGAGCACATGCCCGCGGGTCACATCTCGGAATCGCCCGAGAACCGCGTCGCACAGGTGAACCGCCGCATGCAGAAGGTCGACAACATCCGCACCGAGCTCGACGCCGACGGCGAGTTCAACACGGTCTACGGCGACGAGGACGCCGACCTCGGCCTCATCACCTTCGGCAGCCAGCAGGGCACCGTCGAAGAGGCCGCCGACGTCCTCAGCGAGAAGGGCCACTCGGTCAAGGTCCTCGGCGTCTCCGAGATGATGCCGTTCCCGAAACAGCAGGTCGCGGAGTTCCTCGACAGCGTCGACGAGGCGCTCGTCGTCGAGATGACCGCCTCCGCTCAGTTCCGCGGACTCATCTCCAAGGAACTCGGCGGCTACGGCGACCAGATGTCGAGTCTCCTCAAGTACAACGGCAACCCGTTCGAGCCCGCCGACATCGTCGAGGGCTTCGAGACGGCGCTCCTCGAAGGCGAGGAGCTCCCAGACAACCGCACGAAGTTCGTCCCCAAAGTGGGTGAATAAATCATGAGTGCATTCAGCGCAATCGGTGAAGAAACGGAGCAGGACCAAAACGAGTTCACCCCCGGACTCGAACCCCAGCCGACGTGGTGTCCGGGTTGCGGTGACTTCGGTGTCCTCAAGGCGCTCAAAGGCGCGGCGGCCGAACTCGGCCTCTCGCCCGAGGAGATGATGGTGACGACCGGTATCGGCTGTTCCGGCAAGCTCAACAGCTACTTCAACAGCTACGGCTTCCACACCATCCACGGCCGCTCGCTCCCCATCGCCCGCGCCGCGAAGCTGGCGAACCCCGGGCTGACCGTGGTCGCCGCCGGCGGCGACGGCGACGGCTACGGTATCGGTGGCAACCACTTCATGCACACCGCTCGTGAGAACCACGACATCACCTACATCGTGTTCAACAACGAGATCTTCGGCCTCACGAAGGGTCAGACCTCGCCCACGTCGCCGATGGGTCACAAGTCGAAGACCCAGCCCCACGGCTCGGCCAAGACGCCGCTCCGCCCGCTTTCGATGTCCCTGAACGCCGGGGCGTCGTACGTCGCGCGGACGGCCGCTGTCAACCCGAACCAGGCGAAAGACATCATCGTGGAAGCCATCCAGCACGACGGCTTCTCCCACGTCGACTTCCTCACGCAGTGTCCGACGTGGAACAAGGACGCCCGTCAGTACGTCCCGTACATCGACATCAACGACTCCGACGACTACGAGTTCGACAACACGAACCGCTCGGAGGCCTCCGAGATGATGTTCGAGACGGAGAACGTCCTCCACGAGGGCACCGTCCTCACCGGCCGGTACTACGTCGACGAAGACCGCCCGTCCTACCAGCAGGAGAAACAGCGCATCGGAGAGATGCCCGAAGAGCCGCTCGCGGAGCGCTACTTCGACGACTCCTACGAGTGGGAGCGGACGTTCGACAACTTCCTCGACAAGCACAAGTAACGCCGCCGCCGCCGTCTCGGCGGTCGGTTTCCGACCGGTAGCCGCGCCGGTTCGATGTGACCGAGAACGCTTTTCGGATTCGCAAGATATTTTTCTCCCGTGCGAAAACCAACGGGTATGGAAACCACGTCCACGGAGGGACGCATCCTCGCGGTCTTGGAGGAAGACGCGAAAGCGTCGTACGCCCAGATTGCAGACCGGGCGGACGTGTCGAAGCCGACGGTCCGGAAGTACATTCGCAAACTCGAAGACGACGGCGTCATCATCGGCTACTCCGCCGACATCGACCCGAAGAAACTCGCCGGACAGTCTATCGCCATGGTCGGCATCGACGCGACGAGCGAGCGCTACGTCGAGGTCACGCGCATCCTCAAGGAACTCGACTCGGTGGAGGCGCTGTACACCTCCTCCGGCGACCACATGCTGATGGCCGAGGTCCGCGCCGTCGACGGCGACTCCCTCGGCGACGTCATCTCCGACGAGATTCTGTCTATCGACGGCATCACGGCCGCACACCCCTCGTTCCTGCAGGAGCGACTGAAGTAACGCGACCGACCGCGACCGACCGCGACCGACCGCGACCGACCGCGTTCCTCCGTGCCCGTTCAGTTTCGCCGCGCTATCTGAAGCTTCAGGTACGTCGCGCTCGTTCCCTCGACTATGGCGGAGGAGACGTTGCCGGGAACGACCGACGACGACGGCCCCGACAGCATCGTCCTCCACGTCGACATGGACTGTTTTTACGCCGCCTGCGAGCGCCTGCGCGAGCCCGAACTCGAAGGGAAGCCGGTGGTCGTCGGCATGGGCTACGAACCCGGCGAGGGCCACGGTGCGGTCGCCACGGCGAGCTACGAGGCCCGCGAGTTCGGCGTCGAGAGCGCCCAGCCGATTTCGACGGCGCTCGAACGCCTCCCGCGAATCGAGAGCCTCGGTCCCGACGACGACCCCGCGGCGGCGGGCCATTATCGAACCGTCGACCTCGAATTCTACAAGGGGGTCGCCGCCGACGTAAAGGCGATTCTCCACGACTGCGCCGACGTGGTCCGCGAGGTGAGCATCGATGAGGCCTACCTCGACGTGACAGACCGGACCGCGTGGGACCTCGCGGCCGCGGGCGACCGGACGCTGGCGGAGGGGTTCGCCCGCCACGTGAAACAGCGCATCGCCCGCGAGGTCGGCGTCGCGGCCTCCATCGGCGTCGCGCCGAACATGTCGACCGCGAAAATCGCTTCCGACTTCGACAAACCCGACGGACTGGTCGTCGTCCGCCCCGGCGAGGTGCGGTCGTTTCTCGCTCCCATCCCGGTCGAGGAAGTCCACGGTGTCGGGCCCGTGACGGCCCGGAAACTCGGGTCGCTCGGCATCGAGACGGCGGGCGACCTCGCCGACGCCGACGCCGCGGTCCTCGAAGCCGAGTTCGGCTCCCGCGGCCGCGAACTCCACGAGCGGGCGCGGGGCTACGACGACCGGACGGTCACGCCGACGGGCCGACCCAAGAGCCTCTCGCGGGAGTCGGCGTTCACCGACCCGACCGACGACATCGAGGACAAACGGGAGGTCGTCCGCGCGCTCGCGGCCGACGTGGCCGACCGCGCGCGCTCCCGCGGGGCGATGTACCGGACCATCGGCATCAAGGTGGTCGTCCCGCCGTTCGACATCAACACGCGGGCCACGTCTCTTTCCGGGCCCGTGGACGACCCCGGTCTCGTCGAGTCGGTCGCGCTCGACCTGCTCGACGCAGAGTTCGAAGAGACGACCGTCAGAAAGCTCGGCGTCCGCGTCTCGAAGCTCTCCTTCGCGGATGCCGACCAGTCGAGTCTCGACGGTTGGGAGTCGACCGGGTCCGGTGGGGTAGACGGCGAGGGCGACGACCGCGTCAGCGACGAAACCGAAGCGAGCGCCGACGACGACGGTGACGACGAGCCACCGAACACCGGCGGCGAGACCCCCTCGCGCGGCGGCCAGTCGTCGCTCGTCGAGTTCGACTGACTCCGCGGGACCGACGGGGCGAGGGGGAGGAACTATGGCCTCCGAGGGAGTCCACCAAATCGGATGACGGATTCGGACACGGAAACCATCTCGGTCGCCGAGATCAGCGACGGTCCAGGGGGAGAGGGAACCGAAGAGCCGGGGACGACGGTCGACCTGCCGGTGGTGGACATCCTCACCGGTCGGGGGTTCGTCACGGGCAAGTCAGGGTCGGGCAAGTCGAACACGGCGTCGGTCATCATCGAGAACCTGCTGTCGGCGAACTTCCCGGTGCTCATCGTCGACACTGACGGCGAGTACTACGGCCTCAAACAGGAGTTCGAACTGCTCCACGCCGGGGCCGACGACGAGTGCGACATTCAGGTGAGCCCCGAGCACGCGGAGCGACTCGCCACGCTCGCGCTCGAACAGAACGTCCCCATCATCCTCGACGTGTCCGGCTACCTCGACGACGCGGCCTCAGACG
The DNA here is from genome assembly GCF_042663345.1 of Haloferax chudinovii. NCBI lineage: Archaea > Methanobacteriati > Methanobacteriota > Halobacteria > Halobacteriales > Haloferacaceae > Haloferax > Haloferax chudinovii. Next base: position 88,832 of record NZ_JBHTAB010000004.1, read on the forward strand.
AACTGGTGACGGAGGTCGCCAAACACCTCTTTGCGAAGGAAAAGAAGCTCAAAAAGCCGTTTTTGATGCTCATCGAGGAGTGCCACGAGTACATTCCCGAGAAGGGCGGGATGGACGAGGCGGGCAAGATGCTCATCAAAATCGGAAAGCGCGGCCGCAAACACGGGCTCGGCGTCGTCGGCATCTCCCAGCGCCCCGCCGACGTGAAAAAGGACTTCATCACCCAGTGCGACTGGCTCGTCTGGCACCGCCTCACCTGGCGCAACGACACCAAGGTCGTCGGGCGTATCCTCGGGTCGGAGTACGCCGACGCCATCGAGGACATGGGCAACGGCGAGGGATTCCTCGTCACCGACTGGTCTGAGTCGATTCGGCGCGTGCAGTTCCACAAGAAACAGACGTTCGATGCGGGGGCGACCCCCGGCCTCGACGACTTCGAGCGCCCCGACCTGAAGTCCGTCGACGGCGACCTCGTGTCCGACCTCAAGGAGATATCCGACGAGAAGGCGAGACAGGAGAGCCGCATCGCCGACCTCAGACAGGAGCTAGACAAGAAAGACGCGCGGATTCGACAGCTCGAACGCGAGTTAGAGGAGGCGCAGGACCTCTCACGGATGGCCGACCAGTTCGCACAGGCGATGTTCCAGAAGGCCGAATCGCCCTACCGCGGCGGCGACGGCCGCAACCTCAATCGTCCCACGGAAAAGCAGGCCGCGCTCGGCGAGTACAACGAGCGTGCCGAGGGTGAGGCGGCAGACGCCGCGGCCGATGGCGACTCCGCAGGCGGCGACGGCGGGACCGGGAACGCGGACGACGTGCCGCCCCGACAGCCCCTCGAAGCGCCCTCCGGTCCGCCGTGGCCGACCCACGGACTGCTCTCCGAGCGCGACGAGGCGGCGGCCGACGGCGCAAGCACCGCCGACGCGGCGGCCGACCCGACCGACGACGAGTCGTGGCTGGCGGCCACCGAGATGGGCGACTTCGAGCCGGCGGAGCTCCATCCCGCGCCGGGCGCGGAGAGCCGCCGGGACGTCGTCGACCGCCTGACGGCCATCGTCGACGCGCTGGGGGACGCCCACCACGGGATGCTCGCGCACTACCGCGAGCGCGGCGTCTCCGACCCGCTCGCCGCCCACGTCGCCGCCGGCGAGACCGGCGACCAGCACCTCGCCTACGGCCGGAACCGGTCGCTTCGCCGGGCGGGGTTCATCCGGCACGCCGGCCGCGGGAAATACGAGTACGCGCTCCCCGACCTCGTGAGCGACGAGTACGCGGACCTCTTAGACGAGGACGAACTCCGGGAGACGGTCGCGGCTATCGAGGCGTCGTTCGTCGAAGAAGCGGCCGACGGCGAGTAGACGCGAGACGCGACGCGGGCCGTCGGCCGGAGTCAGAGCGGTTTTTCGACGCGCTTACAGCCCGGAGACGAGGTCTTCGAGCGCCGCGCGCGGGTCGTCGGCCTTGGCGACGCCGGAGGCGAGCAGGATGCCGGACGCGCCGAGTTCCTCGGCGGTCACCACGTCGTCGCCGGTCGAGATGCCAGCGCCGCAGTAGACCTCGACGTCGTCGTCGACGTTGGCCGCGGCGTCGACGGCGTCGGTGACGATGCCGGGGTCGGCGGTCGCGACGGAGACGTCGCCGCCGATGAGCTCCGGCGGCTCGACGGCGACCGAGTCGGGGCCGAGCGCGGAGACCGCGCCGATTTGGGCGGGGTTGTTGGCGCAGACGCAGGTTTCGAGGCCCGCTCGCTCGGCGGCCTGCACGGAGCCGTCGATGTCGGCGAGCTTCAGGCGCTTTTCGGAGTGGTTGATGAGCGTGCCGACCGCGCCGGCCTCGGCGACGGCCTCGGCGAGCGTACTGCCGGTGTGGCTCCCGTGGCCGTTCGGGTCGACGTGCTGGGCCCACGTCTCGACGCCGGTGTCGGCGACGCGGGAGATGTCGGCCGCCTGCGGGGAGACGGCGATGCGAACGCCGGAGGCTTCGGCCACGTCGCGCGCGGCGGTGGCGACTTCGATGGGGTCACACGGGTACGCCTTGAGGTTGACTAGGATGAACACAATCGAACTCGCGTCCGGCGAGACTAATAGATTGGTTTTCGGGAACGCGATTGCCGCGAGACGGCGTCTCGCGGGCGGAAAATCGTGATAAATGAGGTGGCACCGCGGGCGTGTACTCCCCGTGACGGGTCGTCGGCGTCGGTCGTCGGCGTCGGTCGCCGGGTCGAATCAGTCCTTTCGCTTGACGACGTCGCCGAGGGTGGTGGTCGTGGAGCCGCCGCCGGACCATTCGGAGTCGTCGTCGCTCTCGCCTTCGACGAGCGAGATGTCGAGCTTGCGCTCGATTTTCTCCCGGACAGAGTCCGGCGGCATGATGTCGCCGCGTTCGAGCTTGCGGATGAGGCTCGCCTTCTCGTTGAGCGACTGTGCGAGCTCTTCTTGGCTCAGCCCGCGTGACTCCCGCGCCTGTCGGATGCGGTCGTCGTAGTCGGTCGCGATTTCGTCCATATCGTCGAACATGTCGCGGCGGCGCGTCTTCGACGACGAGGAGGAAGACGACCCCGAGGAGCGAGAGGAGTTCGAGCCCGACGAGGAGGAGGAGGTGGAGTACTTCGTGCTCGCGCTGGAAGTCGACTCGGTGCGGACCTCCGTGCCGAACTCGGCGCAGTCGTCACACAGCTGTAGTTCTGCGCCTTCAACCTTCACAGTCTTCAGAGAGGCTTGGTCGGAGCCGCACATCTCGCACTGAGGCATACACTCACGTACCCGCCCGCCGCGTATAAAAGGCACGCCACCGGCCGCCGAACCGGCGCGACGGGGTCGCTACCGACTCCCGTCCGCCAGCGGAAGTGTCAGTCGGACGGTGCTCCATCCGTCGCGTCGGTCGTAGTCGACCCGGCCGCCCGCGGATTCGACGACCCACTTGACGACCCACAACCCCAGTCCGGAGCCGTGGCTGAGTTGCGTGATGTCCTCGTCGCCGAAGACGGCCGCCCACTCGATTTCGGGGATGCCGTCGCCGTCGTCGCTGAGGCGGAGCGTCGCGTCGTTCTCTCCCCAACTCGCTTCGATGCGGACTATCACGCCCTCGGGAGTGTGTTCGAGCGCGTTCTCCACGAGGTTGGCGAGCGCCTGCACGAGCTTCGGTCCGACGGAGACCGGGAGCGACGGCGGGAGGTCGAGGTCGAACGTCGCGGCGGGGAACCGAGTCCGCCGCGGCTCGACGACGGCGCGGACTGTCTCGGTCGCGTCGACCACCTCGTCGGGCCGCTGGTCGTCGAGGACCGCCGCGGCGGTCCGGGCCTTCTCGCTGACCCGCAGGAGCGTCTCGGTGTGCGCGGCGATTCGCGCGGCCGCGTGGTCGACGCGCGGGTCGGCCGTCGCCTCGCGTATCTCCTCGGCCATCCCGAGGACGACGTTCATCTCGTTTCTGAGGTTGTGCCGGAGGACGCGCTGGAGTACCTGCAGGTGCTCTCTGGCCCGGCGCTGGCTGGTGATGTCGGAGTAGATGGAAAACCCGTACTGCTTCCCGTCGCCGCGGCTGTAGGGGATGCCGCGGTAGAGGAACTCCCGTCTGCCCCACGCGGTCTGCCGGGTGACGATGGCGTGGTTGGCCTTCCCGTCGGCGGTCCGCTGGTCGAAGTCGACCGCCTCGTCGTCGGCGTCCGGCGGGACGATGAAGTCGTTGAGCGACTCGCCGCGCACCTCGGCGGCGTCGTAGCCGAAGACGGTTTCGAACCCCGGATTGACCGCCCGCACGACCGGCTCGATACCGACGATTTCGAGCTCGATGACCGCGTCGTCGATGAGGTCGAACAGGTGGTCGAAGCGGTCGCGCTCGGTGTGCAGTCGCGCGGTCGTCGGCCCGGAGGACTCGGGGCGCACCCCGCCGACCACCCGGTCCGCGTCGGGGCCGGGACCGTGGCGTTTGTCGCTCTCACCGCCGTCGTCCCCACCGCCATCGTCGCCCCCGGGATACGGGGTGAACTCGATTTCGACGTCGACTCCGACCTCTGTAGCTCGGGTCGCGGTCCCGCCGTTCTCCCCCGAGAGCCGACAGCGGCACCGGTGGCTCTCCCAGCCGGTCGCCCTTCGCACGGCGTCGAGCGTCCCGCGAACGTCCGACCAGTCCCCGTCGGAGACGAACTCAGAGAACGGTCGCCCGCGGAGCGCCGCGGCGTCCGCGCCGAGATGCGCCGCGAACTCGTCGCTCGCGTGGACCACGGTGCCCGCCGCGTCGAGGACGAACATCAGTCGACGAGCGTCGCGTACGGCGGTCGGTCCCGCGCTCGGAGCCGGTGGGTCGCCGTCGAGACGCCGTCGAGTGCCGCCTCGTACGACAGGCTGACCGCGCCGTCGCCGGAGACGTCGGCTCCGCCAGCGCGTCTCGGAACGTCTCCCGCATCGAGAGCGCCGTCGTCCGAGCGCGTCACGGCCGACCACCTCTCAGATTCAAAATTGAACATAACTGAAGTGAAAGACGGTATCGTCCCAGATTCTGGCGATGTATAGTGTAACCCAGACTCATTTGAAGATGGTAGCTGGTGATAATCTCAACTATATAAATCTGGTTTAGCGGGCAACATCCACACTCGGCGCTGGGGGATGCCTACTTGCTTGTGAGTGAACATAGAACTCAGAAAGGAATCGAAAGAGCGTGTAGACGCGACCGCTTCGGAGCCCTCGGGTTCGGCGGGTCGGTTCTGGCGGTCGAGTCGGGCGACGCCGGTCAGGTTAGGTCAGGACAGGACAGGTCAGGTTAGGTCAGGTCAGGTTAGGTCAGGACAGGACAGGTCAGGTTAGGTCAGGTCAGGTCAGGTCAGGTCGCCCCACGCGCCCCAGAACCGCTGGACTGCGGTGAGGTGTCCGACGACGGCGAAGAACACGAGGAGCCAGCCGACGAGCGTCAGCCCGCCGACGGCGTCGGGGGAGACGGCGGACGCGAGGCCGACGAGACCCATGAGCGCCAGCCGGTCGGCGCGTCCGACGAGGCCGCCGTAGGCGCGGCCGAGACCGACCGCCTGAATCTGCGTGCCGAGGTAGGACGTCATGAGGACGCCCGTGACGGCCGCGAGGCCCAGCGCGAACGAGTCGATGCCGGCGGCGAGACCGACGAGGACGACGATGTCGGCGTAGCGGTCGAGCACGTGGTCGAGCAGGTCGCCGGCCTTCGAGGAGACGCCCTGCTCGCGGGCGAGCGCGCCGTCGACGAGGTCGAGCCAGCCGTTACAGAAGACGAACACCGCGCCGAGACCGTACCAAAGCGGGTCGGCGAGGCCGAAGGCGACGCCGGCGGCGACGGCGAACCCGAACGCGACGACGCTCACGCCGTTCGGCGAGAGGCCGACGGCGTCGGCGACCGAGACGAACGGGGCGAGCAGTTTGTCGGCGGTGTCGCGGTACTGGTCGAGCGTCATAGGTAGTCGATGAAGTCGACGGTCCCCGCCGAGGGGTCGCGCTCGCCCGCGACGACCGCCGCGATGTCGTCGGCGACGGCGTCGGGGTCGCGCTCGGTGGTGTCGATTTCGTACACCGCGTCCTCGCCGTGGAACTCGACGGCCTCGCCAAGAATCACGTCCAGCGCCTCGGACTCGCGGTTCTCGCGCGCTTTGGCCTCCGACTCGCCGCGGTCGAGGAGGCGCTGTTCGAGGATATCGGGGCGACACCGAAGCACGACCACGCGGTCGGCTTCGAAGTGGTGTGCGAGGTGGCTCTCGACGACGCCGCCCCAGTCGCCGAGTTCGTCGCGGGCGGCGTCGAGGTCGACGACGAGCGTGTCGCGGTCCTCGTCGCGCTCGGTCCACAGCCCCTCGTCTTTCACGAGTCGGTTGAGGTGGACCACGTCGAGGTCGAGGCCGTCGGCGACGCGCTCTGTCGCCGTGGTCTTGCCGGTGCCGGGCGTGCCGGTGACGACGACTCTCACGCCGGCGGCACCTCCGAGACGATGCGGTTGAGCACGTCGACGGCGCGCTTGGTTTGGGCTTCGGTGCCGCAGGAGACGCGGATGCACTCCGGCAGACCGAAACTCCCGCAGTCACGGACGATGACGCCCTCGCGCTGGGCGGCCTCGGTGACGGCGGTCGCGTCGCCGACCTCGACGAGGACGAAGTTGCCCTCGCTTTCCCACGTCGGCGCGTCGAGCTGTTCGCGGAGGTACGCGCGGGACCACCGGGCCGACTCGACGGATTTCTCGACGTGTTCCTCGTCGTCGAGCGCGGCGAGCGCGGCGCGGCAGGCGAGCTCGCTGGCGGCGAACGGCGTGTTCACGCGGGCGTAGGCGTCGGCCCACGCCTCGGGGACGCAGGCGTAGCCGATGCGGAGGCCGGCCAGCCCGTAGGCCTTCGAGAACGTGCGGAGGGCCGCGATGTTGTCGTACTCCGACAGCAGGTCGATAGCCGACGGTTCCTCGGCGAACTCGCCGTAGGCCTCGTCGACGACGAGGAGCGTGTGCTCTTCGACGGACTCGGCGAGCTCGACGAGTTCGTCGCGGGGGAGCACGGAGCCGGTGGGGTTGTGCGGCGTCGTGAGGTAGACCATGCGTTCGCCGTCGTAGGCGTCGAGGACGAGGTCGGCGGTCTGTTCGAAGTCGTCGCCCTTCGACACCTCGTACTGGACGGCGTCGCCGTGGTGGTAGCGGGCGCTCATCGAGTAGTACGAAAAGCCGGGCGCGGGTTCGAGAACCCGGTCGTCGGGTTCGAGCATCGCGCGGGTCAGGTAGTCGATAGCGCCGTCTGCGCCGGGCGACACCCACACCTGTTCGGATTCGAGGCCCCACTTGTCGGCGAGGCGTTCGGTCAGGTCCGTGTGGGCGGTCTTCGGGTAGACGCTCACGGTCGGCGCGGCGTCCTCGATGGCGGCGACCGCCTTCGGGCTCGGGCCGTGGGGGTTCTCGTTCGAGGAGAGTTTCGTCAGGTCCTCGGGGTCCATCCCGAGTTCGCGGGCGACCTCCTCTGTCCCGCGGCCGGGTACGTAGGGAGCGTGCGCGGAGAGGTCCCGTGGTTGCATGGTCGGAAAATGCGGGTCGCGGTTCTTAAGCGTGCGTACTCCGGGACGGGAGGGGCGGGGTGCAGAAGGCGGCCCCGGCGAGTGCTACCCGAGTTCCGCCCGAAGCGACTCGGCGAGTCGGACGGAGAGCGCCGCGATGGTGAGCGTCGGGTTCATCGCGCCGCCGGTCGGGAAGACGCTCGACCCCGAAAGCCAGAGGTTGTCGAGGTCGTGCGCGCGGCACTCGGCGTCGACGACGCTCGATTCGGGGTCGTCGCCCATCCGGGTCGTCCCCATGTGGTGGTACGCGGGGCCGGTCTCGTCGGGGCCGACGGTCCAGCGGTCCTCGACGCCGAGTTCGTCCAGCACCCGCGTCTGAATCTCGTTGGCCCGCGAGAGCGCGGCCCTCGTCCGCTCGTCGACTGACCAGTGTATCTCGGGGACGGGGTCGCCGAGGTCGTCGGTCGTCTCGCGGTCGAGACCGACGTAGTTGTCCTCGCGGGGGAGCTGTTCGACCAGCGCGCCCATCGAGATGTGCGTGCCGTAGCGCTCGTCCAACTGGTCGCGCAGGTCGTCGCCCCACGTGTCGGCGTCGAGGGCGTCGATGACCGGCGACGGGCCGGCGTAGTTGAGGAACTCCAGTTTGAGGCCGTTGACCGGGTCGGCGTCGTCGTAGAACTGGTGGCACTCGCTGGTGTTGAAGCCGACGTGGTTCTGTCGCGTCGGGCGGTCGAGGCGGCCGCCAGCCCCGGCGAACAGGTGGTCCATGAAGTACCGACCGACCGCCCCCGAGGAGTTGGCGAGGCCGTCGGGGTAGCGGTCGGACGCCGAGAGCAACAGCAGTCTGACGTTCTCGACGCCGCCGCAGGCGAGGACGAACTGGGTCGCCGCCTGTCTGTGGGTCTCGCCGTCGGGCGTCGTGTACGCCGCGGCGACGACGCGCTCGCCGGGTTCGTCGTGGTCGAGTCGCCGGACTCGCGCCCGGTCGATAACCCGCGCGCCCGCGGCTTCGGCCTTCTCGACGTGGGACTCGGCGGTGTACTTCGCGCCGGAGGGACAGACCGGCTTGCACGTCCCGTAGCCGACGCAGGGCGACCGGTCGTCGTACGGTTCGGAGTTGCGGGCGTTGCCCACCGAGTGCATGTCGATGCCGAGGCGCTCGCAGGCCTCGGCGAAGATGGAGTCCGAGTGCGACGGTCGGAAGGCGGGAAGCGGGTGGGGCTCGTCTCGCGGCGGCGCGTAGGGGTTGTCGGCCGCGCCCGCGACGCCCAGTTCGCGCTCCGCGGCGGCGTAGTACGGGCGCAGGTCGCCGTAGCCGACGGGCCAGTCGACCCCGACGCCGTGTCTGGTGTCGAGTTCGAAGTCGCGCTCGTGGAGTCGCATCACCATCCCCTGCCAGTGGAGCGTCGACCCGCCGACGCCCTTCACGCGGGCGGCGTTCAGCGGGTAAAACGAGTCGCCGGAGGAGGAAAACGCGTCCCGCGGGCCGCCCATCTCCCACGGGCCGCCGAGGCCGGGGCGGATATGCTGTTCCAGTTGCTCCCGCCTGTCGCCGTCGAACCGCGGCCCGGCTTCGAGGACGACGACCGATGCCCCCGACTCGGCGAGGCGATGGGCCACGATACCGCCGGCGGGGCCGGCACCGACGACGCACACGTCGGCGTCTGAGACGGGGGTTCTATCCATCGTCACCCCCGGACTCGGGCGTCCCGTCACCCTCGGCCCTTCCGTCATTCTCGGCCGTCTCGCCCCCCTCGGCCGTCTCGCCCCCGTCCATCGTCGCCCGCCGGTAGCTCTCGGTCCCGCCGGGGTGGCCGATGGGGTTCTCGATGCCGACGAGGCGGCCGCCGGTCGGCGAGGCGTAGAAGGCGTAGAGCAGTTCGTTCACGACGTGAAACCGGAGGCGCTCGGAGAGCGCCCCGTCCGGAACCGGGTCGGCGGTGTCGACGCCGAGTTCGCGCAGGAGACGGTCGCGGTCGCCCGTCGGTAGGTCGGCGAAGGCCGCGCCCTCCCAGTCGCGGGCCACGCCGTCTAACTCGGTCGCCGCGTCGACCATCGCGCCCCGACGAGAGTCGTCGCGTGCGCGACCGACGACGTAGGTCTCGACGAACTCGGGGATTCCGTCGACGGCGCTCGGGTAGACCACCTCGCCGGCGGCGACCATCGTCTCGCGTACCGCGGTCGGGGGGGTGTCGTCGCTGTCGGCGTCCGTGCCGTCCTCACCAGTCGACTCGCCTGCCTCGCCGGTCGAATCGGCGGTCGGCGGGTCGAACTGCGTCAGCGAGACGGCCCCGCCGGTGACGCCGAGACCGGCGAGCACGGCCAGCGCGTCCCGTCGCGTCAGTCGCATTCGACGGGGATTAGGCCAGCCTAATCATAGGACTTGCCTTCTCGACCCGCGCGGTCGAGGACGACGGCGACGACGCCGAACGTGACGACCGCCGGGACGACCGCGACGAGCATGTCGAACCGCGCGCCGAGGTTGTACGCGAGGACGAGCGCCTGCACGTACGCGAGGAACGTCGCCAGTACCGAGTCGAAGACGGGCGGGACGCTGGTTCCGCGTCCAGCCGCCCCGGGGAACCGGGTGATGACGAGCGCACCGACGCCGATTGCCGGGACGAGAAGCACGCCGAGCGGGGCGGCGACGAAGGAGTCGGGGTCGCCGCCGACGCCGAAGTGAATCGCGACCGAAGAGGGGAGTTCGGGGAGCGCCGCGACGCCCGCGACGGCGCTGAGCGCGAGTATCGCGATGCCGACGAGTGTCAACCGAGAGACACGCATACGGTCGGGTTGTAACTCGCCTCCGAAAAAACGGGGTGACGGTCGCGCTCAGTCCTGTCGCACGTCGTGTTCGAGGACGCCGACGCCCTCGACTTCGACCGCGACGTGGTCGCCGTCTTCCAGCGGCCCGACGCCCTCGGGCGTCCCCGTCGAGATGACGTCGCCCGCTTCGAGCGTCATGTAGGTCGTGATTTCGGCGACGAGGTCGGGAATCGAGAAGATGAGGTGTTCGATGCCGGAGTCCTGTCGCGTCTCCCCGTTCACACGAAGCGAGATGCTCGCGTCGTCGGGGAGGTGGTCGGGGTCGGCGAGGACCGGCCCGAGCGGGGCGGAGCCGTCGAACGCCTTGCCGCGGACCCAGTTCGTCTCGATGTCCTGGTCGTCGCGGTTGGATACGTCGTTCATCACGGTGTAGCCCGCGATGACGTCCTCGGCGTCCTCGGGCGCGACGTTCCGGCACTGCTCGCCGATGACGACCGCGAGTTCGGCCTCGTGTTCGACCTGTTCTTTGCCCGCGGGGAGCGTCACGGTGTCGCCGTGGCCGGCGACCGCGTTCGGCGGCTTGAGGAACAAAAGCGGCCGGTCGGGAACCTCCTCGTCGCGCTCCTCGGCGTGCTTGGCGTAGTTGCGGCCGATACAGACGATTTTCGACGGCTCGCACGGGGGGAGCACGTCGACCTCGTCGAGGTCGTAGTCGTCGCCGCCGAAAGAGACGGAATCGCCGTGCCACTCGCCGGTTCGCACTGCGCCCGCGGGGTCGCGGAATCGAACGTGATGCATGCCCCACGCCTCGGCGGGGGGCGTGATAGGCTTTTACATCGCGCGGGACGGCCGGTGACGTGCGACGTTCTTGCACGATTCGCATCGCTTCTGTAGTCGTGGGATGACGGACGTGTATCGGCCGCCCGGAGGGTTCGTTCGAGTGGACTCCGGCGGCCGATTCTGCTGTCGAACTCGACGCGAGAGCGGCGGGGCCGTCTCGCCGACCGTCGCCGCGAAAAACGACGAGCATCGCCGCGACCCGCCGACGAGCGCGCCCGGCGAAAAGCGGTCACACCACCCCCTGCGAATAGCTTTTTGTGTATTTCGCGTGTACTTTCGGGCGCTATGGAACTCACCTGGCACGGTCACTCGACGTGGTACGTCACGGTCGGAGACACCTCGCTTCTCATCGACCCGTTTTTCGACAACCCCGCCACCTCTCTCGACCCGAGCGACGTTGAGACCCCGGACTACGTGCTTCTCACCCACGGGCACGCGGACCACATCGCCCACGCAGGCGAGTTCGACGGCGCGACGGTCGTCGGCACGCCCGAACTCACCGGCTACGTCGAAGCCGAGATGGGCGTCGACGACACCATCGGGATGAACATCGGCGGGACGGTCGAACTCGGCGACGCGTACGTCACGATGGTCCGCGCCGACCACACGAACGGCATCAACACCGGCTACGAGCACGAGGCCGGTATGCCGGGCGGCTACATGATAAGCGACACGGTGCCGACACAGGCGTCCGACGCCGAGTCGACGACGTTCTACCACGCCGGCGACACGGGACTCATGACCGACATGCGCGAGATTTTCGGCGCGTACTTCGAACCCGACGCGGCCGCGCTCCCGGTCGGCGACCACTACACGATGGGGCCGTGGCAGGGCGCTATCGCCGCCGACTGGCTCGACGTCGACCACGTGTTCCCGATGCACTACAACACGTTCCCGGCCATCGAAATCGACGTGCGCGACTTCGAGCGCGAGGTCAAGGCCGCCGGCAGTCACGCCGAGGTCAACGCCCTCGACGGCGACGAGTCGTTCACGCTCGACTAGCCGCTCCGGTCGGCCGCAGGCGCGTCTGCTGGGGACGGCGCTTGTGCACACCGTTGTCCTATTGAGCAACTTTTAGGGTCGGTCGCTCCCACCTTCGATACGAATGTCCGACATCCAGACCTCTACTGTCAGCGAGGACGGTTTCGCATGCACGAGTCAGGTCGGCGACTTCGACCTCCAGATCGACGCCACCGACGAGACGGGACCGAACCCGAACGCCGCGCTCGTCGCGACGTACGCCTCCTGTTTCCTCCCCGCCTTCCGCGTCGGCGGTCAGAAGACGGGCTTCGACGACCTCGGTAAGGTCCAGATCGACGCCGACGCCGACCTCGACGACGGCGACGACCTCACGAGCATCAGCTTCGACGTCTACGTGGAGTCCGACCTCTCGGACGACGAGTTCGCCGAAATCACGGCACTCGCCGAAGACATCTGTCACGTCCACGACGCGCTCCGCGAGGAGCTCCAGGCCGACGTGACCGTCGTCGGCGACGCGTTCTAAGCGTCGCTCGCGGCTCGCGCCGACACGCACTCGCATTCTTTCGCAGAAATCGACGGCCGCAAGCGGCGGCTGTCGCGGCGAACTCGGCGTCTTCCGCCGGGTCAGTCGCGGCGCTTCTTATAGCTTCGAAGACTCATAGCCTCGCCTTCCACGATGATAACCTCGCGGTCTTGGGGGTCCGATTCGACGACGTCGTCGACCTGTTCGCGGAAGTACGGGCTGTTCGGCTCTTCCATACCACTCCCTTCGTCCCCCTTAATAAAAACCTTTGTCAGACATTCTCACACGCGATATCGCGTGAGCGGCTCGGCGAATCAGTCGTCCGCGGCCGCCGGGGCCGGTTCGTGGCTGATTTCGGTGCCGAGCACGTCGAGGAACGCCGCCAGCCACTCGGGGTGGTCGGGCCACGCCTGCCCGGTGACGAGGTTGCCGTCGACGGTCACCTCGTCGACCCACGAACAGCCCGCGCGCTCGACTTCCGCGCGGACGGCGGGGTAGGCGGTCATCTCGTAGCCGTCGAGGACGCCCGCGGCGGCGAGAATCTGCGGGCCGTGGCAGATTGCGGCGACCGGCTTCCCCTCGTCGAAGAAGTGCCGGACGGCGTCGAGCACCTCGTCGTAGCCGCGGAGGTACTCCGGCGCGCGGCCGCCGGGGACGACGAGCGCGTCGTAGTCCGCGGGGTCGATATCGGCGAACGTCGCGTTCAGCGCGAAGTCGTGGCCGCGGGTCTCCAGATACGTCTGGTCGCCGCGGAAGTCGTGGACGGCGGTCTTACAACTGTCGCCCGCCTCCTTTTCGGGACACACCGCGTGGACCTCGTGACCCACCATCTGGAGCGCCTGGAACGGTACCATAATCTCGTAGTCCTCGACGAAATCGCCGGCGAGGAGCAGAATCTTCTTTTCGGACATGGGCATCACCCGGTCGCTAGTTGTCGCGTCAGAACGATAATGATTGTGCAGGTGGGCCGCCGACGGCGCGGCCGTCGAGGTTCGACCGCCCTCGCGGTCACCCCGGGCTATTCCGAGACGATGCGTCCGATGTCGCCGAGGCCGTCGAGGACGTGGTCGGGTTCGTACTCGCTCGCCGCGAGGGTGGCGTCGTCGGTCACGCCGGTTCGGACGAGCGCGGTGCCCATGCCCGCGTCGAGGCCGAACGCGATGTCGGTGTCGAGGCGGTCGCCGACGATGAGCACCTCCTCGGGCGGCAGGCCGAGTTCGTCGAGGACGTACTCCTGTGCGACCCGCGAGGGCTTGCCGAGAATCGCGTCGGGGTCGCGCTCGGCGACGCCCGCGACGGCGTTGATAATCGCGCCCGACCCGGGGATGTCGCCGTCGGCGGTCGGGATGATGACGTCGGGGTCGGTGCCGTAGAAGGCGGCCCCGCCGCGGAGCGCGCGGTTGGCGTCGCGGAGGTCGTCGTAGTGGAACTCGCGGTCGATGGCGACGACGACGACCTCGGGGTCGTCGCCGGGGCCGACGAGTTCGAGACCGGCCGCTCGAAGCTGTTCGCGGAAGCCCGCCTCGCCGATGGCGAACGTCCGCGCACCGGGATGCCGGTCGGCGAGGTACGCCGTGGTGGTCGTGCCGGAGGTGACCACCTCGTCGGCGGTCGCCTCGATGCCCGCTCGGCGGAGCCGCGCCTCGTAGGCGACTGGGGCCTTCGTCGGGTTGTTCGAGACGAAAATCCGGTCGAGTCCGGCGGCGTCGACGGCGGCGAGCCCGTCGAGCGCGCCCGGAATCGCTTCGTCACCGCGGACGACGGTTCCGTCGACGTCGAGAACGACACCTCGGTAGTCCATCGTCCTCGGTAGGGCGGCGGGGCTGTTGAACGTTCGCCCGAGAGAACCATTATGTTTGTTGGTAACATATGTCGTTGCATGGATGTCTCTTCGAAGCGATTGACCGGGTGGCTTCGCGGGCCGGCGACCGGCAACAGCGCCGTCGGCGTCTACGGGCTCGTGACCGCGATGGTCGCGGTGTTTCTGACGTTCTCCATCGTGGCCACGGTCTCCGTCGTCGTCCCGCTGTTGTCGACGGCGGCTATCGCCCTCCTGTCTGTCGGCGTGTGGCTGGTGACGTGGGCGGTTCTCGACGTGGTCGCCAGCCGGACGATTCGGGAGTCGGGGGGCTGAGCGGCTCGGGGTTGCGGCGGAACCGTCACAGAACCAAAGACCAATATGGGCGTCGCCCTACTCGTCTACCGTGACGAACACGCAGCTGACACTCGTCCAAATCGACAACTACGGGCCGTGGACGGTCACCCCGGACCCGCGGCGGGAGATGGACCTCCAGACGCTCCAGTCGCGGCTCTTCGCCGACTTGGCCCAGTTCGTCGGCGCTCGCGACGGGTACGCGTTTTTCACCCGATTCGACAACATGGTCGCGGTCACGAACGGCCTCGACCACGATGACCACGAACTGCTGCAGGAGTCTATCGCGAACCGCTATCCCGTGACGCTCAGTCTCGGTATCGGCGTCGACCGGTCGCCCGCAGTCGCGCTCGAACGCGCCACCGACCGCATCCAGCGCGTCGGGAGCGCACAGGACGGCGACCGCCGCGAGGTGCTCTCCGGGGAGACGCTCCCGGCGGCCGACCGCACGGGAACCGACCTCCAAATCGCGCACTTCGACGTGAACGACGCGACGGGCAAGTACACCGACCGCCTCAACGAGTTCGACACGTTCATCCACATCGAACAGGGCTACGCGTCGCTCATGCGCCACCTGCGCGAGGAACACGGCGCGCTGTCGTTCTTCGTCGGCGGCGACAACATCATCTCGGTCACGCCCGACCTCACAGAAGACCAGTACCGCGACGCCATCGACCACGTCGAGGCCGAGGCGGACGTGGAACTCAAAGTCGGCGTCGGCACGGCGTCGAACGCTCACGAGGCGGGCTTCGCGGCGAAGCACGCGCTCGAAGACTGCCGCCACCGCGGCACGACCGTCGAGTTCGCCAACGCCGCCGTCGAGACCGCAGACGACTGAGCGATGGAGGGTCGCGCGGTCTACTTCGTGGCCCCCGAACGCGTCGAGGTCCGCGACCGCGACGTGCCCGCCCCCGGCCCCGAGGAGGTCCGCGTCCGCACGCTGACCTCCGCCGTGAGTTCCGGGACCGAACGGCTCGTCTACCGGGGCGAGGCCCCGACCGACCTCGCCGCCGACGAGTCCATCGCGGCGCTCGACGGCGACCTCTCGTTTCCGCTCCGCTACGGCTACGCCGCCGTCGGCGAAATCGAAGCCGTCGGCGACGACGTGCCCGACTCGCGGCTCGGGAGCCGCGTCTTCGCGTTCAACCCCCACGAGAGCCGCTTTCTGGCGTCTCCCTCGGAACTCATCGCCATCCCCGACGACGTGCCCGACGAGCGCGCCGCGCTCCTGCCGACGATGGAGACCGCGCTCAACTTCGTGATGGACGGCCGGCCGCTCATCGGCGAGCACGTCGTCGTCTTCGGACAGGGCGTCGTCGGGCTCGTCACCACCGCCCTCCTCGCGTCGTTCCCGCTCGGGAGCCTGACCGCGGTCGACTGCGTGGCCGAGCGCCGGGGCATCGCCGAGGCCCTCGGTGCCGACGAGGCCGTCCACCCCGAGTCGCTGGACGCGCCCGCCGACGGGGCCGACCTGACGCTCGAACTCTCGGGCGACCCCGACGCGCTCGACGACGCGCTGTCGGTGACGCGGTACGACGGCCGGGTCGTCGTCGGGTCGTGGTACGGCACCAAGCCCGCCACCCTCGACCTCGGCGGGCGGTTCCACCGCTCGCGCATCAGCGTCGAGAGCAGTCAGGTCAGCACCATCGACCCCGACCTCCGCGGGCGCTGGGACGCCGACCGCCGCTTTTCGTTGGCGTGGGACCACCTCGAAGACCTCCCGCTCGACCCGCTCGTAACCCATCGAATCGATGTCGAGTCCGCCGCGCGGGCCTACCGGCTCCTCGAAGACGCCCCCGACGAGGCCGTCCAAATCCTCTTTACCTACCGGAACGCTTGACAGTTCATGTACCGCGTCTCGGTCCGCAGGGACCTCATCGCCCAGCACTACCTGACGGTTCCGAACCCCGGCCCGGAGGGTGAGTTGCACTCTCACGCGTTCACCGTCGAAGTCGAACTCTCGGGGCCGGAACTCGACGAGTACGGCTACCTCGTCGACATCGACGACGTGAAGGCCGCGCTGGACGCGACGCTGTCTCGCTACCGCGACGAGACGATGAACGAACTCGTGGAGTTCGCCGGACAGAACCCGAGCGTCGAGCGGTTCGCACGCGAGGTGTGCGAGCGGTTCGTCGAGGCCGCCTCTCTCGACGCCCCCCAACACGTCTCCGTCCGCGTCTGGGAGGACGACGTGGCGAGCGCGACCTACGAGACACCGCTCTGACGTGCGGGTCGCTCTCGTCGTCTACGGCCCGCTCGACGACCGCTCCGGCGGCTATCGCTACGACACCGAACTCGTCGGCGGACTCCGCGCCGCCGGCGACGACGTGACGGTCGTCTCGCTCCCCGAGCGGCCGTACCGAAAGCGGCTCCGAGACAACCTCACCGCCGTCCGCCGCCTCCGCGACCTCGACGCGGACGTCGTCCTGCAGGACGAGCTGTGTCACCCCTCGCTCGTCGGCCCGAACGCCCTGCTCGACGACGACGTCCCGGTCGTCTCGGTCGTCCACCACCTCAGCTCGCTGGAGCCGTTGCGGGCGTGGCGACGACACGCCCGCCGCGCGGTTGAGCGTCGCTACCTCCGTTCTGCGGACGCGTTCGTGTTCAACAGTGAGACGACGAAACGGACGGTCGCGGCCGTCACCGACCCCGAACCGAGCGTCGTGGCGTCCCCGGCCGGCGACCGCTTTTCGTCGTTCGGCGCGCCCCTCGGCGACGACGAGATACGGGCGCGCGCCGTCGACGGCCCGCTCCGGGTCGTCACGGTCTGCAACCTCGAACCGCGGAAGAACGTCGACGGCCTGCTCCGCGGACTCGCCCGCGTCCGCGGCGACTGGGAGCTAACCGTCGTCGGCGCGGCGGTCGACGCCGACTACGCCGACTCCCTCTCGGAGCTCGCCGTCGACCGCGACATCGACGACCGCGTGACGTTCGCGGGCCGGCTCTCCGACGCCGACCTCGCGGCGACGCTCCGGAAGTCCCACCTGTTCGCGCTCCCCTCGCACTACGAGGGGTTCGGCATCGCCGCGGTCGAGGCGATGGGGTTCGGCCTCCCGGCGCTCGTCTCGTCGGCCGGCGGTGCGGGCGAACTCGTCGCGCACCGCGAAAACGGCTTCCTCGTCGACCCGACCGACTCCGCCGAACTCACCGACGTGGTGGCCCCGCTGTGTCGGAATCGCCGTCGTCTGCAGTCGCTGTCGCTCGCGGCCCGCGACCGCTTTCTCGCGCATCCGACGTGGGACGAGACGGCGGCGACGATTCGGTCGTTCTTGCTCGGTATCGTTGCGGATGCGGACGCGGCATCGCACCCGAACCGCGATTAGCCGCCGCCGGCGGGCGCGGGACTGCCGCCGCCCCCGCCGTCGCTCTCGACGGTTTCTCCGACCTGCGTGTAGACGAGGAGGAGTCCGACCGCGCCGAGCGCGGTCGCGGCCACGAAGGGGACCGCGAAGCCGAAGCCGACGAGGACGCCCGAAAACAGCGCGCCGATGGCGACCCCGAGGCCGAACCCCATCGTGAGAAGCGAGAGCGTCGACCCCGACTGGCCCGCCTTGGCGATGTCGCCCGCGAGGGCGAGCGAGGGGGCGAACACGGCCGCGACCGCGACGCCCTGCAGGAACCGCGCGAGAATCATCAGCCCCGGCGTCTGGACGAACCCCTGTGCGAGCGTCGTCGGGAGCAGGAGGACGAAGCCGCCGACGAGGAAGGGCCGCCGCCCGTAGCGGTCGCTCAGCCGGCCGATGGGGTACTGGAAGACGACGTTGGCGAGGACGGTCGCGCCGAACTGCACCGAAAACAGGAACGTCCCCTGGTCGAGGCGCTCGTTGATGACGTTGGCCAGCGGGGCGTACATGGCGATGCTCAGCGCCATCACGACGGTGGCGACGCCGAGGGCGAACACCGGGTCGAGGCCTGACCCGTCGGGGTTCCGCACCGAAAGCGAGATGTCGTCGGCCGCCTCGCTGTCGGTCCGTTCGGGGTCCTCGATGAGCAGTGCGATGAGGACGAAACTGACCGCCGCGCCGACGACGGCGACGAGGAACGCGGCGTCGAAGCCGGAGAGCTCGACGCCGGCGAGCGAGTAGGGGCCGGCGGTGACCACGCCGCCGGCGACGAGCGGGCCGGTCCCGAAGCCGAGCAGTCGGAAGGTGTTGAAGAGGCCGAAGTTGCCGCCGCGTTCGTCCTCCCCGGAGAGTTCGTTCACGAGCGCCACCGTGACCGGGATGGTAAACGCCGCGCCGATGCCCTGCAACGCGCGCATGACGAGTATCGAGCCGTAGTCCGTGAACACGAGGTAGCCGGCGCTCCCGACGGCGACGAGCGCGAGCCCGGTCAACAGAAAGACCCGCCGTCGCCCCGTCCGGTCAGACAGTGACCCCGTGAACGGCTGGCTCAAGCTGTTGAGAAAGCCGAAAAGCGAGAGCACGACGCCGATGAGGAGTTCGGTCGAGAGGGGCAACTCGACGACTCCGAGCGAGAGCGTCGTCCCGACGAAAGACGGCATCGACACCAGTTGGCTCCCGATGTACAACGGGAGGACGACGACCAGAAACGAGTTGGCGAGGGCGTCGACCATCCGAGCCAGCGCGAGCGCGAGAATCCGCGTGTCGACGTTCGGGCGCATCGTCGCCCGCTACGGCCCTCCGGCGTATCAAGCTACGCGCCCCAGCGACCCTCGCCGCGAGATGCGCGGACGCCAGCCGCGCGGGCGTGGCCCGGTCCTCAGTCGCGGTCGGCCGGGACCCACTCTTGGAGCGTGAAGCCCTCGTGGTCGGTCTCCGAGTCGAGTTCCCACTCGTCGTCGTCCCACTCGGGGTAGAACGCGTCGCCCTCGTACTCGCCGGGGACGCGACTCAGTACCATCCGGTCGAGGGAGGACTGGAACAGCGCGTAGATTGCGGCGCCGCCGATGACGTAGGCCGTCTCCGCGCCCAGCGACTCCGCGATGTCCACCGCGTCCTCGACGCTCGCCGCGCGGCGGGCGGTGTCGACCGAAAACGACCGCTCGCTTCGGCTCATGACGATTTGGGCGCTCCCCGGCAGGTCGTCGCGCATCGACTCGAACGTCGTCCGGCCGAGGACGACCGGGTCGTCGGCGATGCGGGCGCGGTACTGCTTTTTGTCCGCGGGGATACTCGGCCACGGGAGTTCGCCGCCGCGGCCGATGACGCGGTTCTCGGCGAGCGCGGCGACAGAGACGAGTTCCATCACTCTCACCTCGGGCGCGTGAGAGAAAATCGTTGTGCCCCGGCGACGTCGCCGCGGTCGGCGGGCCCGAGACGGGAACGCCCCGGTGCTCAGTTGTTCCGGTCGACGATGCGCCGGCAGTCCTCG
This sequence comes from Haloferax chudinovii, assembly GCF_042663345.1. NCBI lineage: Archaea > Methanobacteriati > Methanobacteriota > Halobacteria > Halobacteriales > Haloferacaceae > Haloferax > Haloferax chudinovii. The sequence goes on from NZ_JBHTAB010000004.1 coordinate 108,408, forward strand.
ATGAACTGCAGGAGGTCGGTTCCGGCGTCGGTTCCGATGCTGATGATGATTTGCTCCGTCTCGGAGAACGAAAACTGCAGGATGAACGCGTTCTCGTAGTAGTAGACGACGGCGCGGCGCTCGCCGGCGGGCGGTGAGTCGATGCTGGGGGTCGAAAACGGCGTTTCGACTCGGAGATCGGAGACGACGTCGGCCAGCATCCGTTTGGTGTACCGCTCCGAGAGGTCGTCGCGGATGTATTCCAGTTCGTACCCGTCGTCGTCGGCGATGACGACCGTCCGAAGCCCGTCGCCGATGCGCCTGCTCAGGTACTCGGCGAGTCGATGCGCTGTGTCCCGTACCATACCGCGCCGTCACCCCGAGCGACTATAATCGATTGGTATTTTTGTGGTAATATCTTCCGAATCGGACACCAATTCTTTTCAAACAGAGTACACTATCTCGGCGCGATGGAGAAACAGCCGCGGGACCTCCGCCGCGACGGCGCGCTGGTTCTCGTCGGACTCGTGGGACTGGTCGCGCTCCGGGTGCTCGTACCGGCAGACTCAGTCACGGGGGTTTCCGAGTTCGTCCGGGGCGCGCTCCTCGGCGGGTTCGTCTCGGTGATGGCGGCCGGTGTTTTTCGCGTGCCCGACAGGCGGGCGGCGCGTTTGGTGGCTGTCGTCGCCGTCGGCGTCGCACTGGGTGCCGTCGCAGTGCTCCTGTGAGAGCGGCGTGGCTCTCGCGGAAGACGTCTCGATTGATACGCCGAGGTTCCAGTCGTCGTTCGTCGATGTCGGGGCCCTCCGCTGATGATGAATCGCTCACGGAGAACGCACCTCCCGGGTTCCGCTAAACCGGCGGTACAGCGCCTCTGCTACTAAATAAAACCCTACGAAAGGATTAAGTTTAGAGTGGGGCCGGAGGGTTGAGTAAAATCGGCAGACAGCGGCACGGTGGCCCGTGAGACCGTCGTATTCGCGCACTCCCTCAGTCATCGTTCTGAATATCGAGAGATGCGCTCAGTTCACGACGCCGCTCACGGAACCGCTCGTGCTCGTCCGCCTTGTCGTAGTACCGGCGAATCGTCGAAGGCGTCGCGTTCACACGCTCAGCCACAAGCTCAATCGGAACCCCGCGGTCGAGTTGCCACGTAATCGACCCCGTCCGAATCGCGTGCGGTGACCGGGTAGACGGACACTTACTTCCAGCGCCGCGAGTCGTGTACGAACACGCGTGACGCTCCCGACCGTGCGGGCACTCCCTGTACAGACACGGTTGCGTCCCGAGGTACGACCACGACCGAACCGTCGTCCGCGACGGTCGCCCCTGTCGGCAGGAGAACAGCGGTTCGCGCCCGTACTCGTCGCGCTTGTCCGACCGCTCACGAGCGATGTACTCGTCGAGAGCATCGACCACCGGCTCAGGGAGACCGACGACACGCTCGCCGTCCTCCTTGTTCTTCAGCGGCGTCTCAGTCTCCGGCTGGTGACGGAACTCCAGCGACCGTTCTTCCCTATCGAAATCGCCGAGGTCGAGCGCCCGGATGCCGCCCATCCGAGCGCCCGTGTGCCACGTCACCTCCAGAAACGCGTGCCACGCCGTTCCGTAGAGCCGACGAGACTCACGGTACATCGACAGCAGGTTCAGCGCGTCCTCAGCGGCCAGCGTCTCGTCGCTGGTCTGCTGAGCCTTCGAGAGCTTCGGTACCTTGATTTTGTCCAGCAGGTCCGGGTCGACGGCCTCGATGCGGTGGCAGTACTTCACCAGTTGCCGTAGCGCGACAACCGAGCCCTTCACCGTCGACGGCGACATGCCCTGTCTCTCACGGTACGCCTGATACTCGTCGACGAGCCAGCCGTTCAGGTCCGCCATCGACTCCACGTTCTCCGACTCGCACCAGTGAACGAACGCGTTCAGCCGATTCCGGTACGACCGAATCGTCGCTTTCGCTTGTGTCTGCGCCCGTCGAGCGAGGAACCGCTCACGCGCTTCACGTGGTGAGAGGTCCCGCAGTTCGTCGGTCATCACAGCACCTCCCGCGTCACCCGCCGGGTGTTCACCTCGGCGTCGAGGAAGTCGGCCAGTCTCTCCGCGTCGATCTCCTCCGGCGTCACGAAGATGATCGACTCGTCGAAACCGAAGGTCGCGCTTCGACCATCGGCGAGGGCTTCCCGCTGTTCCTCGGACAGCTGTAGCACGGTGAGTTCCTTACTCATCGTGCCGCACCTCCGGTTCGGCTACACTCCGTTCGCTACGCTTACGGTGGGGGCTTTCGTAGTGTGTCATGGGTTCTTGGTTCCGAGGCTCCAAACTCCCGGATTCCTGATTTCTGGGTTCGATGGCTTCGGTATCGGGACCGATACGCACGGGGAGCGTCCTGTCAGACTGTTTCTCCCCGTGCCGGACCTTCAACCGAGAGAGACGTTGGTGGGTAGACGTATAAACCCCAAATCCACTCCCCGGAGTGAAAGTGAAGGTTCTAGCGAAAGTGAAACTCGGACGTACCGTCGAGGTCGATTCTGCTGGGATTCGTAGGGGTTCAAGGCCCCTCGGATTGTTGTTGAACATGCTTCCGTAGCCTGTTTACGGGAGCCACCGCGGGCCAGTGGTGCAACACTGGGTCCACTTTGATTCTGGATGGACCCGACCACGGTCAGGTCCGCGTGTAGCTTCCGTTACTCTCCTTCTGTGTGGGACTGCGCAATAAACCTAACCTTGTTCGTTTCATTCTGCAACATTTAGGGCCAACTTATCATTTCCGTGAGCATTAAGAAACTTACCTGTGTCCCTGTGGACGTGCAACCCACTTGGTGGAGCAAGTACGATGACCCTATCCTCCAGTTCTTAGCCGATACTGGTGCCGCTGTTCCACCACGGGTGATTCTGTTCAACCTCGAACGCAGGGAGATCGCGTCTCCACATCGTTCGACTATCAAGAGACGGCTCAAGCGACTGCAGAAGTACGGACTCGTCGAAAAGGTCGGTGAAGAAGGCTACTACGAGATTTCTGAGCTGGGCAAGGCCTACGTTTCAGGCGAGCTCGACGCCAGCGAACTCGACGCCGACGAGTGAGCACCCACCACCCTGACCCGTAAAGGGGGCGGGTGGATGGGTGGCGAAACCGGTGGTTTCGCTGATGATGTGTCTCGTTCTGCTTGTGCATTCACGTCTCCGAATAAGGATTCTTATCCGGAGTCGTGCCGCTCCGCTGGGTGCCGCATACACTCCCTGTCTTCGTCGTAGTAGTCATCTACCAGTAGTACATGGTCCGCGCTCTCTGGGTCCGTGATACCGTGCTCCTCGACGAAGTGACGTGCGTGCACCGTCCCGTCGTCGTGGTACGCGAAGTTACACTTCGAGCACCGCCACATCTCTCCACGTCCGAGACTGTGCCGTAGTCTCGTCTCGTCGAGGATGCGCTGTACCGGGAGCTTCAGCGGGGCCATGTCGACGCCGCCGCCGTTCGGCGCGTGCTCCTCGCCGTCGCGGTCGACGATGGCCTCTAGGTGCCACTCGGAATCGAGCGACGCCCGGCGGAACGATTCCGGTTCGGAGTCGTCCTCGCCGTTCATCACCGATTCGACGAACTCGGCGTGCTTCGGGTCTATCATGTTCCGGCCGAGCATTTCGGCTACCGTTGGTACATCGTTACAGTACTTCAACTCCGTTTCGACGCGCTTCCGTATTCGAGTCTTCGTGGTCGACTCTCCGACGCTCGCCGCCGCGGTCGCGGTCGGCCAGCGTTCGGCCAGCGTCAGCTCGCGCTCAGTCTCGTCCGACTCTCCTTCGGCGTCGAGGGCGTCGCTCAGGTCGTCGTCGGAGACAGGCGCGTCGAGCCGCGACTGGTCTATCGCCCATCCAGAACCACAGCATTCACAGACAACATCAGGGCCACGGCCGTCGTCCCACACGACCGCGTCGCCGTGCGCGTCGGTCTGGTTCGACTCGTCGGACTCAGCCCGCTGTTCGCAGGCGTCCGCGGCAATCGCTTCGGTGAGCACCTTCGAGCGTGAGGTTCGACGGCGCGCCGCCGACCAGTAAATCGAGCCCCACGCGAGGTACTCGATTGGCTTGTCGAGGAGTTCCTCGGTGTATCCGCCCATGTACGCCGCGAGGTACGAACCCATGTTCTCCACGCTCGCGTTCAGGGAGATACAGCCGTTCGACTCCTCTACGTAGTCGGTTATCGTATCGTAGTCGTGTGCCGACCGACCGGCGTACTCGCACACTTCGACGTGTTTGTCGATGACCCGCTCGAACTCGGAGCCGACGCTGTGCAGGTCGTCGTCGAGTCCCAGCGGTTCCGTATCGAAGTACACGCCCACGTGGAGATGCGTGTAGCACGCGTTCATCCCGCTCCCGTCGCCGTCCATTCCGTGCGGCTCTGCCTGTAGCCAGTAGCCCCACTGGTCGGCGTCGAGCCCGAGATGATACTCCATCGTGTTGCGGAGTGTGTCGCGTACGCCGTCGTACGAGAACGAGTCGTGTACGGCGTCAGCATGTTCTACCGGCGGTACCCGAGTCCCGTCAGGAACCGACGACGCGGTGAGGGTGAGCATCGCGGTCGCGGGCGAGTCCCACGCCGCGATTGATTCACCGCCACTCGGTCGGTCGCCGCCGGCCATCTGCCGCTGGAGCGCCATCGCCCGTGCGTACTGTTTCTTCGAGTACTCTTCTCCCCACGCATCTACCAGCGGTATCTCGAACTCGTCGCCCTGTTCGTTGGCGAACCGGGCGCGGAGTCCGTCGTACCGTGCGTGCGCGGTGAGGAAGGCACTCAGAGCGTCCGCCCA